>JAAVDA010000010.1 GCA_014802045.1 Bacteroides sp.
GAGCTTGCGCTGAGGCAGATTGAGAGTGAGAGGGATGTAGCGGGCTGTGAGGCGGTGGGTGATGTGGACACACCGCCAGGCCCAGTATTCGAAATCATACCTGATTCTCAGCCGCTGGAGCTGAAGCTCGGGCATGGAGGGTGAGAAATCGGGGTCGGCCAGCATAGGCTCTGGAAGATAGAGAGTAGCGCCGCCGGGGCGCACCACAGCGCGGCGGTGGCCGCAACAGCCGAGACCAGTCTCGGGCGAATAGTTTGCCGACAGAGCGGCCAGCGCGGCATTTCGCCGCGTGTTCTCCGTAAGTATTGCTGAAAGCATCAAATCCTCTATCATGCCGCAAAATTACAACCCCACGGCATGCCACACCCTGCTAATTTCCCCAATCCATCGTCAGAAAAAGCCATCCCCAAAAGGGGGGGGGGATTAGAGGGTGAGGGCGAGGCGGCGCCAGAGGGCTGAGGGGATGAGGCGCCAGAGGGTGTTGACCACGGCCCAGCGGGAGTCTATGGTGGCGCGTCGCCGGCCTCGAAGGATGGCTTCTTCTATCAGGCGGGCTGCCCGGAGGGTGCTCATGGACATGGGATAGTTTTTGTCGGGGTCGAGGAATGGTGTGCGGACAAATCCGGGCCGGATGTCGGTGAAGCGTACGTTGACGTGCTGCTGGTGTGCGAGCTGGTCGAGGGCGTCGATATAGATTTGCTGGAAGCGTTTGGAGGCGGAGTAGGCTGAGGCTGTGCCGATGCCTTTTGTGCCGGCCACCGATGTGATTGCGGCTATCTGTCCGGGGGTGACGGAGGCTGTGTCGCGGAAATATTTGTAGGCGGCGTTGAGGATGCGTGCGAATCCGGTGACGTTGGTGTCGAGGATGCGGCGTGTGATGGCGTCGTCGAGTGCGGGGTCCTGGAAGCCTGCTCCGGCGGCGAAGATGAGTATGTCCATGCCGTCGATAAGCTCGATGAGGTCGTAGAAGCGTTTCACGGCGTCGGGGGCGGTGACGTCTATCTCGGCTGTGGCCACGCGGTCGGGATAAAGGTCTTTGATGGTCTGGAGGGGCTCTGTGCGGCGTGCGGCGATGCCTACGCGGCATCCTACGCGGGCGAAATCGGCGGCCATCTGATAGCCGAGTCCGGAGGATGCGCCGATGATTATGATTTTCTTCATTGGTGTGTGTGTTTTTCTGTAGGAACGGCGGGGGCGGGGGAAGTGTTCAGCGGAATGGTATACATCACTGAAAAACCTACAGAGAGGGAGTTGCCTCGCTTGCCGAATCCGGGGATGTAGAGGGAGGGGCCGAGGGGCGATTTGCCTCCGTGGAGCATGGAATGATATTTCACGGCCCATCCGAGGGATATGGGACCGGCTATGCGGACTTTGAGTGAGAGGACAAATTCCCAGTAGCCGGCAAAGGAGTTTTGCGTAGGGAAGCTTACGGGGGATGATGGGCCCCAATAGGAGTCGGGCGATGAGGTGATGTCGGTGAGTGTCCAGCGGAAGGGTGTGAGGCCGTAGCGCAGGCCTACGAGAAGCTGATAGGCGGGGTTGGAGTTGTAGAACACGTTGTAGTTCATGCCGAGCTTGAAGTAGGGTGCGAGCGGGGAGCGGAAGGTGTAGTTCATGCCGTCGGGGGTGATGGCGGCGTTTGACAGTCCGAATTCGACTACGGGCTTATAGCGGTTGTGGAGAGAGAGTTCGCCCCACACTTCGGCCCCGCCATATTGCTGTCCGAAGGCGCGGAGGGCGGGTTCGAGCACGTTGACTCCGACGGTGACGGCATGGAGCAGGGGGTAGATATTGCCCACGGGGGGTATGATTCCGGTGGAGTCTACAAACTCTGTGCCGGTGACGGTGTCGACAAGAATCACATTACCCTGGGCATCGAGGCGCTCTTCGAGGCGGGCGCGGTCTATCTCGGGCTTCTTGTCGGGGTCGGTCTTGCGGATGGTGACTCCGGGCTTGGGGGGATTGACGGGGGTGATGCGTCGCTGGGCCTGAGCCGAGAAGGCCGAGGCGAGAAATATGGCTGCGGCAGAGAGCAGCCCGGCGAGAAGTGTGGCAGGACTGTTCATGGCTGTGGGTCGGTGTCGGTTTCGGTGTCAGTCTCGTCGGCCCCGGTGTCGTCGGCCTCCTGAGTGCGGAAGTAGATGCGGAGTGTCTCTTTGTCGAAGTTGGTGACAAGAGAGTCGGTGAGGCGCACGGAGTCTATGAGATGGCGGGTGGAGGAGAGGGATGTGAGGGTGTAGAAATACATGGCTCCGCACTCTTCGGAGATGAAGCGGGGATCGGAGGTGTAGGTGAGGGTGAGGGTGTCGTTGAGGGCTGATGAGGAGAGGTTGCGCTGGGTGTAGTGGAAACAGAAGCGGACGGATGAAGCTGATGAGCGGAGGGGGAGGTAGGTGGAGGATGCGCGGCCGTCGACGAGGAGTGAGTCGCCAGGGGAGCCTACTCCCCAGACCTGGATGGAGTCTATAGAGACTATTCTATCTGTGACGTCACCTGATTCTGAGACGGAAGCGGTGTAGAAGAGTGCTTTGGGTAGTGCAGACTGGTTTTCGAGGCAGCCGGAGGTGGAGCAGCTTGAAAATGAAAATTGGAAAATGAAAAATGTAAAATAAAAAATGAAAAATGAAAAATGAGGGCGGAGGGAGGAGGGATGAGAAATTAAAAATGAGAAATGAGGGCGGAGGGAGGAGAATAATGAGCGGATGGAAGGTCGCATCTCCGAAGCTCCTTTTGCGCGGGGAGCGATGACCCCACATTCCGTTTCGCTACATGCGTGAGAAAATGAGAAATGAGAAATTAAAAATGAAAAATTAGAAATTAAAAATGAAAAATGAGAGAGGAGGGATGAGAAGTGTCTTGGGCGCGATGAGTGTGGCGATCGAGCAATCGACGGTCGCAGCTGATTCTTAATTTTTAACAAGAATGACTGTAATCTAATCATTTTGCGGGTGTCTCTGAAGTTTCTTGCAGGTACTTGTCAATAGATAATAGATAGATACGAGGTCAGTATACATGGAGTCAAACATAATATCGGAAATTAATTCGGCTTCATGAAGTAGTTCAAGCCAATACTTAGTTTCTGAGCATTCTTTAAGAGCGATTGTAAGCTTATAATGAAAATCGGCACGGCTGAATGCATCTATGGCTTCGGAAATGTTTGCACCAATGGATGTGCCACTTCTCAGCACCTGATCAGCCAATGTAAACTCGTGGTGTTCTTCGCAAAGATATTTTTTCAGTAAGTATATCCTTAGCGCAAATTTCTTAGCCTGCTCATATACTATGTTTCCTTCACGCATTATGATTGTTTATCTTACATTTTTCATTTCACATTTTTCATTTTCAATTGGTTTGTGCATTTAGTCGGGGAGGTTGAGGGTGGTTTCGATTTCGTAGTCGTTGCGGCGGGGTGAGTTGCGGACTATGAGTTCGCCAAGGAAGCCTGTGAGGAAGAGCTGGGTGCCGAGGAGCATCAGGACGAGGGCGAGGTAGAAGTAGGGGGAGTCTGTGACGAGGATGTAGGGGCGCCCTACGTGCATATTGTAGATTTTGGTTGCTCCGACTGCCACCACGGCGATGAAGCCGAGGAGAAACATGAGGCTGCCGAGAAGCCCGAAGAAGTGCATGGGCTTGATGCCGAATTTGTTGGTGAACCAGAGTGTGGCGAGGTCGAGGTAGCCGTTGACAAAGCGGTCGAGGCCGAACTTTGTGGTGCCGTATTTGCGGGCCTGATGGTGGACCACTTTTTCGCCGATGCGGGTGAATCCGGCGTTTTTGGCGAGATATGGGATATAGCGGTGCATATCTCCGTAGACTTCGATGTGTTTCACCACTTTTGACCGGTAGGCTTTGAGACCGCAGTTGAAGTCGTGGAGATTGCGGATGCCGCTGACGCGTCGGGCGGTGGCATTGAAGAGTTTGGTGGGTATGGTTTTGGAGAGGGGGTCGTAGCGTTTCTGCTTCCATCCGCTCACGAGGTCGTAGCCGTCTTGGGTGATCATGCGGTAGAGTTCGGGGATTTCGTCGGGTGAGTCCTGGAGGTCGGCGTCCATGGTGATGACCACATCGCCTTTGGCGCGGAGGAATCCGGTGTTGAGGGCTGGCGACTTACCATAGTTGCGGCGGAAGGAGACGCCTTTGACGGCGGGATTTTTACGGGCGAGGGAGCAGATGACGTCCCAGGAGGAGTCGGTTGAGCCGTCGTTGATGAAAAGAATCTCGTAGGTGAAGCCATGTTCGGCCATGACGCGCGAAATCCACTGCTCGAGTTCGGGGAGCGACTCGGCTTCATTGTAGAGAGGAACTACTATCGAAATATCCATAGGGTGAGATGATCGTTTGTGAGACAGGAGAGGGAGAGTCAGCGTGGCACTCCGGGCACTGCCCGTGCTCTGGCGAGGAGCCCCATGAGGAGCGAGAGGAGGGAGCCTGAGAATATGGAGAGCCAGATGGTTTCGAGCACCATCTGGACAGCCGAGGGCATGACGCGGGCTTCGACCATGGCCGAAAGGGTGTCGGCCATACGTTCGCCGGATTCCCAGCCCGAGGAGCGGTAGAATTCAATGGCTTCGGCTATGCGGGCTGAGAAGAAGTCGGGGTTGATCCATTTGAGATAGACCATGGCGAGGAGTCCGGCAATCAGGGAGCCGCAGGCAAATATCATGATGCCTTGCATCCAGAGGGATGAGAGGAGCGTGGTGCCATAGTCGGCCACGTAGGCTCGGCGGAGAAAGAAGTAGATGACAAACGGCACGCTCAGTGCGAGCAGGGTTGAGATGAGGCCGAGCAGGGGGATGGTGAATGAGAACACTCCGGCAAAAAACATGGCGGAGAGGAGGATGCCGAAGAGGAATCCATCGTCGGCTCCGCGCCGGTAGGGTGACACTGCGGGACGGCCTTTCGGCAGGCCTGAATCAGAATGATGAGTCATTGGGGCAACCCGGGGTTGAGGAGTGGTGAAATGTGCCGATATGGCGGCGTTTTTTTTCTTCGAAAATCTCGGAGATGGCAAAGAATATGCCTGATTCTTCTACGAATCCGAACTCGTCGTTGATGGCGGTGCCAAACATGCGCATTGTGGGTGAGAGGCTCATGTAGGCGTTGACGAGGGGCGGGATGTTGAAGCCGTGGGCCCGGATGGCGCGGTTGAGTATGCGGTAGTCGCCGGCAAAATCATCGGCGCAGAAGAGGGCTTCCATTGCGGCTTCGTCGATGTCGAGAGGGAGGGGACGGATGGGGCGGACGAGGGAGTCGGGGTCGGGGAAGTGGCGGTGGAGGAAATAGAGGATGAGGTCGCGGCACTCCCGGTTGTAGCTCGGATACATTGTGACTTTGCCGAAGAGATAGCGAATCTCGGGGTGGATTACGGTGAGGGCTCCGAGACCGTCCCAGAGATTGTCGAGGGCGTAGAGGGCTTTGGCTCCTGCTTTTGACGACTGGTATTCGGGGCGCACGAAGGAGCGTCCGAGCTCTATGGTGAAGGGGAGGTATGATTCGATGAATTCGGGAGAGAAGGAAAACATATGGGAGGTGGCGATGCGGGGGCGTGAGTCGGGAAACAGACGGATGTCTGCTCCGGTGATATAGCGGTAGCCTCCGAGTATCTGCTGCGATTCGGGATCCCAGACGATGAGCTGCCGGCATGGTGGGGTCATGAGGTCGTATTCGTCGATGTCGCACGACTTACCTGTGCCTCCTCCGGCCTGACGGAATGAGATTTCACGCAGTCGCCCTATCTCACGCATGACTGCCGGCGCTGTGTGGGCGTCGACAACATAGATGAGGTTGTGGCCTTTGTTGGTGGGCCTCAAGAGTCTGTCGGGTGTGAGCTCGGCGAGGAGCTCTTCGGTGGGTATGGGGTTGATTATCGGTTGTTCCATTTGGCGGTGGGATACTATCATGCGAGAGCATAGACCCTTCGGCGGATATCGGCGGCGGTTGCGGCGGCTGCGGCACCACCCCTGAGCTCTGACGGGGGCACGGGGGCACCGACAGAAATGGTGAAGGCGGAGCCTGCGGCTCTGAACACTTCGCGCGGCAGAAAGACCATCTCGATATTGAACTTAAGGCCCAGACGCTCTCTAAGATTTGCAAAAGTATAAAAAAAACTTGAGTTATGACCGCTAAAATGCACAGGAATTACGGGGCGACCGGAAGCGATGGCTTTATTGACAAACATTTTTTGCCAGGTGAGGTCTGCCACCTGGCCGTTGCGACGGCGGGAAACGAGTCCGGCGGGAAAAATGACCAGAGGGGCTGATGATGCCATAGCCTCATCGATGGCCGCGGAGGCGGCACGCGACTGGGCGCCGTGCTTGTTGACGGGCAGGAACACTCCCGAGAGAGGCTCTATGGCCATGAGGAGGTCATTGACAAGAAATCGCATTCCGGGGCCGCAGGTGCGGGTGATGAAGTCTATCATCACTATGCCGTCGAGACCTCCGAGGGGGTGATTGGACACTATGAGGGGGCGTGGTGTGGCGGCGAGCCGGTCGACACATCCGCGGGCACTCCATGTGATGCCGAGATGGGAGAGGACGCCGCGACAGAAGTCGGCGTCGCGCAGGCCGTGGTTGACACGGAGCATCTCGTTCATCTGCTCCTGGCATATGGTGCGCTCCACCCATCTGACAAGCGGGCGGGGAATGAAGCGATAGTGGCGCGGAAGGCGTTCACGGAGCACGGCATCGACATCTATCTTCATTGCTTTGAGGAATGAAAAAATGAGGAATGGGAAAAAATGAAAAACAGGGTGAGGAGTCAGAGTTGGAGAGCGCGGCGGAGGGCGCGACGGCGCACAATGCCGGGGATGGGAAGGGAGTCGCGCGGAACGGAGATGTTGTGGCGGGAGAACACTTCGTCGGCCCGACGCACGAATTCGCGCCGCTGGTCGTTGCGCAAGGGGTCCGGAGCCGGCTGCTCGGCGGGAATGAGGCGGAAATTTTCGCCGGGTGAGACGGGGGTGAGGGTGAACACGAGGCGATAGGCCGCATCGGCCACATAGGCACGCCCCAGAGAGTCGCGGCGAAGGGTGACCGAGGCGATGGCTCCGCCTCGGGTGTCGGCTGTGCGCATGCCGGAGATGAAATTGCCGAGGGAATAGACGGTGAGTCCTTGTCGGCCGTCGGGACCCGGGGTGAGTTCCATGGGCTGGATTACATGGGGGTGGCCGCCCATCACGATATCGGCTCCCATGGCACGGAGAGTGGAGGCGAGACGGCGCTGGGAGGGCTCGGGAAGGAGGCGGTATTCCACTCCCCAGTGCACACATGCGGTGACAATCTCGGCTCCGGCAGCTCGGGCGGCGTGAATGTCGGCACGCATGCGGAGGGTGTCGATATAGTCAATAGCCACCCCGGGGCCCGGGGTGATGCCGTTGGTGCCGTAGGTGTAGTTGAGAAACGCACACCGGAAGCCATTGATATCAGCCATGAAAGGCACTTCTGAGGCGCGATCCTCGGGCGAGGCGTAGGTGCCGGTGTGGGAGAGGCCAATGGAATCGAGCACAGTGACCGTGCGCCTGAGGCCGCGGTCGCGGCGGTCGAGCATATGATTGTTGGCGGTGAGGGCGAGGTCGAACCCGGCGTCGCGGAGCGCTTCGGCATAAGCATCGGGAGCACAGAACATGGGATAGCCGGCATAGGGGCTTCCTCCGAGCGGACACTCCAGATTGACCACGGCATAGTCGGCCGAGGCTATATATGGGGCGAGCGCGCTGAAACAGGCCGAATAGTCAAACCCTCCGCCGGGAGTGCGGGCCGCGTTGAGCTGCGACTGATGCTGCATGGCATCGCCGGCAAAGATAATCTCGGCCTCGTCTGCAGAGAGGAGCAGCGAGGAGAGAGAGACGAGGAGCGGGATGATGGAGGCGGGAGATATCACGCGGGATAGATGTCGTGGCGGGCAGCGAGGAGGGTGTTCTTCATGAGCGAACAGATGGTCATCGGACCCACTCCGCCGGGCACCGGGGTGATGGCTGAGCAGATGGGAGCCACGGTGTCGAAGTCTACATCTCCGCGCAGGCGGAATCCGCTCTTGCGCGAGGAGTCGGGCACACGGGTGGTGCCGACGTCGATAATCACTGCTCCGGGTTTTACCATATCGGCAGTGACGAATCCGGGGCTTCCGAGGGCGGCGATGATAATGTCGGCGCGGAGGGTTGTCTCCTTAATGTTGCGCGAGGAGGAGTGGCACACGGTGACTGTGGCATCGCCGGGCAGGTGTTTCTGCATCATGAGAGCCGCAACGGGCTTGCCTACGATGTTGCTGCGGCCGAGCACCACGCATTCGGCTCCCTTGGTGGGAATGTCGTAGCGCTTGAGGAGTTCGAGGATGCCGGAGGGGGTGGCGGGAAGAAAGCAGGGAAGGCCGATCATCATGCGGCCAACGTTGACAGGGTGGAAGCCGTCTACGTCCTTGCGATAGTCTATGGCCTCGATGATGCGCTGCTCGGAGATGTGGCGCGGCAGCGGGAGCTGGACGATGAAGCCGTCAACGTCGGGGTCGGCGTTGAGGCTGTCGATGGCCTGCAGGAGCTCCTGCTCGGTCACGGAGTCTTCGTAGCGTATGAGGGTAGACTTGAAGCCACACTGCTCGCAGGCTTTCACTTTGTTGGCCACGTAGGTCTCGCTGCCTCCGTCGTGGCCCACAAGGATAGCGGCCAGATGGGGGCGTTTGCGACCTTCGGCCACCATTTCGGCCACTGTGGCGGCGATTTCGGCTTTTATTTCGTCGGATGTCTTCTTTCCGTCAATTATGGTCATAGATGAAATTGAGAATTGAGAGTTGAAAATTGAGAATTCTTGCTACGCAAGCGGCAAGCCGATGAGAGAATCGATGGGAATCAGCGACGGCGCATGGCGCGCATCATCTTCATGGGATTTTTCATCGTGGTGGCGGCACGCATCATCTTGCGGGTGTCGTCAAACTGCTTCAGGAGGCGGTTGACTTCCTGGACAGTGGTGCCCGAACCGCGGGCAATGCGCTGGCGGCGGGAGCCGTTGATGATTTCGGGCTGCTGACGCTCCTGAGCGGTCATGGAGCGGATTATGGCCTCGATGCCTTTGAAGGCGTCGTCGTCGATGTCTATATCTTTGATGGCTTTGCCCACACCGGGTATCATAGAGGCGAGTTCCTTGATATTGCCCATTTTCTTAATCTGCTGAATCTGGGCGAGGAAATCGTCGAAATTAAACTGGTTTTTGGCAATCTTGCGCTGAATCTCGCGGGCTTCTTTCTCGTCGATGGCCTTCTGGGCTTTTTCGACGAGCGACACGATGTCGCCCATGCCGAGAATACGGTCGGCCATTCGGGCGGGATGGAAGAGGTCAAGAGCGTCGAGTTTCTCGCCGGTGCCTACAAACTTGATGGGCTTATTGACCACGGTGCGGATAGAGAGGGCCGCGCCGCCACGGGTGTCGCCGTCGAGCTTGGTGAGGACCACGCCGTCGAAATCGAGACGTTCGTTAAACTCACGGGCGGTGTTGACAGCGTCCTGACCGGTCATTGAATCGACCACAAAGAGGGTCTCGGAGGGCTTCACGGCCTTTTTGATGGCCTCGATTTCGTTCATCATAGCCTCGTCGACGGCGAGACGGCCGGCAGTGTCGACAATCACGAGGTCGAGGTGGGCGGCTTTTGCGTGGGCAATACCGTTGCGGGCAATCTCCACGGGGTCAGTGTTGCCCGGCTCGGTGTAGACTTCAACTCCGATCTGCTCTCCGAGCACCTTGAGCTGGTCAATAGCCGCAGGGCGATACACGTCGGCAGCCACAAGAAGCGGGCGCTTGCCCTGCTCGCTCTTGAGCTTCTTGGCGAGCTTGCCGGAGAATGTGGTCTTACCCGAACCCTGCAGACCCGACATGAGAATCACGGCGGGATTTCCCGAAAGGTTCACCCGGGCGGTGTCGCCACCCATGAGACGGGTGAGCTCATCATGGACAATCTTCACCATCATCTCCGAAGGCTTGACGGCATTGAGCACATCGCGTCCGAGGGCATTGGCCTTGACGGTGTCGGTGAACTGCTTGGCCACCTTATAGTTTACGTCGGCGTCGAGAAGCGCACGGCGCACATCTTTCAGTGTTTCGGCAACATTGATTTCGGTGATTTTGCCTTGGCCCTTGAGGAGCTTGAAGCTGCGTTCAAGGCGTTCGCTTAGATTTTCAAACATATATGATGGTGAGGGGGGTTAATCAGTTGTTGAGAAGATTGGTGGCGGTGTCGGGAAACACGACCGAGGGTGTGAATTCGCGGGCTTCTTCGGGGGTCATCATGGCATAGGCCATGATAATCACTATATCGCCGGGATGCACCTTGCGGGCAGCTGCCCCGTTGAGGCATATCACACCGCTGCGGCGGGGTCCGGCAATGACATAGGTGTCGAAGCGTTCGCCGTTGTTATTGTCGACTATATACACTCTTTCGCCTGCAATGATTCCGGCGGCGTCCATGAGGTCCTGGTCGATGGTGATGGAGCCTATGTAGTTGAGGTTGGCCTCGGTAACGGTGACGCGGTGTATTTTTGATTTGAGTACTTGTATCTGCATGACTGGGATTTTCAGCGGGCTTTATAGCGGATATTGTCAATGAGGCGCACATCGCCGCAATAGACCGTGATGCAGCCTACGGCGTCGCCGGCTGCGGGCCATTCAGAGAGTGGCTGCATGGTGAGGGGGTCTACAATCTCGAAATATTCCACCTGCATGTGGGGGAATGAATTGACGGTGTCTACCACATAGCGGCGGGTCTGCTCCAGAGTGTGGTCGGCAGCCCATTCGGTGCTCGACATCAGAGTGCGGGCAATTGCCGGAGCTATCTCGCGCTGCTCGGGGGTGAGGCGCACGTTGCGGCTGGAGAGTGCGAGTCCGTCGGCTTCGCGGCATATCGGACAGGCCACGATTTCGAGGTCGAAGCCCTCAAGGTCGGCCATGCGGCGAATCACGGCAATCTGCTGGAAGTCTTTTTCGCCGAAATATGCGCGGGTGGGCTCGGTGAGGGCAAAGAGCTTGCTCACAATCTGGGCCACACCGTTGAAATGGCCGGGACGCATGGCTCCCTCCATCACTTCGGCCACAGGGCCGAGGGGGAAAATGCGGGTGTCGGGCTCAGGATAAATCTCCTCAACGGCAGGGATGAAAGCGAGGTCTACACCGGCTTCGCCAAGCAGGGCGCAATCGGCCTCTTCGGTGCGGGGATATGTGCGGAGATCGTCGGGGTTATTAAACTGTGTGGGATTGACAAACACACTGACCACTACCACGTCGTTTTCACGGCGTGCTCTGTCAATGAGCGACATATGGCCTGCATGAAGGGCACCCATAGTGGGAACAAGGCCGATGGTGAGCCCTTTGGAGCGGGCTTCGGCTATGCGGTCGCGGAGGCCGCTTACTGTGCGGATTATTTCCATTTCCGTGGTGAAAAACTGTTTTTCGGCCACAAAATTACCGATTTATTCTGAAATAAACCGCTAATTTCCCCATTTTTTGGTTGGAGGCCGCCCGGCTCGGGTGAGGCTCGGGTGAGGTCATGGCTGATAGACCCGCGGCGAGCGGGGTGCGGAGGAGCGCCGTCGGCGCACGAGATGGTAGGCCAGGGTGAGGGAGGCGATTCATCGCCGATCGTAACCCGGATAGCAGGAGGGGCTTTTCCCATATCGTCCTGTAGGGGGCGCATAGAGAGGTCCGACCCATAGCAGGGTCGATAAGAGAGAGGGGGCGCTTTACCCGGGTTACGTCGGGCGATGCCCTCCTCACCCGGGCCTACCATATTTGCCCGCTACGCGGACCAGCGCCCCATTACCTATTTCTTAATTCTAATTCTCACTCCCCACTCCCCGACGTGGCGGAGATGGATTATTTTACGATTACATGGACTTTCTTTTGCGTGAGCATGGCAGATGTTGCGCTGAAGGGGAGAATGTTGTAATTTCGCCGTACACAAATTCAAACGAAAAAAACNTATGTNTACCACATCTCGCCGTTCATTTCTGCGCCGGAGCCTTATGGCCGCCGCNGCAGCTGCAATAGCCCCCTCTCTTCCNGCCGCAGTAAGTAAGTCAGTCAGCAAGCAGCGTTCCGGTCGCCCGAAAGCGAAGCGGGTGCTCATGGTGGCTCTCGACGGTATATGTGTGGACGGATTCAAGCAGGCNCGCACACCCAATCTCGACGCTCTGCTTGCCGACGGTGTGCTCTCTACCGACACNCGCGTGGTGATGCCCTCAAACACCCAGCCCAACTGGATGAGCCATCTCAGCGGNTCGGGNCCGGANATTCACGGAGTGGACCGCAACGACTGGCTTCTCGACAATCATACCCTGCCGTCGCTCGTCACCGACACCGACGGATATTATCCCACTCTTTTCAAAGTGCTGAAAGACAATGTGGCGGGTATGGCCACCGCATTCTATTATAACTGGGCCGAACTTATCAACCCCTACAACCGCCGCTATCTCGACGAGGTGAGCTTCGAGGCCGACGACCGCTATCTCGACAATTATGCCAAGGCTCTCACTTTCATGCGCCAACACCGCGAGGATCCGACGGTGGTGTTTCTCTACTCGGTCCATACCGACCATGCCGGCCATAAGCACACATGGATGTCGCCTCAATATATCGCTGCTATCGAGGAGGCGGATGTGCATATCGGTNAGCTTTTTGACAGCATGAAAGCCGACGGATTATATGACGACACCCACATAATGTTTATCACCGACCACGGCGGCATCAATTATGGCCACGGCGGCATGTCGGTCAACGAAATGATAGTGCCCTGGGGCATAACCGGCCCCGGAATTGCCCGAGGGGTGAAGATGACCGAGCCAAACAACACNGTGAACACCGCTTCGGTNATTCTTTCGCTCTTCGGGGTTGAGCAGCCGCTCTGCTGGACNGGAGAGATACCCGGCTCCATATTCNCCTGACCCCTCCGGATGAAATGGGGAAATTAGCAGGGTAAGGGTGGATGAAGAGGGTAAATTTGCGGGCAAAAAATGCCTATGAGAACGATTGCGATAAAGGCGGAGGGGCTGAGACCCGGCTCGGCCACAAGGGTGTGTGTGAATCTCGTGGCCGATTCCCTGAGAGGCGACGGGCTTGTGATATGCCCCGGGCTGCCGCCTATGCCAGATGGAGCGGCAGATGAAGAGTATGCGGCGGCCACAGTGCGTGAGCCCGGGGTATGGGCGCCGGTGAGATGGCGCGTGAATTCCACAGGCGAGATGTGGCAGCCGCTCCAGAGATTTGTGGCCAAGGATGCCGACACCGGTAGCGTGGGCGCGCTCACACAATCCGAACTGCGGAAATATTCTGATGGCGCCATGAATGCTTATGGGGCGCTGTGTGCCCGTGTGGAGGGAGCCGGGCTGTTCATGCAGCCTGTCATGGTGCGCTATCGTCTGACCGATGCCGCCGGACGCACGGTCTTTGAGAGTCAGCCCTCGGTGGCCGGACTGCCTCAGGGGTGGCAATGTGTGGAACCGCTTGAGGCAGAAGTGACCCAGCTGTCGCAGGGAATCGAAATAGGAGAGACACTTATCAGAGCCGAGACATTTTCGCTCGAGGCGGTGATTCCCGACTATTCCGACAGGCCTGAGGTGAGCCTGGTGGAGCTCGAAGTGTCGGGCATGCTCCACCCCGTTGATGGTGCCAAGGATGCGGCTGTGGCGTTGAGAAAGACTAATTCAGGGAGCCCGGTGGCTGTAATCGCTCTGCCGGGAGCCACATCATGGATGGCAGATCTCGGCACCTGGCGGGCAAGAAGANTGGAGCAGACGGCTGACCGCTGCGAGGAGATGATGCATATTGCGCGCCGANTGCCGGCTGCNGCCACCACGGTGAGCATACCNCCGGTAGGTTCGGGAGTGAGCTCCGCATGGATGGCCGGAACCGNACCCTCAGAAGGCCGATTGAGCGGAGCCTCAAGGGCTGTGGCCGAGTGCAGCNTACCCCACGGCATGAAAGCGCGGGTCAGTGTGTGGGCGGGCGACAGTGTGGTGCATGGANCCATCACTCCCCTGNTCTGGCCCGGTGCCCACCCTGCGGAGCTCATAGTGGCATCNGGCACTGAGAGCGCCGCCACCGAGCGTATTCCTGCAGTGACGAGAGTGTGGTTCGGCAGCAAGATGCTTGAGCGGAGCGGCGAGATAGAGAGGTTTGTGGGCCACCCATTGCTCATGGCTCCTATGGTGGCATATCCTCATCCCGGCGCCACAAAAATAGAGGTGATCGCTACTCTCTCTGACGGAAGCCGCGAGGGGGCGNCCGTAGAGTTGCACCCCAATGAGGCTATGAGCCGGGCTGTATGGGTGTCGCCGGGACTCGTGCCGATAAGCCTCAGCGACTCCTATGTAGCCACGGTGGCCTCATCTGCTCCGGAGGTGGAAGAGCGTGGCGGCATGGTGGCGGTGTGTGGCGCCGACTCACCCGCTCTGCCCGTGGCNGCTTCAACTNTTGGNGGCGGGAGAATAACGGCTCTTATATCCGCCGACCGCAGCCTCACGTCGTGGGATGCGTCGCGTGGACGNCTCTATGCCATCACCACCGAGGGGGTGTTGGGTGTGACTGTGAGCGCGGCGCGGGGAGAGATCGCGGCCATGGCACTCTCCTCTCAGCAGCTCACCGGAGTGGCACGCTGCGGAAGCACAATCTATGCCGCAGGTAGCGGCGGAGTGATGCGCCTCGCGGGGACGGCGCTGTCGGTCTTGGCTCCCACTCCGAAGAGCGTCGCGGGGATATGTGCGGATGAGGCGAGCGGCCTCGTGATGGTGAGACTTGCCGACGGCGAACTACGTGCCATGGATGCCGACGGAACCATGACCACAGTGAGCCAGCCCGCTTCGGCTGTGGAATGGGAGGCCACAGTGACCACCCGGCCGGGCGAACGCCTCACGGAGGCATTGGTGTGCATGCGGGCGACCCATTTCAGCGGAGCTCTGGAAATCTACGGCAGCGGCCCCGGAGGACGCGTAAGAATCGTGANACTGGATATTGACGGAGCCGTGGAGCGTCCGCTGCTATTGCGCCACATTGCGGCTCCCCACCGTGCGCGGCTCACCGTGCGCCTTGCCGGCACCGCAACATCGCTGCGCCTCACCGGCGCAGAGCTGAGAGTNAGTCAGAGCGGCTCAGAAAAGGGNGGGTAAGGATTCGCCTAAGANAAGTCCCCAATCAACCCGTCNGAAAAACTCAGATAGGCTGTATTTTGAGGTTGTATATAGGATAAATAGGAACATATTTTGTTTTTCCNGAAATATTAACGGAATCCCNACCTANNGAGGGAGGAATAACTGCTCCACCAGTTATANTGATTTCTTTACCAAGGAATGGTTTCAAATCAACCAACGAATCACCGGTAGATTTCTGGNACAAAAGAATTGGGCCACTTTTTNGAGTNAANCCNCTTAAAGAATCNACTAAAATCACANATNCTTCCGGNTNTATTTGNANNACAGAGCCGGAGTGAGTTGCCGTNAGNTTATATCTATCATCNGAACTTGGGGTTCCACATACAAATTCACGATAGGCNTCGTCCGAAGCAACTGAATTATCGTCGGAGCATGANGTGAGTGGNAGGANAGATGTGAGGACGAGTATGGAGAGGAGGATGAGGGAAGAGCTGAGAGTTTTCATTGCAGTTGTTTTTTGTTGTTTCGGAGTTGATTGGTTGACTATTTCCATGAAAGAAAAGAGTTCAGAGGCAAAGGTAAGTGGTTTTATTACAATATGCAAATATTTNTTGAGATATTTTTTGAAGNGAGTCAGAGCGGCTCAGAAAAGGGNGGGGTGGTTGCGGAGATGGGGCGAAACCGCTAACTTTGCACTGCCAAAAAAANTACTGTAAGATATTTTCAGATATGAAACGATTCATACTTTCGATTGCTCTTGCCGCAGNTATNGCGTCGCCGTGGGCTTATGGTGTTGACAAAGGGAGAGTGACCACTCCCCTGGTGCATGGGTCTGATCATCCCGGAAAACGCACCGACCCNGATATGGAGCGCTGGCGCGGCCACGGACTCGGGCAGTTCATACACTGGGGTGTCTATGCGCTTGCNGGTGGCGAATGGAACGGGGAGANCTATCAGGGAGCCGCCGAATGGATAAGGGCATGGCGCGGAATTCCAAACGAGGACTACGACAATCTGTATAAATCNTTCAACCCCACTAATTTCGATGNCCGGAAATGGGCGCGGCAAGCTCGCGACATGGGAGCGGGCTATGTGATTTTCACCACCAAACACCACGACGGATTCTGCCTCTGGCCAAGTGAATATACAGACTATACCGTGGCTGCCACACCCTATGGCAAGGATATTGTGAAGGAGGTGGTTGACGCCTACACGGCCGAAGGGATAGATGTGCATCTGTATTTCTCGATAATGGACTGGTCGCACGAGGGGTGGATGTATAAGCCGCCGGTCAATGCCGCAGATTCCACCCGCTGGGANAGNTTCAAACAGTTCACCCGCAATCAGCTCCTCGAACTCCTCGACCGTTACCCGGGAGTGAAGGGTCTGTGGTTTGACGGCACATGGGACGCATCGTGGGTGGCTGAAGCCGAGTTTGCCCACTCGCTTGAGAAAGNGCTNCGCGAGAAGTGTCCGGGCATCATCATCGGGAGCCGTTTCCGCCCGGATGAATANGGCAACCGCCGCTTTGACCTCAACGGCGACCTTATAGGTGACTATGACCAGGCATGGGAGCGCGACATACCGACCTCTGCCGAACAGCTCTTCGGCAACGACTGGGANTGCTGCATGACNATACCGGAAAANGGATGGGGATATGCCAGAAAGTGGACNTCGTATGCCAAGACTCCCTATGAGCTCACGAGCATGCTNTCGGAATGCAATTCGATGGGTGGCAACCTCGTGATCAACTTCGGCCCTGATGGCACCGGAAATATCCGCCCCGAGGAGTGTGAGATCGCGTCGGAAATAGGAAGATGGATGGCCACTAACGGCGAGGCGATAAAGGGAGCCGAAGGTGTGGCCGACATTGACCGTCAGGGATGGGGATTCATGACCCGAAAGGCCGACAGGCTTTTTATGCACGTGTATAATGTGCCGGTCAACGGAGTGCTGAGGGTGGTGTTCGGGAGCAAGACCTATGTGCCCGGCGGAGCCGTGATGCTTGCCGACGGCACACCGCTGCAGATAGAGGATGCAGGGCGCAATAAGCGCAATGCGAGGCTGTTTAACATCTTCCTGCCGGCCGGATTCAAACCCGACAGACCATTCGTGATAGAGATGAAGCTGATAGACAACGACGGTGATACCGACGCCTATCAGCAGGCAAAGGTGTAGGGAGGGGGTCAGCGTATGCGCACTGTCAGGCAGGGGGAGCCGTTGAGAGTGCATGCCACGGTGTCGCCAAGCGCCACAGACAATTGCACGGGCAGTGAGCATGGCATTATGACGTCGCCCTGCTTTATTGTGGCGTAAGNGCTCACTGTAGCCACNGCCTCATCCGTAAGGAGTTCGGCGGGTGTGATGGTGAGAGAGGTGTTGCCGTAGGCTATGGTGATGGGGTCTTCGGTAGCCGGAAGCCATTGGCCGAGGGCAAGGGCATTGTCGAAAAGGCCGTCGAGGCCTCCGGTTTCGGGCCAGCCCTGAGGCATGAGGCGGAGGGCGAGGGTTAAGGAGTCGTAATAGCGCGGGGCAAATTTAGCCGACACTCCTTTGCCGAGGCGGCTCACACGCACAGCCACATAGAGCCTCACAGTCCATCCGGGGGCGCAGTCGGGCAGAAAAAGCGGGCGGCCGGGGAGCACGATGGCCGAATCGACAATCACATCTACAGCCGGAGGAATCACAACAGGCTGAGCGAGATGGCGGCGTAGGGCTATGGCTTTCATGGGCGTGGGACGAGGCGGTTGTAGATCACCGCAAGATGAGCATAGAAACTGGTGTTTTCAATCACAATACCGTCAGGCACCCGCAGGCGGCACGGGGCAAAATTCCAGAGGCCTTTGATGCCGGCGGCCACTGCCGCGTCGGCCACAGGCTGAGCCTGCTCCACCGGCACCGCGATAATGGCAATATCAGCGCCGAGCGGACGCCGGAGTTCGGCAAAACGGGCCATATCGAAGATAGGCACGGAGCCGATAGTGGTGCCGATCACTGCCGGAGCCACATCAAAACCGGCAACTATGTCGAGGCCGTAGCGTTTCAGGCCGGAGTCGGCTATCAGAGCCGCCCCGAGACTTCCCACCCCTATCATCACTGCATTATGGTCGCGGTTGAAGCCAAGGAATCCGCGGAGCACTCTTTCGAGCTCACCCACTTCGTAGCCTATACGGGTTTTCCCCTTGATGGCGAGATATGAGAGGTCTTTGGCAATCTGAGATGACTCTACATTTATTTCGCGTGCGATGGCGGTGGAGCTGACGTAGGCCACTCCGCGGGTGTGGAGCAGGCTGACATAGGCCAGATACCACGGCAGTCGCCGGAGCGTGGGCTCCGGAATGAGTGGTGCGGAGGTTCGGGTGTCGTTACTATTCATGGCTCGTTGGTTAAAAAAAAGCAGAATCAGCGTCGCGGCGGCATGATGCGTCCCTGGCTACCGCTGGAACCTCCACGGTTGAGGCCTCCACGGTTGGAACTGCGGTTGCTGCCGTTGGTGAGAGTGCCCGGATTAGTCCGGAGGTCTTCCTCCTCCTCATCATCGGAGTCGGTTGGTTCAGGCATCTCACCGGGCTTAGGCTTAGGCTTGTTTTTCTTGATATCAAGGGGTTTCTGAAGGTCGAGAGGGAGCTCGTTGACATCCCAGTTGACCACAGCATCCCAATTTTGCTTGAGCGGTATCTTCTTTGGGTAATAATAAGTGTCTTCGGGCTGCAGCGAAAGCTCAATTGAGCCGGTGTCGTAGATGCTGTTGCCGTTGCGGTCGGCAAAAAGGCGGGCATAATAGGTGCCGGGGGGCACGAATGCAAATGCGGCAGTGCCGTTCACCACAGGCGCCCAGGCCACAGGCTGGTCTGACGACGAAAGAAGCTGCACCACTGCAAGCGAGTCGGCAAGGCCGGTGATATTGAATTTCACGGTGGAATATTCGTTCATCTTCTTGACCGTGAAGTCAAGCTTGTAGGGTCGGTTCCAGTGGCCGTAGATGCTCCTGGCGGCGAGGGAGTCGATTGTGAGGCGGTATTTCTCGCCCGGCTCCCACTCATAGGGTGCAGTCCATTTCATGGGGCGGTAGGGCTGCCACTCTGAAAACACCGGCGGCTCTACGGGAATCCATAAAGTGTCGTCGAGCACTTCGAGATGTATTCCGGCCTGGTCGAGAGAAGCGATAGGCTCGGAAAAGGTGAACATCATGGGGGCGTTGACATCCACATTGCCTCCGCCTTCGGCACGCACCGAGAGAAAAGTGAGCTCCGGGAGAGTGTCGGCCGGGGCGTCTTTCTTCTTCTTGGAAGATTCTTTGGTTTTGCGGGTGCGCATGAAGAGGCGCAGAGTGTCGGTGAACCATGAAATGCGGTCGAGCGAGTCGGTGCGGGGATAGCGGGCTTCGAGCAAGAGCGAGTCCTGGGCTATGAGGAGAGTGTCGGTGAGCCAGAAGTCGAGAGTGTCGCGGCGGGCAGAGGCATCAAGCACCGCGAGATCAAAGAGACTTCGCCCTTCGCGGGGACCGTTGGCAATGGTCAGCTCCGGAAGAGTGTCGGCCGGAGCAGCCATCTGGAGGGTGATGCGATTGCGCTCCTGGCGGTCATTTTTCATGAGATACTGCGGAGTGTAGTTCTCATTAAACCAAGTGAGGAGTATGTCGTCTGGGCCGTAGACGGTGACTTCATGCTCCACAATGGAGTCTGTGCCGTCGGCGGCGCGGAGAGTGTCGGAATGAAGAGTGCGGGTGGCTGTAGGAGAGACGGTGAAATCATAGAATGCCACATCTTCGGAGCGGTCCCATCGGTAGTCGCGATTGTTGTCGTTGAGAGCGAAAATGCGATATGTGCCCTCTTTGAGGTTGCGTATGGTAAACTGGCCGAGCTGATTGGTCTTGGTGATTCGTTCCATCGGGAGGGTGGTGATGGCGGAGTCGGAGAGGTCGGAATAGACACCCACGAGCATCCCCTGGGCGGGTTCGAGAGTGGCTGCGTCGAGCACCATGCCCGAAATCTGCAGGGAGTCTATCTCTGAGCCGGTTGAGAAGGCGAAGGCGAAACCGTCAATCTCGTTGCCTTCGTTGAGATCGGAGATGGCATCGGAGAAGTCGAGAGTATAGGTGGTGTTGGGCAGAAGAGTGTCGCGGAGGTCAACCACCACACGGCGTCCGAGAGCCGAGATAAGGGGCATGGTCTGCTGGGCGGGAGAAATCACCACCTTGCTCATCACATCCTTTATCTGCACATTTTCGTCGAACTCTATGGAGATGCGCCGGCGGTCGACCTCAAGCTGCCCCGGAGAGGGAGTGCTCTTCACAAACACGGGAGGGTCTACATCGCGCGGACCACCCTGCGGACGGCCCATGCTGGCACAGGCCGCAAGCGCCATAAGCACGCCGACAGCCAGAAGCAGACGCATATATGTCAGCCTTTGTCTCATTTCTTTTCTGCCTAATGAACTACAAAATTACAAAAAAACGGCAATAAATCGTAACTTTGCCGCACACTTACCCTCTACGGATTATGAAAAAAGACATGAAACGGATAATAGGGAAGATTTTCCCGGCAGAAATCTGGACCAGGCGCGTGGTGACGCTTTGGGCGGCGGCGCTCCTTACAGTGGTGTGGTTTGACACGGTGTGGTGTCTGAACACCACCTTCACCGCCTTTTCGATGCCTGAAACATGGGTCAACGCACTGCTTCTAAGCATGGTGTTTTCTGCTCCGGCCATAATCACGAAGTCGGGGAGATGGCAGGCTGTGACAGTGGTGATACTGGCGATATGGCTTGAGGCCAATCTGCTCTACTCGCGCACATATTTCACAGTCATACCGCTCGGGAGTTATCTTCTGGCAGGGAATCTGAAGGATTTCACCGCGAGTGTGACCGACTCTCTGCGCTGGGCCGATGCAGGCTTCGTGGTGATTGCAGGGGCTGTCATAGTGATGGCGGCAATGCCTCGGCGGAGCGTAAAGAGAAAGTCTGGAGAGCTCACCACCCTGCGGCGGGCTGCCTACTGGGCTGCCTATACGGTTGGACTGGCCGCAGTGTCGCTGCTGCTCATAGTCCGGAGGGGCGGCCTTAACGAAGCGTGGAGGAGTCTGGAAAACGCTAACTATCATTCCTGCCGCGCGGTGATGTTTACTCCCGCCGGAGCGATGATTCACGACGCCATGAATAAGGATAGGGAGCTGACAGACGAGGAGATAGCGGAAGTGGACAGCTGGATACACTCGCATGAGACCGATGCGGCGATGAGCCACACATTTCCGACGGTAAGGAACATTGTGCTGGTGCTGTGCGAGTCGCTCGAAAGCTGGGTGATAGGACTTGAGGCAGAGGGTAAGGAGGTGACACCCAACCTCAACCGCCTCCTGGCCGACACGACCACCTTCTATGCTCCTAATGTGGTGACACAGGTGGGCGCCGGCAGGAGCATAGACGCTCAGCTGCTCATCAATGCCGGACTGCTTCCGCCGGAGGGAGGAGTCTACAGCATGGGGCATCACACCAATCTCTATCACACTCTCAATCAGGCTCTGGCCGAGAAGCGCGACGCGAGGAGCTATATCCTCACCGTCGACAAGGAAATCACATGGAATCAAGGAGCCGTGGCCAAAGCTTTCGGCATAGACACTGTGGTGGCACGCGATTGCTGGGTGAACGACGAAAAAGTGGGATCGCGCAAAAAGCTGGGCGACCGCTCGTTCATGCGCCAGGCCGCAGAAAAGATGCGTGCGGGCGACGTGTGGCCGAATGGGGAGAATGCTTTCGTGCAGATAGTCACCTATTCGGGTCACAACCCGTTCGTATTGCCTGAAGCACTTGACTCGCTGCGCTTATCGGGCAAATATCCGAAAGTGGTGTCCGACTATATGACTATGGCTCACTATACCGACGGGGCAATCGGCACACTGATAGACTATCTGCGGAGCCGTCCCGACTATGACAGCACACTCGTTGTGATAACCGGCGACCACGAGGGGCTTGCTTCCTATCGCCGGGAGGCGGTGGAGAAGTGCGACTTTATAGATGCCGGACAGCACACTCCCCTGATTGTGCTTAATTCGCCTGTGGGCGGACGGTGGGAGAAGCCTATGGGCCAGGTGGATATCTACACTACACTGCTCCAGCTCGCCGGACTGACCGACTACGGATGGCACGGCATGGGACAGAGTGCCGTAGAGGGGCATCCGGGGGTGGCTATCGGCTCTGACCACACCGCAGAGGGCGACACTGCAGCAGCCGGCTCCGAAAGAATGCGTCGGCTCTATGAAGCTCCCCGCATAAGCGGGCTGATAATCAACAACGACCTGCTGCGGAAGCCGTAAGGGTTTAGAAATGACGGGGACGCACGCATCATCCCTACAGTTTATTCGAGACCGTACTCCTTGATTTTACGGTAGAGAGTGCGCTCGGAGATGTTGAGCTCGCGGGCGGTGTCTTTGCGGCGGCCGCCATTATTTTCGAGTGAGCGGCGGATGGTCTCCTTCTCGGTATCTTCGAGAGTCATGGTGCGAGGTTCGCCAACAGTGTCGGGAGCCACTTCGTGGGCGGTGACTTCTTCTACCGAGCCGAGGTCGCGTGGCGCAGATATGCGCACGAGCGACGAAGGCATGAGAGGTGATTCGGAACGGAGCGTGTCGGCCACGGCAGGATGAGACGGATGTGACTGAGGTGTGGCGGCTATTTCGGAACGGAGCTGGTCGATTTCGCGCTGCATCCGGAAAATCATGTTGAAGAGAATCTCACGTTCGCGCTCATAGGTGTGAGCCGAGTGTGGCTGTCCGGCCAGAGCCGGAGTGTAGACAGCCGACCCTGCTGGCAGGTATGCCTCAAGCATGGGAGCCGTGACAGTCTGGCCGGCATCGAAGAGACCAATCTGCTCTATGACATTTTTGAGCTGACGCACATTGCCTGGCCATCGGTAGCGCATGAGGAGAGCGCGGGCCGAATCGTCGAGAGCTACGGGTGGCATACGATAGCGTTCGGCAAAATCGGCAGCAAATTTACGGGCGAGGAGAGTTATGTCGGTGCCGCGGTCGCGGAGCGGAGGCACGGTGATGTTGACAGTAGAGAGGCGGTAGTAGAGATCTTCGCGGAAGCGCCCCTCTTCTACGGCTTTGAGCATATCGACATTTGTGGCAGCCACAACACGGATGTTGGTTTTCTGCACAGTAGAAGACCCCACCTTAATAAACTCGCCTGATTCGAGCACACGGAGCAGACGGGCCTGAGTGGTGAGGGGCAGTTCAGCCACCTCATCGAGAAAGATAGTGCCGCCGTCTGCTTCCTCGAAATATCCTTTGCGGGTGCCGATAGCTCCGGTGAACGCCCCTTTTTCATGGCCGAAGAGCTCTGAGTCTATTGTCCCTTCAGGAATCGCTCCGCAGTTGACGGCTATATATCTGGCATGCTTCCGGGGTGAGAAAGCATGGATGATCTGTGGGAAAAACTCCTTACCTGTGCCGCTCTCGCCTGTGACGAGCACAGAGAGGTCTATGGGTGCCACCTGGATGGCTCGGGTTACGGCAGCTATCAGCGCGGGAGCCTGGCCGACTATGCCAAACCGATTTTTAGCCTGCTGCACTTCAGCAGTGAGCTCGTTTTGTGTCTTCATATCGGGTGGGGGATGATTCAGAGTGCAAATATAATAAATGAAAAAGGAATAATAAGAATTAAACTGAGAATGGATAAATGGGAAATAGGATTGGAGTGCGAAAAAAAACGGGGCGCCCGGTGGGGCGTCCCGTTGGTTTGTCCACTGCGTGGCAGGGGGATTTATTTCTTTATGCCGGCTTTCTTGGCAATGGCGGCGGGCACAGCTTCCTTGTTGACATAGATGTCCATTGTCTTGGCGAGGAAGTAGGGCTCAGACACGTAGAAGTAGCCGTTGTATACCTGGTTGGTGTCCCATGAATTCTGCACCTTGTAGTAGCGGTTGCCCTGCTGGTCGGTGGCGCGGCCTACGATAACCATACCGTGGTCGTCGGTGGTCTCCTGACGGTCGAACATGGCCTGACGTGATTCCTGGGTCACGGTCTCTTCTTTGACCGGGCCTTTGATGTTGTAGCGCTCTTTCTGCTTCTCGGCGGGGGTGAGTTTCACCCAGCGGGAGAGCTCGGTGCCTTCGAGGTCGGCCTCGTTGGTTTCGGCGGGGAGCACTGCGTAGCCCTGGTTCCACTTGAATCCGGGCTCAGACACGTCGGCAGCCCAGAGCACTGAGTAGCCGTTGTCGAGTGCGTTGTCTACCACAGCTTTCATCTCTTCGAGGGGAAGGTTCATATACTGGCCGAATACCCAGTTGTCTGACACTTCGAGGCCGAAGGGCTGATAGAAGGGATGGTGGGTGAATGATGTGATGGCCACGTAGTCGTTCACATCGATGGGGAGCGATGCGGCGAAGCTCTGGGGGGTGTAGGTTTTGCCCTGGTAGGTGAATGTTTCGGGAATTTCACCGAGATAGGCGTTGAGTATGCCCTGGAGGCCTTTGCGCCAGGCGGTGGAGAGACGACGGTTGCCCTTGCGGCCCACACCGTTGAGATAGCCCTGAAGGGCGGCTTCCATCTCAGAGTGTTTGTGGGTGTCTTCGCCGTAGTTGAGGCCGGCAAAAACCTCTTCGGGCACAGCACCGTAAGTGGCCCACACGTAGGGCACATCGAGACCCGAACCACCCTGAGAGTAGTTGAGCTTACCGTTCATGCGGATGTATTTGTCGGCTTTGTCATCGTAGGTGTGCCACACAACGAACATTTCCGAAAGGTCGGGAGCAGAGCCGGTCTTGCGGATGAGTTCGTTTTCGAAGAAAGAGTTGCTTGAGAAACACCAACATGTGCCTGAGCTGGCCTGATTGCGCACAGGATTGGTCTTGACAACAGCAACGTCAGTGAATTTGAATCCGGTCGAGTCGGGGTGGACAGGAGCGGGAGCAGCCTGAGCGGCAGCAGCGATGGCTACAGCGGCGGCAGCAAAGATAAGTTTGGTCATAATGATATGATTGGGTTGTAATTTGCGCAAAGTTAGCACAAAAAAAGGAAAATGAAAAAATATAAAATAAAAAATGAGGAGGGTGATGCCGGGCCGGAGGCTCGGGGTGGTCAGAAACTTTTACCTTTGTACCGGAATTCAAAATTAACAACTAACTTTGAATTAGTTAAAAAAGAAAGGCAGAGATGGTGAACTTTGTGAGTAACTAGCCATTGGGGGCTTACCGGAGTTACAGTCCGTCTCTGCCTTATTTGTTGAACACATCAAGCTAGATTTCTAGACCTTAATGTCTACTAAAAGTTATGGATGCATTCAACTCTTAAAATGAACCGCAAAGGTATGAAAGA
>JAAVDA010000011.1 GCA_014802045.1 Bacteroides sp.
ATCCTGCTTCAGTTCATTGAAATTCTTTTCAAGGGTTGAAAGGCGGTTGAGCGGCGAATTCTCTGCAATCATCTGGCGCATGGTGACGAACGCCCGCATAATGCCCATATTGATTTGTATGGCAGTCTTTGAATTGAGTACACTTGAAAGCATTGCAACGCCTAATTCGGTGAAGGCGTATGGATTTCGCCTCATGCCCATCTTGATAGAATTGGATATCACAATTTGTGATTTCCAATTTTCAGTCTCGTTATCGGTAAGCTGAAACATGAAATCCTCCGGAAACCTTTCGGCATTGCGTTTCACGGCCTGATTCAATGCTCTTGTTTCTACGCCATACAATTCCGCGAGGTCACGGTCGAGCATCACCCTTTGCCCTCTTATCTCGTAAATCTTGCTTTGGATGAGTTGTAATTCGTTCATGGCTTTGCTTCAATGGTTATAGGTTTACCGCAATGGGGGCATGTAATAACACCCTCTTTGGGGGCTTCAAATAGTTCTGAGACCGGCACGTCTAAGGCGGTGGCGATTTCTGTAAGACGTTCTAATGTGGGATTGCCTGATAGAGATTTTGACAAAGCCCCCTCACTTATACCCAATTTGGCGGCTAATTCTTTTGCCGTCAGATTTTTACTTTTTAGAAGTTCTTTAATCAGTATCATATTTACCTTTATTCAAAGATGTTTATTTGCTGCAAAATTAGCAAAAGATTTAATTAACTACAATATTCTATGGAAAAATTGAATTATAAGAAAAGAATTTAGCGAAGATTCTTGCATAGTAATTTTATTATACGTAAATTTGCAGTATTAAAGTTGAAATAAACGTAAATACAATAACAATGAGCAAAGACAGAAAAAATCAACTGAGCGAGATTATGAGCCTTGCATGGGCTTTTGTCCGCAAGAACGGCTACAGCATGAGCGAGGCGCTTAAATGCGCATGGGCAAACGTCAAACTGCGTACCCAGCTCTCAAAGCGCATAGTAGAGTTCTACTTCAAGAAAGTAGACGGCACATTGCGTCAGGCGTTCGGCACACTCATGAGCGACAGAGTGCCCCAGACAAAGGGCGCCGGCAGAAAGTCCAGCGATAGCGTGCAGACCTATTTCGACACCGAAAAAGGTGAGTGGCGCTGCTTCAAGAAGTGTAACCTCATCAAAGTAAACTGAATCATTAACCGCGGGGCGGTGCAAAAGCCGCCCCAACAAAACCCAATCATAGAGCTATGGAAACAAATTTTGCCCCGCAAGACAAAGCCCCAATCGGATTCGTCAATCTCAAAAGCCGCCACCTTTTACCCGGTCAGCAATATTGCATCGTCCGTAACCGTGGTAATTGCATGGACTCGCCCAAGAGCCCTTTGAGAGTCGAGGATGGCAGTTATTTGCTCTTGAGATACATTGCTGCCGACACCAAGACCCTGCGAAATAATATCGGCAGCATTGTGGCGGTAGAGACGATACAATTTGGGCTTTACACCAAACACCTCACGAGTGTAAATGCAAGTAAGCGCACCATCTCTCTCACTATGTATCGCCCTACTGAAGTAACCCTCACTTTCCGCATGGACGATATAAGGCGGGTGTATAGAGTAGAGAAAACCTTTTCGCCTGAAGAGATAAAAGTCCATACTACGCCGATCGTTTAATCTGGGTTTCTGTATTGGAAACGTTTGTTTTAACCGCAGAAAACCAGGTTTCCCAAGAATTAACCCCGGTTTCCGATTCGGAAACCCCCATTTCCGAATCGGAAAAACCGGGCTTCAGCGAGTCATATGTCCATTGTTGTAATTCTACCAAGTTTGCGCTCTCCACCAATAGGTGGGTAGTAGAAGCAGTCGTTTTGATCCCTCTAAAAGTGAGTTTTCTGAATTATCTGATGTGCCCTTACGCACGCATACGCGAGAGCACTTGATTTAATTGATTTAATTGCCCCCTCATACTCTAAAGTAGACAAAAGTAGACCTACAAAAGAGCAGCCGTAAAGATGTAGGCAGCCTCATTAAACTCTCAGTAGGTAGTCAAATGGTAGTCAAAAAGCGGTAATAAAAAAGCCCCACCTTATTGATTGTCAATAAGGTGGGGCTTTGCTAAAGTTGTCTCACCAGGATTCGAACCTGGACAAGCAGAACCAAAAACTGCTGTGCTACCATTACACCATGAGACAATCCTCAAAGACCCAAGAGGCGCAATGCCTCCTAAAGTCGTTGCAAAGTTAGTGCTTTTTCGTTATTCGGCAATAAGAAGAGTGTAGTTTTTTTTGCCGCGTTGCACAAGAAGATATTTCTCCTGAAGCAGATTCGAGGTATCGATGGTCTGGTATGGGTCTGCCACTTTCTCTTTATTAACCGACAGACCACCCTGTTGGGTGAGCTTGCGCATCTCTCCCTTTGAGCTGAACACGGGAGCCATATCCGTAAGAAGGTCCACGAGTTTTACTCCTTCGGCAAATGCGGCTGCGGGCACACGATGCTGAGGCACACCTTCCATCACCTGAAGCAGTGTCTGCTCGTCGATGCGGCGGAGAGCTTCGCCGGCTTTGTTGCTGAAAAGTATCTGGGATGCTTCCACTGCCTGCTCGTAGTCTTCGAGTGAGTGGACCATCACAGTGAGTTCGCGGGCAAGACGCTTCTGGAGCGGGCGAGCGCCCGGATCGGCTGTCTGCTGAGCCACGAGTTCTTCGATTTCCTCTTTTGTCAGCTCGGTGAAAATCTTTATATATTTCTCTGCATCGGCATCTGACACATTGAGCCAGAACTGGTAGAACTTATAAGGAGAGGTGTAGCGGGGATCGAGCCACACATTGCCGCTCTCTGTCTTGCCGAATTTACCGCCGTCGGCCTTTGTGATGAGGGGGCAGGTGAGTGCAAATGCCTCACCGCCGGTGGTGCGGCGTATCAGTTCAGTGCCGGTGGTTATATTGCCCCACTGGTCGGAGCCTCCGAGCTGCAGGCGGCAGTTTTTCTCATTATATAGGTTGAGGAAGTCATAGCCCTGCACGAGCTGATAGGAGAACTCGGTAAACGACATTCCCTGCTGGCTCTCGCCCGATAGGCGCTTTTTCACAGAGTCTTTTGCCATCATATAGTTGACAGTGATATGCTTGCCCACATCGCGGATGAAGTCGAGAAATGAAAAGCGGCTCATCCAGTCGTAGTTGTTGACCATCTCTGCGGCATTAGGTGCGTCGGAGTCAAAGTCAAGGAATTTGGCAAGCTGTCGCTTGATTGCTTCCTGATTGTGGCGCAGAGTCTGTTCGTCGAGCAGTTTTCGTTCCTGCGATTTCATTGAGGGGTCGCCGATCATGCCGGTTGCACCTCCCACAAGGGCGATAGGTTTATGCCCCGAACGCTGGAAGTGTTTGAGCATCATCACTCCTACGAGGTGTCCAATATGCAGAGAGTCGGCCGTGGGGTCAATTCCGAGATAGGCTGTGGTCATCTCTTTGGCGAGCTGTTCTTCTGTGCCGGGCATCATCTGGTGGATCATTCCGCGCCAGGTGAGTTCTTCTATGAAGTTCATTTACGGTTGGATTAGATGTATATTATGCCGCAAAGTTACGATTTTTTTTCGGATTCCGAGTGCCAGCGTTCATGTTGGAGCTGTGCGGCGCGCATTTCGGCAGGATTGTCGGCGGGATGCCAGAAGGTGGGATGTCCGAGCTCCTCGGGCATGAATTGCTGCACTACGAAGTGGCCCGGATAGTCGTGGGCATATTTATAGTCGGCTCCATATCCCATCTTTTTCATGAGTGTTGTCGGTGCGTTGCGCAGATGGAGAGGCACAGGTCTGTTGCCGGTGTCGCGCACACACTGGAGAGCGCTGTTGATAGCCATATACGCTGAATTGCTTTTCGGTGAAGTGGCGAGATAGACCGTACACTCTGCCAATGGTATTCTCCCCTCAGGCCAGCCGATTTTGTGGATGGCATCGAAGGTGGCGTTGGCAAGCAGCAGTGCGTTGGGGTTGGCCAGTCCGATATCCTCGGCAGCAAGAATCAGCAGTCGCCGGGCTATGAATTCAGGCTCTTCTCCTCCCTCGATCATGCGTGCGAGCCAATAGACTGCGGCATCAGGGTCGCTTCCCCTCACGCTTTTGATAAATGCCGAAATAATGTCATAGTGCATCTCGCCGTTCTTGTCATATGCGGCAGGATTGCGCTGCAGGCGCTGTGTCACAGTCTCCGAGTCTATCACTATCGGGGCTTCCGGGGGAGTGGACTGTTCAAGGAGGTCAAGGATGTTGAGCAGTTTGCGGGCATCGCCCCCTGCAAATCTAAACAGAGCGTCAGTGTCGGCCACTGTCACTTTACGCTGCGAAAGCACCGGGTCGGCTGTAAGGGCACGGTCAAGAAGCTGGTGGAGTTCGGCAGAGTCGAGAGGGTTGAGAGTATATACCTGAGCTCTCGAAAGGAGCGGGCGAATCACCTCGAACGACGGATTTTCAGTAGTGGCTCCAATGAGGGTCACGGTTCCGTTTTCCACCGCTCCAAGCAATGAATCCTGCTGAGATTTGTTGAAGCGGTGTATTTCATCAATAAACAGAATCGGTCTGGCAGTGGCAAACATGCTTGATGCTTCTTTCGCGCATCTGTCGAGCACCTCTCTCACATCCTTCACTCCCGAATGGACTGCGCTGAGTGTGAAAAAAGGAGCCTTGATTGTGTTTGCCACAATTCTTGCCAGTGTGGTTTTCCCGACTCCGGGAGGACCCCATAATATAAAGGAGGCGATATGGCCGGTCTCTATCATGCGACGGATTATTGAACCGGGCCCAACGAGGTGGGTCTGGCCTATGTATTCTTCCAGACTGTGCGGCCGGAGGCGTTCGGCAAGGGGTAATTGCATTGCGGGTGTTGTGTGTTTGGTTTGATTACAAAAGTAAGAAAAAAGAGTGAATTTCGGTGTTAACAGAGTTTAATGTGCTCCACTGTGGGGCTGGATTGAAAAAATTTGTCTATCTTTACCCCGCGAAGTGAAAGAATGTCCGATTCGGGCGAACTTTAATCAGACGCGTGTGTTAATTTTATAAAAGCCCGGATATAATCCGGGTAGTAAAAGAAAATAAATTAACACTAATAAAATATTAGAATTATGAGCAGCGACAATATCGGCACTCCGAAAGCCATGCGAAACATTTTCGGCATCATCATGATCATCGTCTATATAGGCATGGGTGTGCTATTCTTCACCGGTTTCTTTGCCCCTCTCTACGGTAGCTGGACTTGGCTCCGCTGGGTGGCCGGCTCAATCTTCGTGGTCTACGGAATCTGGCGTGCCTACCGTCAGTTTGCCGGAGTAGACAGCACTACCGGGCGCGACTGATAATGCCGCACTCATCTTTCCCGCGATAAGCGGGAGCGTGTATCAAACATGTTCTAAACCTTGAGCTTTTTGCATATGACACAACGCTCTATACTCTCATTGGCCGCCGGCGCGATAGTTCTCGCCGGTGTGGCTTTATGTTCGTGTGACAAGAAAGTGGAAAGCACATCCACTTCAGGTATCGCCACTCTCGTGTGCGATGCAAGTTTTGAAAATATTATGGCCCAGGAGATAGATGTGTTCGAATACATCTACCCCAATGCAAGCATCATGCCGCTCTACACTGACCAGAATGCGGCGATAGACTCGCTGCTCGACTTCAAGACCAAGACTATCGTGGTGACCCGTGCGCTCACTCAGAAGGAGGTTGACTACCTGAAGTCAAACAAAAAGCAGGTGCGTCAGAGTCAGATTGCCGTAGACGCTCTCGCGCTTATCGTCAATCCGGCCAACAATGTTGAGATTCTTTCCAAGCCGGAGATTGCCGAGATACTTTCTGGCAAGATTACCGAATGGAATCAGGTGGTGCCCGGCAATAATCATCTCGGCAAAATCGAGGTGGTGTTTGACCATCAGGGTTCGAGCACGGTGCAGTATATGCGCGACTCTCTGCTCGCAGGCGGTGAGTTTGGTCCGAATGTCTATGCCCAGAAGAGCCCTCAGGCAGTGTTTGATGCTGTGGCTGCCAATAAAAATGCGGTGGGCATCATCGGTGTGAGCTGGATAAGCCGTGACCTTTCCACCCGTGAGCTCTCGCGTGAAGACTTTGCCAAAGCGGTTGAACGCAACGACACCACCGATATCTCTTTCGACAATCAGGTGAAAGTGCTTAAGGTGCGTGGCAATAACGAAGTGACAGCCTACCAGCCTTATCAGTATTATATATATAACGGCAGCTATCCACTCTATCGCCAGATATATATGATTACTACTGCTCCCGGCGGAAGCATCGGCCATGGGTTCTACACTTTTGTCACCGGATTTCAGGGACAGAAGATTATGCTCACCACCGGTGTGCTCCCCAAGGTGGTTCAGCCCACTATGGTTCAGATCAACTGATTCTTATCATTTGAAAATCTGCTAAATCGCTGACTAAATAATCTATAATCCAATAATAAACCAAGTCATGAAACTGAAATTTTTATCTGCCCTGCTCCTCGGAGGCTGTCTTTGCGCTTCCGCTCAGGGAGGGTACCAGGATGGCGTGGACAACTACAACGCCGGTCGTCTCGACGTGGCCAAGACCATTCTGGAAAACACCATCAACAATCCCAGCACCGACAAAGCCGTGAGCTACTACTATCTCGGCTCTATAGATTTCAAGGAAGGAAATCTCAGCGGCGCGAAGGAAAACTTTGACAAGGGTGTGGCTGCCAACGCTACATTCGGCATGAACTATATCGGTCTTGGCGAAGTGGCTCTCAAGCAGGGCAACAAGGGCGCTGCCGAAGGATTCTTCAAGCAGGCTCTCGCTACCGACAAGAAGAATACCGCTCTCGTGGCCGAAGTGGCTCGTGCATATTACAATGTTGACCCCGTGGCCTACGACAAAGAGATTCAGAAAAATCTTGAGAAGGCTCGCAAGGACTCCAAAAACACAGAGAGCGCCGTGTTCCTTCTTCAGGGTGATATGAAGGCTGCCACCGACCCGGGTGAGGCTGCCGGTCTCTATGAAGTGGCAATCGAGCAGTCAAAAGCCAAAGGAATCGTAAACCGCGAAGCCTACGTGAAGTATGCCAACACCTACTTCCGTGTCGCTCCCAAGTTTGCTATCCAGAAGCTTGAAGAGCTCAATGAGCTTGAGCCCAATTCCGCTCTCGCTCAGCGCGAACTCGCCGAGAAATACTATGACAACAACCAGTTTGGAAGCGCCTGCATCCAGTATGGCAAGTATATGGCCAACCCCAACCACTTCCAGAAAGACGAGCAGCGCTATGCCGGTCTTCTTTTCTCGGCCAAAGAATATGACAAGTCTATCGAGATTGCCAACAAAGTGCTTGCAAAAGACCCGGACAACGAGTATATGTATCGTGTGCTGATGCTCAACAAGAATGCACAGCAGGATTATGCCGGTGCTGAAGAGGCCGGTCGCCGTCTGTTCTCCGACCCCAAGGCAAACAAAATCTCTAACGACTACATTCTCTATGGTGAGGCTCTCGCAAACCAGGGTAAGGTTGACGAGGCTGTAGTGATCTATGAGAAGGCTATCGAACTCAATCCTGATAAGCCCGAGATTCTCAACGATCTCAGCGCTGTGTATGAGAAAGCCGGAATGAACGACAAGGCTGTCGAGACCATGAAGCGCTATCTCGATACCGGTGCCGGCTCTACCAACGATATCGTCAACATGGCCCGTCGCTACAGTGGGCTTGCCCGCAGCCTTGAAAAAGGTACTCCCGAGCGTGCCGCCGCAGCCGACGAAGGCGTGAAATATATTGATATGGCTATTGCCAAGGTGCCCAACAACGGTACTGTTTACCGTATCAAGGGTGAGATTCTTCTTGCCAAGAACGATGATAATCCTTCTGAAGAGATGGCTGCCGCATATGAAAAGATGCTTGAGCTCTTCAATGCAGATCCCGCCAACCGTGAGAAGTATGCTTCTTCTTATCGTGCCGCTGACTATCTGCTCGGTATCTACTACTACGACAAGGACAAGAATAAAGCCCGCACTTATATCAACGACTACCTCACATTCAGCCCCGATGACGAGAAGGCCAAGGCGCTCCTCGATTCACTCGGCGAATAATCAGAGAGTATAAAATCTTCAAAAAAAACTCCGCGCACCGTTACAAGCAGACGGTGCGCGGAGCTTTTTTGTGCGCTTGGCGCTTAAGTGATGTAGATGGCTATGGGAGGATTATTTACCCATCAGGGCGGGGAATGAATCGTAGAAGTTCGGATCTTCACCAACGCACACGGTCTCTATGAGGCCTTCCGGATTGATGAGAATCTTTGTGGGATAGCCTGTCACACCGTAGACCACATTGGCCGGTTTGCCGCCATCGGCAGGCTCGTTATAGAGCTGGAGCCATTTGAGGCCGTTGGCTTTAACGGCTGCAATCCATGCTTCTTTAGATTCGCGGCAGTCTATACCGACAAATTCACATACGTCTTTATATTTCTCATAGTTTTCCTTCATCTGAGGCACCCCAACCATACACCAGCGGCACCATGAACCCCAGAAGTCGAGGAGCACCCATTTACCGCGGAGCGAAGAGAGAGCCACCGGTTTTCCTTCCATGTCGGGAAGAGTGATGTCGGGAGCCACAGCGCCGGCCACAATACGCTCTTTGTTGGCCTGCACTTCACGATAATTGTCAATGGTTTTACGCTCACGCTTGTAGAGAGGGGCAAGAAATGATTCGGTAGCAGAAGCCGACAGGCTGTCGATATATTTGTTCTCGGCCTGCACTGTAGACTTGGCGAGGAAATAGACCCCAACGGGAGAGTTGAGATAGATAGGCAGACGTCGGTCAGCACGTGTGCGCCACAGAGTGTAGATGTCGTTGAATCCGGCATCCTCCCGGTTCATGTTTCTGAGTATGGCCTGAAGCGAGTCGCCTTCAGCCGCATAGTCAAGCATTGCTGAGGCTATCTGGCTGCCGGTGGCTATTTTTTATCGGCAGTAAGCGTGATGTTTTCTCCCGGAAGCACGAATATGCCCTCGGGGGTGACTGACGAGATGAAATATGATGGCTCGGTCACATCGGGAATCACAACTTTTCCGGCGGTGAATAGAGCTATCTCGGGTTCGTCCGTATCATAATCACCTTCGATATAGTCACCTATGCTCACGGTCACATAACGCAAGGTGTCGGTGGGAGCTTTGACGGTGATGTCTGGAGTGGCCCATGCGGCCGCGGGAGCGAGCAGCAGGAGCGGAAGTAGTTTTATCGGTTTCATTTTATGTGGATTAATTTGTGTGTCTGAAGCGAAAGCCGCCATTCAGGGTTTTCAAGCACATAGTCAATTGCTTTACGCAATATCACCTCATTTTCTTCGGCTGAGCCGGTGTCACAGGGCTGTATGAAGTGCCGGAGCGCAGTCACATCTCCTATCCCTTCTGTGAGAGGGCCATCCGGAAGATAAATCACCTTAAGCTCGTCAACACATCCGAGCACCACGCGCTCTCCCTTGGGCGAGCAGGTGATCCAGTCGATGGTCGGGGGCAAGCGCAGGGTGCCGTTTGTCTCCACATGCACATATTTTCCGGCTTCATGCAGCAGGTCGAGCAGGCTTAATGTGAGCTGAAGGGCCGGTTCGCCTCCGGTGATTATCACGTGGCGTGTAGGCCATTCGCAAACCTTCTTCACAATTTCCTCCTCGGTCATTTCTATAAAAGAGGAGTGGTCTGTGTCGCAGAATCCACACCGCATGTTGCATCCGGCCATCCGGATGAAAACGGCAGGAGTGCCGACGAAAAACCCTTCTCCCTGCAGAGAATAGAAAATTTCATTTATCCTCATAGGGCGATGTGTTGTGAATCATCTATATATGTGGCCACGTTGTCGCGGCTCTCCTCCACATCAACCCGGAAAGCCCCCGGCACCCGTTCGCACACCCACCGCGCGATGTTTTCGGCGGTGGGGTTGAACGGTAGCAGGTCGTTGAAATTTCCGTGGTCAAGATAGTCGTGCACGCATTCTTTTATGTGCTTGAAATCTATGACCATTCCCTCGGCGTTGAGGGTCTGAGCCTTGCAGTGTACGGTCACAATCCAGTTGTGGCCGTGGAGCTGTCTGCATTTGCTCTCATAAGGAAGCTCAAGTCGGTGTGAACCGGAAATTTCCACTCTTTTCCTGACAATATACATCTCTCTTATATATTCAGTTTTTTGCGAAGCTCGCGGGGCAGTGCATCCTTGTGCATCATCACGTAGATGGTCTTAGCGCGAACGAAACTGTCAGACATATTGAGATATCCGCCGTTGTCGTTGCGTTCTGTGCCCCAGGAGTTCTTGGTAACATAATATTTGTTGCCGTTCTGGTCCTTGACCATACCGGTGAGATGCATCAGATGGTCGTCGGTGGTGGCGAAGGTCTCGAATCCTTCCTGACGTATTTCGGGAGTAACGATGATTTCAGGATAGGGCTTCTCAAACTTATACACCTCTTCCAGACGCTCCTTTTCGCTCATTTTAGCAAATTTTGCTGTGTCGGCGGCTTCGTAGCGACCCACGTTTTTCACATCGGGGTTTATGGCCACTGCCTTGCCGAAGTTGAAGCCTTTCTCACTCACATCGCCGTCCCATGCCACTGTATAGCCACCTGCGAGCGCACCGTCAATCACGGCCATGAGTTCGTCGAGAGGCAGATTCCACATCTTGGCGTGCTCCCAGTTGTCGGGCACCTCTACTTCAAATTCTTCGTAATAAGGATGGTGGGTGAAGCTGGTGAGTTCCACATAGTCATCCATGTCAAGGCCGAGTTCGGAGGCGAAACTTTTCGGGGTGTATTCTTTGCCCTTGTAGGTGAATTTTTCAGGCACCGGTCCGAGATATGCGTCGAGAATAGCATTGACCACCTGATCATACTGAGGCGAACGCTTGCGGTTTTTCACTGCGGCATCGGCCACGGCGTGGATCATCGACATCATCTCTCCGTGCGAATGACGCTCGGAATCGTAGTTGATGCCGGTGTATACCTCTTCCGGAACGATACCCACCTGACGGAAAGCGTTGTTCCAGGTGTGTGACAGCGAGCCTTGTCCGATATTTCCTTTGCCGCGACGCAGATAGTTGTCGTTTAGCTGGTTGAGGAGTTTTTGGCGCACGATAAACATTTCAGAGAGGTCGTGGGTGCCTTTGCCCTTGCGCAGGAGTTCGGCTTCCATGAAAGATGTGGTGGCAAAGCACCAGCAGGTGCCGCTCGAAGCCTGATTTTTCACTGAGGTGACAGGCACTGCTACCGTCTCGGTAAACTGATAGCCTTGCGCCGATACGCTTCCGGCTGTAAGGGTTGCTGCGATGGCAGCGAAAAGTATATGTTTCATGACTTATTTATTGTAGTGGATTTATGATGGTATGTGGATGAAATTTTGCATTCGGCTGATGGCGTCATAGAGTTGCATAGCAATAGAAGCAGAAGTCGAGGGGTTGCCAAAACGATGCATTAAATAAATTCCTTCACATACTTAATTGGCTTAGCTGCTTAGAATCCGCGGCCGAATTTGCTCCAGACACGGTTGCCGAGCTCGGTCCAACGCTGGGCTGCCGCTCCGGCAAAGTCAGAGGTATATCCGGTGAGAAATTCGCGTGCGGCTTCTTCACCCTCCTCTGCGAGAATGGCTGCGTAGCGCTGCTCCACATAGGGCAGCTCGTTGAAGCCTTTCTCTACGAAGTGGCGGCGTGCCTGCTCGAAATCCTTGCGGGTATCACCCCAGCGCACGGTAGCCAGCTTGTTGGCACGACGTATAGGCCACACTGCCGCATTCTCGTCGAAACGGAGCTGACCGTCCACCTTATATGAGTCGGGCAGGTCGGTGGTGCCTGCAAATACAGGCACTCTGGGGCTCTGGCCGGGATTGTCAAAAGCTACCCATGCCACTCCGCCAACCGCATCGGGCAGCCAGTCGCGCACCTGAATCACGGTTGAATATGCGCACTGAGGCACAGACACATTGCGCACATTGGTCACAGCTGTCGAATCGAGAGCATTGAGCAGATTCATCATATCGCGTCCCATCCAGGGGTTGGCCACCGGACTGGTTATGGTGTCTATCGAGCCGTCGCGGTTTTTACGTGTCACTTTAAGATTGCGTGTCATATCGAAATCGGTTCCCTCATAGGTCTCGGTGAGAAGTTCCATCACGTCGGCAGCAGAGAGCTGACGGTCGGGTTTCACACTGATGGGCAGCTCCTCTGCGTCATAGCTGAGCCCGAGCGAGGGAGCCATTTTGTTGAGCAGGAAATATTCGCGCACGCTAAACGATTTCGGCTCTCCGAAATAGTTGCCGCCTGCATATGCTTTCCAAAACTTGAAAGGCTCCTTGCCATCCCAGAAACCCATGCGGCGCGCCACGTCATAGACATTGGCCGAAGCCATGTAATTATCCTTGTCTTTAAGATTGAGAGTTGATATTCTCGGAATGTTGGCCGATACACCCACATGGTCGTCGGGGATGCGCACAGCCGCCCATACTGCTCCGATGGAGTCGGGGCCTTCGCCGAATATCTCGAATTGCCACACCTCCTTGGGGTCGGCGATGGTGAGACATTCGCCGCTGTCGCCGTAGCCATATTCTGCCACAAGGTCGCCCATCAGTCTGATAGCCTCGCGGGCGGTGGTACAGCGCTGCAGGGCGAGGCGTTCAAGCTCCTCGATCATAAAGAGACCGTTGGGGTTCTGAAGTTCACGACGACCGGTTATGGTGGTTTCACCTATGGCAAGCTGCTTTTCGTTGAGGCAGGGGTAGGCTGTGTTGAGAAAAGAGTAGGTTTTGCCGGGCTGAGGCACCACTCCGGCCTCTTTCATGCCGCGCGCTCCGCGGGAATGGTCGGTGTGCATGCGACCTCTCACCACCACTGCGGTGGTGTCGTGGTCATAATTTGTAGCGGGGACGATGTCCATCCATGTGCGGTAGTTGCCGTCGCAAGTGTGAGAAGTCATGACCGAGCCGTCGGTAGACGCTTTCCGGCCCACCATTATGCTCGTGCAGCTCACCCGGTCTGGAAACGGAATCTCTCCGGGTGTCTGTGCCTGGACGGTCAGCGCGGTCAAGGCGAGAGTCAGTGTGATAAAGCGGTTCATATAATTAAAAGCGGTTCATATAATTATTGGTGATTGGTTTAGTCTGGTGAGTAATAGGGATATTTCACATCCCAGAGATAGAGCGCCTGCGGAGGCATCGAGGTCCCGGCAGCACAACGGTTGCGGGCGTCGATGATATCACGGAGTTGGATGGCAGAGAGTTTGCCCCGGCCCACATCAACGAGTGTGCCCACCACGGCTCTCACCATATTGCGGAGAAATCGGTCGGCGGTTATCACAAAAACCATTCCTTCGCTTCCGGCGGGGCGCCATTCGGCTTCAGTCACTCGGCAGATTGTGGTCTTTGCATCTGAATGGAGCTTGGCAAACGATGCAAAATCTGAGGTGGAGAGCAGAATTTCAGCCGCGCGGTTCATAGCCTCGAAATCGAGCCCTTTTGATGCCTGCCAGCTCAGAGTGTGGAAAAACGGGGTTTTGCGGAGCGATGCATAGTAGTGGTATGTGCGTGAGGTTGCGTCAAACCGGGCATGAGCTTCGGGGTGAACCTCTCTGATGCTGCGCACCGCTATGTCGCGGCCACACATGGCATTGAGCCCTCTGACCACAGCGTCTGTGTCGGCAATCGGATTTGCGGCGTCAAAATGAGCAATCATCCGGCGGGCATTGACCCCGGCATCCGTACGTCCGGCTCCAGTCACCGGAGTGGGGGTGCGCATGAGTTTGGAGAGGGCCTCCTCTATGGTCTGCTGCACAGTCACTTCTCCCGGCTGTATCTGCCAGCCGTGGAAAGGAAGCCCTCTGTAGGCGAGATCAATGAAATAGCGGGGCATCAGTCTTTTTCAAGATAGGTGTAGCCGTAGAGTCCGGAGCGGTAGTTGCTCAGGAATTCACGTCCCTCCTCCGGAGATATTTTGCCGGCCTTCATGGAGGCGGTTACCCAGGTCTCCACGTTGCGCACAAGTTTCTTTGGATTAAATTCCACATAGTCGAGCACTTCGGCCACAGTCTCTCCGTCTATCACGCGGTCTATCTCATACCGGTCCTTATACACGCTGATATGCACTGCGTTGGTGTCGCCAAACAGATTGTGCATATCACCGAGTATCTCCTGATAGGCACCCACGAGAAACACACCTAAATAATACGGCTCGCCGCTCTTCACTGTGTGGACCGGGAGCGACGGGCTTGTACCGGTATTGGTGATGAAATTGGCTATTTTGCCATCGGAGTCGCAGGTGATATCCTGGATGGTGCAGGTGCGCGAAGGCTTTTCGTCAAGCCGGCTTATAGGCATGATGGGAAACACTTGGTCTATGGCCCACGAATCGGGCAGTGACTGGAAGAGCGAGAAGTTGCAGAAATATTTGTCGGGAATCATCCTCGAAATCTTGCGCAGTTCTTCAGGGCCGTGGCGCATACCGGAGGCCAGTTCACCCACTTCGCGTGCTATCGACCAGAATAGTTTCTCAATCTGAGCCCTCGTGCGGAGATCGAGCATGCCGAGGCTGAAGAGGTCAAGAGCCTCTTCGCGAATCTGGAGCGCATCGTGCCAGCTTTCGAACAGACGCGGCTGATTGAGTCTGTCCCAGATTTCATAGAGCTCCTTGGCAAGCTCATGAGCATCTTCGGAGAGCTCTTCATTGTCTTTCCATGAAGGCAGCGAGGTGGTTTCGAGCACCTCAAACACGAGCACCGAATGGTGGGCAGTGAGAGAACGTCCGCTCTCGGTTATGATGTTTGGCTGCTTGAGATTGTTCTTACGGCACACCTCGACGAGAGCCGACACGGCATCGTTGGCATATTCCTGGATGGAATAGTTCATGGAGCTTTCCGAAGCGCTGTTGCGAGTGCCGTCGTAGTCCACTCCGAGGCCGCCGCCGATATCCATGAAATCGATGGAAAATCCCATCTTCGAGAGCTGGGCATAAAACTGCGATGCCTCGCGGAGCGCATTTTTGATGCGGCGTATCTTGGTCACCTGACTGCCTATGTGGAAATGCACGAGTTTCAGACATTCGGTCATCTTGTGCGATTTAAGGAAGTCGAGAGCTTCAAGGAGCTCGCTGGAATTAAGGCCGAATTTCGACTGGTCGCCTCCCGATTCCTCCCATTTTCCGGCTCCCGACGAGGAGAGCTTTATGCGGATACCCACGTTGGGCACAATCTTGATGCGTTTTGCCACCTCGGCAATGAGTGAGAGCTCATTGAGTTTCTCGACCACGAGGAAAATCCTGCGTCCCATCTTCTGGGCGAGCAGTGCGAGCTCCACAAACTTTTCGTCTTTATAGCCGTTGCAGATTATCAAGGCATTGTCGGCTATGCTTGTGGCCAGAACTGCGTGGAGCTCTGGTTTCGAACCGGCTTCAAGGCCGATGTTGAATTTCATGCCGTGGCTCACGATTTCTTCCACAACTGGACGCATCTGGTTGACCTTGATAGGATAGATGATGAAATTCTGTGCGTCGTAGCCATATTCTTTCGCTGCCTGACGGAAGCAGTTGGATATCTTTTCGATACGGTTGTCGAGTATGTCGGGGAAGCGGAGAAGCACAGGAGCCGTGACGTCGCGCACCTGCAATTCATCCATAATTTCCTTGATGTCTACAGAAGCATATCCATCACGCGGCGTTACTGCCACATGGCCTTTCTCATTGATTGAGAAATATTTCAGTCCCCAGCCGTTGATGTTATACAGCTCCGAACTGTCCTCGATGCGCCATTTTCTCATTCGTTCAGTAATATTGATGTTTCTATGTTTGAAAAGACAAAATTAGTGATTATTCGCGTGAATACAGGGCAAAAAGGGAAGTTTATTCAATTTTATATGATAAATCGCGAAAAAAACGGCAGACTTAGCTTGAACACCGCTTTTTATCACTATATTTGCATCGCCTAAAGAAGAGCCGGCCCGGGTCGGCTCTGTAATTATGTCTTGAAGCAAAAAATATTCAACACAAAATACCCAAACACCCGTTATCTTATGAAAAAAACTTTAGGCCTCACTCTCACAGCCGCTCTGGCGCTGGCTGTGACCGGTTGTGGCAAGAAGATGAATCAGTTCAAGAGCGATTATTTCACCACCAACCCCAATCCTCTTGAAGTGGTGGGCACTCAGGTTCCCGCCACAGTGACTGCCAGCGTTCCGGCCAAATTCTTCGTGAAGAATGCCGTGGTGCAGGTTGTTCCCACTCTCGTCTACGGCAACTATAATTCCGTATGCGCCCCCTCTACATTCCAGGGCGAGAAAGTACGCGGCAACAACACCGTGGTCAGCTACGACCGTGGCGGCAACGTTACAATCCCCGTCAACTTCCCCTACACTCCCGAAATGCAGAAGAGCGAGCTCTATCTGGCTTTCACTGTCACCCAAGGCAAGAAGCAGTATGCTCTGCCCCGCGTCAAGGTGGCCGACGGGGTTATCGCCACAGCCGCTCTTGCCAGTGTAGCCAGCGTGAAGCCAGCCATTGCTCCCGACAAGTTCCAGCGCATCATCAATGAGAAATACAGCGCCGACATCCGCTTCCTCATCAATCAGGCCGTGATTCGTCCCGATCAGCTCAAGACTGCCCAGATGCGCAGCTTCAACAAAGACCTTGCAGAGGTGCATGCCGACACATCCCGTGTGATTGAAGGCATCAACATCTCTTCTTATGCTTCGCCCGACGGCTCTTATGCTTTCAACGAAGAGCTCGCACAGCGTCGTGAGGCCAACACCACCAACTATGTGGAGGGTCAGCTTAAGAAAGACAAAATCACCGAATTCGGCGAACTCACCGCACAGTTCACTCCCGAAGACTGGGAAGGATTCCAGAAACTCGTGGCTGCAAGCAATATCCAGGACAAGGAGCTTATCCTCAGCGTGCTCTCTATGTATAAAGACCCCGAACAGCGCGAACGCGAAATCCGCAATCTCGCCAATGTGTTTGAGGCTCTTGCCGATGAGATTCTTCCGCAGCTCCGCTACTCGCGCATCACAGCTTCTGTGAATGTGATCGGAAAGAGCGATGCCGAAATCAACCACCTCTTCGACACCGACCCCTCCAAGCTCTCAGACGACGAACTTCTCTATGCTGCAACCCTCACCGACAATCTCGCCCGCAAGAAGGCTATCTATGAAGCTGCCGTAAAACTGTTCCCCAACGACTTCCGCGGCTACAACAACCTCGGCGCAGTGCAGTTTGAACAGGGCGACTTTGCTGCCGCCAAGGCTTCATTCGCTCAGGCTGAGAAGCGTGCTCCCCGTGCAGCCGAAGTGCAGATGAACGAAGGTCTTATCCAGCTCCTCAATCATGACTATGCAGCCGCAGAGCGTAGCTTCGGCAATGCTTCAGGCCTCAGCGACCTCAACGATGCCCTCGGCGTCTACTACCTGAAAAAAGGTGAGCCCGCAGCCGCAGTCAAGGCTTTCGGAGCAAGCAAGACCAACAATTCCGCTCTCGCACAGATTCTCACCAAAGACTACAGCAAGGCCAAGATGACTCTTGCCGCTATCCCCGCTCCCGATGCCACCACCTACTATCTGATGGCTGTGCTCGGTGCTCGCACAAACAATTCTCAGATTGTCACCTCAAGCCTCCGTCAGGCCATCAAGCTCGACAAGTCTTATGCCTCAATGGCTGCCAACGACCTTGAGTTTGCCAAGTTCAACCTGTCAGGTGTGCTCAACAACTGATTGCCCTCATAAACCGCATAACGAAATCCGGCGCGGGCCTATGGCTGTCGCGCCGGATTTTTTTTCTACGAAAAATTAGATTGATGTCAGGAATAATGATTATCTTTGTGGTGAAATTAGATGCGGCAGTAGCTCAGTTGGTAGAGCATCAGCTTCCCAAGCTGAGGGTCGCGAGTTCGAGCCTCGTTTGCCGCTCCAATATCAAAGCCCTTTATATCAGAAATTTAATGATGATATAAAGGGCTTTGTAGTATAAATCTGATTGAACGAACAAATACCTTAGTATGACATGAAAAAGATTTTCACAGTGCTTTTAGCCGCCGGGATTGCGGCAGGTGTGTCTGCTCAGACTTTCAAGGAGTGGCAAAACCAGCACATCAATGCCGTAAACCGTGCACCGATGCATTCGGCTTACTTCGCTTTTGAGAATGCTGACGCCGCAAAGACCGGTGTAAAAGAGGAGAGTGCCAATTTCATGAGTCTTAACGGTCCGTGGAAATTCTTCTGGGTGAAGGATGCCGACAGCCGTCCAACGGATTTCTGGCGCACCGACTTCAATGACAAGGGCTGGGACACAATGCAGGTGCCCGCCGTGTGGGAGCTCAACGGCTACGGCGATCCAATCTATGTGAATATCGGATATGCCTGGCGCAACAGCTATGAAAACAATCCGCCGATTGTGCCCACCGAAAACAACCACGTAGGCTCCTACCGACGCACAATAACTGTGCCGGCCGACTGGAAAGGCAAGGATATCATGGCCCATTTCGGCTCGGTGACATCAAACATCTATCTCTGGGTGAACGGTAAATTCGTGGGCTATGGTGAAGACAGCAAACTCGAACAGGAGTTTGACCTCACCCCCTACCTCGTTCCCGGCAAGGAGAATACGATAGCTTTTCAGGTGTTTCGCTGGAACGATGGAACCTATCTTGAAGACCAGGATTTCTTCCGCTACAGCGGTGTGGGGCGCGACTGCTATCTATATGCCCGCGACAAAAAGCGCATCGAGGATATCCGCGTGACTCCCGACCTTGATGCCAACTATGCCGACGGTTCGCTGAAAGTTGACGTAAAGCTCAAGGGTGGCAATGGTGTCACAGACCTTCGGCTCTTTAATGCAGACGGTCAGGAAGTGGCCTCGGGCAGTGTGAGGGGGAGTGGTTCCACCGTTCTCGAAGTGAAGAATCCTGAGAAATGGAGTGCCGAGACTCCTTATCTCTACACTCTTCAGGCCAAGCTTGCAGGGTCTGATGAGGTGATTCCCGTGAATGTGGGTTTCCGCAAAATCGAACTTAAGGGTGATCAGGTGCTGGTCAACGGTAAGGCTGTGCTCTTCAAGGGTGCCGACCGCCATGAGCTGGATCCCGACGGTGGCTATGTGGTTTCGCCCGAACGTATGCTTCAGGATATCCGCATCATGAAGGAGAATAATATCAACGCTGTGCGCACCTGCCACTATCCCGACGACAACCTCTGGTATGACCTCTGCGATAAATATGGCATCTATGTGGTGGCCGAGGCCAATCTCGAAAGCCACGGCATGGGCTATGGGGAGAAAACTCTTGCTAAGGTTGACTCCTGGAAGACAGCTCATCTCGAACGCAATGAGCGCAATGTGCAGCGCAATTTCAATCATCCGAGCATTATCTTCTGGTCGCTTGGCAATGAAGCCGGCGATGGTCCGAACTTTGAGGCAGCTTATAAATGGGTGAAAAACGAAGACCCCTCGCGCCCTGTGCAGTATGAGCGCGCAGGCTACTCCGACCATACCGACATATATTGTCCTATGTATGCAGGATATGATCATGTGGAAGACTACGGAAAGCGTACGGATGTGACCAAGCCTATGATACAGTGTGAGTATGCCCACGCTATGGGCAACTCAGAGGGTGGTTTCAAGGAATACTGGGACCTAATCCGCAAGTATCCCAATCTTCAGGGTGGCTTTATCTGGGACTTCGTAGACCAGTCGCCCCGCTGGAAAGGTAAGAATGGAGTTGAAATCTACGGTTACGGCGGCGACTTCAATCGTTTCGATGCTTCCGATATCAACTTCTGCGACAATGGTCTCATAAGCCCCGACCGTGTGCCCAACCCCCATATGGCAGAAGTGGCACGCGTGTATCAGAACATCTGGACAACTCCCGTTGACCTTGCTTCCGGAGTGTTTGATGTGTATAATGAAAATTTCTTCCGCCCCCTCGACGACTACCGCATGGAGTGGGAGCTGCTTCGCGACGGCGTGCCGGTGCGTTCGGGCAGCGTTGACAATCTTTCTGTGGCTCCTCAGGCCAAGGGTCGTGTGAAAGTAGACTACGGACAGCTCGCTCCCGGCTCTGAATGGCACCTCAATATGGCCTATAAGCTGAAAAACGAAGAGCCCCTGCTGCCGGCTGGCACAACGGTGGCCCGTCAGCAGTTCGCTCTCACTTCGCCTGTGGCTCCCGATCTCACTATAGCCAATGTAGCTCTCAAGAATCAGATAGTCTCTGAGCCGGTGATTGTAGACAACGAGGCCAACTATCTTATCATTACCGGTAGCGGTTTTGACATCGAGTTCAGTCGCGAAAACGGGTTCATGAGCAAATATGAGGTGGATGGCACAGAGATGCTTGAACAAGGTGCGCAGCTCACTCCTAATTTCTGGCGTGCGCCCACCGACAACGACTTCGGTGCCAACCTGCAGCTCGTGTTCAAACCGTGGAAAAAACCAGACATGAAGCTCAAGTCGCTCAAGTCTGAGCGCACTGCCGATGGTCTTGTGCGTGTAGTCGCTTCATATGATATGCCCACAGTCAAGTCTGCCCTGCAGCTCACATATACCATCAACAATGCCGGCGCCATTCTGGTCAATGAAAAGATGACCGCTCTCGAAAAAGATGCCAAGGTGCCCAATATGTTCCGTTTCGGCATGCAGATGCCTATGCCTGAATCGTTCGACCGCATCGAATACTTCGGCCGTGGTCCCGGAGAAAACTATGCCGACCGTCAGCAGAGCGCCGATTTCGGTCTTTATGTGCAGTCTGTGGCCGACCAGTTCTACCCCTACATCCGTCCGCAGGAAAACGGCAACAAGACCGATATCCGCTTCTGGCGTCAGATTAACCACGCCGGCACCGGGCTCGAGATTGTAGCCGCCGAACCCTTCTCGGCTTCGGCTCTCAACTACACTATCGAGTCGCTCGACGAGGGCGACCGCAAGGCTCAGGGCCACTCTCAGGAGGTGGAGAAAGCCCCCTTCACCAATCTGCTTATCGACAAGGTGCAGATGGGTCTCGGCTGTATCGACAGCTGGGGCGCATGGCCCCGCAAGGAGTATCTGCTGCCCTACGGCGACTACGACTTCACATTCCTGCTCACTCCCGTCAAAAACATCCACACCGCATCAGTCCACTGATTGCGGGCTGAATTAACTCAATCCTAAATACCGCCGGACATCTTATATAATATATATAGGTGTCCGGCGGTGATTTCACCAGTACACATGTAGACTGTATTGATATTATAAAAGCTCTTACCGGTCATTAGATAGCAATCGTTTTTCGAAAAAAAATTAATCGTTATGCGTATTATTAGCTTTTTTCTCATTCTGACATCCATTATTTTAAATAGCTGTAAGAATAATCCTTGCGAAATATCCAAGCCTCCTGTAATATCGGTTAACATTAACAATGTCACTGAGGACGCCTCTTTGTTTTTTGATGGATGGTCGTATGTGGCTCTTGAGACAACAAACGACAACGTCATTAATAACATAGATAGGCTCTCAATGTCTGGTTCTAACATCATAATAGCATCGGATGATAATATTCACATATTTACCAGAGATGGTAAAGCTGTCAATAGTTTTAATCGCAAAGGTGCCGGACCAGAGGAATACCTTACAATTTCAGATATGAAACTTTACAATGACATGGTTTGGATTGTAAGCATATCCAATAGCAAAATATACGTTTATAATTTTGAAGGTCAGTGTGAAGATGTTTATGACTTGCCCCATCCATACCATGATATGACCTTTCTTGCTTCAAATGAGATGGTTCTATCAGCCGGTCAAAGCACTTCGAGTCAATATGAATTTGTCATATATAATCTTACGCAACGTTGTGTCACAAAGAAGATGCTCCCCTACGAAATCAATGGCTCACTTGGCGTATGGGATTTCAATCCTTTCATTGCGGCTTCACATGATTGTGTATATGGCATTCAAAAGTTTGACTACACAATATATAGGATAACCGAAAATCAATCCACACCATTCTTACAATACGAGTTTAACACCTCCGAAAGGCTTGATAATCTTTCAGGTCTATCATTGAACGAAAAATTCGAAAAGACCACAGGTAAGGCAATTGTCCGTTATCTGGGTCTGGCTGAATTTGGAGAAAAAGAAACCGTGCAAGCATTCAATATGTTTACGGAAGGATATGGACTCAATACCTATATATATAGATACACGCAAGATCATTCGAAAGGAAATCTTCTTAACTGCGGCGTAAAACGAAAGGATGGATTTCCGTTTCTGAATAACTTTCCGCGTGCATTCTTTGAGGGTAACTATGTAAATGCTCTTATTCCACTCCAGATAAAAATTATCGAGGAGCAGATAGAGGATTGCTCATTTTCTAAATCGATAGGTCTTACCGACGAATCTAACCCAGTGCTGTTCTTTCACCACTTTCGCAGCCTGGACTGAGGAATTCAGCCATGACACACCCCATAACTCATGCAAAAATTAAATTTAGAAGAAAAAACGGGCAAAAAATCGCGAAAAATTTGTGGGGAATAAAAAAAGTGCGTATATTTGCACTCGCTTTTGAGAAGCACCGCATGGCCCATTCGTCTATCGGTTAGGACGCAAGATTTTCATTCTTGAAAGAGGAGTTCGATTCTCCTATGGGCTACTAATAAAAATAAAGAAACAGAGACATAAAGAAATGGCTAATCACAAATCATCACTGAAGAGAATTCGTCAGACTGAATCTCGCCGCCTGCGCAATCGCTACTACGCAAAGACTGCACGCAATGCAGTTCGTCGTGTGCGCAAGATGACCGACAAGGCCGAGGCTGCTACAGCATTCGTTGGTCTGACTAAGATGCTCGACCAGCTCGCTGCGAAAAATACCATCTCAAAAAATAAAGCCTCCAACCTGAAGAGCAAAATCGCCCGCTATATCAATAAGCTCGCGTAATTGGCTCAGTGGCCGCATCGGTTCAAGCTGATGTGATGATTGACTGAGGCGTATGCTTCGTCATGGAGAGCGTTAGGGCCCATTCGTCTATCGGTTAGGACGCAAGATTTTCATTCTTGAAAGAGGAGTTCGATTCTCCTATGGGCTACACCATCTAAATTTCCCCCTTTTCTTGAAGGATGCGCCGTGAGGCTGCGTCTTTCATTTTTTTTATAACCTATGCCTATCGACAATTTCACATGGGAAATGCTTGAGCATGAAGCATCCCGCATCAATTCGCCTGAGTTTATCCAGGCAGACCCCGTGCAGTTTCCCCGTCGCTTTTCGCGGCTGGAGGATATAGAAATCGCTGCATTGCTTTCGGCCACTATAGCATGGGGCAACCGCACCATGATATGCCGCGACTGCGACAAAATGCTTGCGCTTATGGGGCATGACCCGTACAATTACCTTATGGACCGTGCCTATGAAGACCTTCCCGACGGTAATATCCACCGCACATTCTTTGCCCGCAATCTCCGCCACTATCTGCGCGGTCTCCACGAGGTCTATGCCCGCCATGGCTCTCTTCAGGAATTTGCGCGCGCCATAGGTGCCGATAAGTCGGAATTTCCGTCATGGCATCTTGTTGACGCTCTCAACGCCCGGTTGCGCGAGGCCAACGGCGGCGCTGACGATTCGCGATGTCTGCCTCTGAATCTTCAGGCGTCGGCCTTAAAGAGGATCAACATGGCGCTGCGTTGGCTGGTGCGCGATGATGGAATCGTGGATCTCGGAGTGTGGGATGTGATAAAACCCTCTCAGCTTTATATACCCCTCGACGTGCATGTGGGAAATACCGCCCGTCAGCTGGGGCTCACCGGACGGAAGGCCAACGACCGTCGGACCGCGGTGGAGCTCACCGAGGTCTTGCGCACACGCCGCCCTGACGACCCTGTGTGGTTTGACTTCGCTCTGTTCGGTATCGGTGTCGGAGGCATAGATGTGTCAAAAAAATCTTAACTATACGCACTCTTCGCGCGTTATAAGAGAATAATTCGTAAATTTGGCGAATCATCATAAAGACGCTAACACCCATGATTATGATAAAGAGACTGCTATTTCTTTTTGCTGTCCTCGCTGTCGGGCTTTCGGCCTCTGCATCCGGACCGCAGGCTGTGTTTGAAGAAACTTCCCACGATTTCGGCACAATCAAGGCCACCGGCGGCTCGGTGAGCTGTGAATATAAGTTTACCAATACAGGCACAGAGCCGCTGATTATCATCTCTGTGACCAATGGCGGCTGCGGCTGCACCACTCCCTCTTTTCCCAAAGAGCCTATTGCTCCGGGCAAAAGCGGTGCTATCAAAATCACTTTTAATCCGGCCGGCAGGAAAGGCGAATTCAACCGTCAGGTAAAAGTGCGCACCAATGCGGCCTCTAAGCGTGAGTCATTGCGTTTCAATGGCGTGATAGTGCCATGAGAAGAATCATGCGTGGCTTCACCGCTCTGATAAGCTCTCTGGCTGCTTTAGCTGCTGTGGCGTCCGGCCCGCAGGCCACATGGCTGGAGACTACCCACGATTTCGGAGCGTTCAGCGAAGAGCTTGGTTTTGTGAGATGCACCTTCAAGGCAATCAATACGGGCGACGAACCTCTTATCGTGGTTTCGGCGCGGGCCAACTGCGGCTGCACAAAGCCTCGCTATGATGCCGAACCTACCGCTCCGGGCGACACTCTCACTGTCTCTGTGGCCTATGATGCTAAAGGACGTCCCGGCCGGTTTGAAAAGAAGGTGTATGTGGTCACCAATTCAGGCAATCAGTCTACCCTCCGCATAAAGGGCACCGTGATCGGGGCTTCGAATTCGCTCAAAGGACGCTATCCGGTTGAGGCCGGCCCCATGCGCATGGTCAATACAGTGATGCCTTTTGGCGAAGTGCTCAAGGGACACACTTCCGGAAGTGTGATCCGTGCCTACAATCATTCTTCCGACACCATCCGTCCGCAGATTAAGAATGCCCCCGGATATGTCACTGTCATTGTGCAGCCCGAAGAGGTGCCGCCGGGTGAGCAGTTTGTGTTTTCGGCCACGGCATCTTCCGGCAAGTGCGACCTGTGGGGGAGTGTGACCGATTCGCTCACCATTGTTCCTGACACGGATTCCGATGTGAAGGTAAATGTCTCTACAGTAATGATTGTCCGCGAAGATTTCTCCGGCCTTACATCAGAGCAGAGAGCCAAGGCACCGAAAATGGTGACAGACACGAAAGTGATAGACCTAGGGCGCATTGACCGTGACGGTTCGCCGCAGACCCGCACGTTCACTATCGGCAATGAGGGCGACTCACCGCTCATCATCAGGCGTGCAGACACTCCGGATGCTGCTCTGAAACTAAAACTCAGCACTGATAAGGTGAAAAAAGGCAAGAAAGCAACAGTGACCGTTACGGTTGACCCTTCGGCAATCGGAAGCACCGAGCTTCTCAATGCGCGTATAACCATAATCACAAATGACCCCGATCATCCCACCACTATGGTTCGCGTAGTGGGTCAGCTATAAACACTAACCCTCCGTCTAAACTAAAATTTCCTCCCATCTCATGCAAGCAATAGACCATCCTGAAAACAGCGAGCAGTATATAGGCCTTACCGTCAACTCCGGAGTGAGTCAGCCACCCTCCGTCAACCCTTACATGACCAGGCGCAAACGTAAGCCTATGCCCACTGTGAGCGAGATGGTAGAGGGTATTCTCAAAGGAGATGTCACTCTGCTCAGCCGTGCCGTGACTCTTGTTGAGAGTCTGTCGCCCGAGCATCAGGCTCTCGCTCAGGAGGTGATAGAGAAGTGTCTGCCCTATTCAGGAAATTCCCGCCGCATTGGCATCACCGGTGTGCCCGGAGCCGGCAAGAGCACATCGATAGATGTGTTCGGTCTGCACGTGCTGCGCAACGGTGGCAAACTTGCAGTGCTTGCCATAGACCCTTCGAGTGAACGCACCAAAGGAAGCATTCTTGGCGACAAGACACGAATGGAGAAACTCTCTGTCCATCCGTCGGCTTTCATCCGTCCCAGCCCTTCGGCCGGCTCGCTCGGCGGTGTGGCCCGCAAGACTCGTGAGACTATTGTGCTCTGCGAGGCCGCAGGCTACAACAATATCTTTGTCGAGACAGTCGGTGTGGGGCAGAGCGAGACAGCCGTTCATTCGATGGTCGACTTCTTTCTGCTCATCCAGCTTGCCGGCACGGGCGATGAGCTGCAGGGCATAAAGCGTGGCATCATGGAGATGGCAGACGGTATTGTGATCAATAAGGCCGACGGCGATAATATCGACCGCGCCCGGCTGGCGCAGGCTCAGTTTCGCAGCGCGCTGATGCTCTTTCCCAAGGCTGCTTCGGGGTGGAGTCCGGAGGTGCTTACCTATTCCGGCTACTTTGAGCTTGGCATCCCTGAGGTGTGGGATATGATAGACCGCTACTTTGATTTTGTGATGGCCAACGGTTATTTCGAACAGAAGCGCAGCGAGCAGGCACGCTACTGGATGTATGAGACCATCAACGAACAGCTCCGCGCCAACTTCTATAATAATCCCGACATAGCCCGCATGCTTGCCGAGGGCGAAGAGAGAGTGCTCACCAACCGCCAGACCTCTTTTGCCGCCGCCCGTCAGGTGCTCGACCATTACTTTTCTGCCCGATAAGAGAGTCGGTCTCATTGTTGGCATGTAAAGTAAGTGGTGACTCTCTTGAGAGGGAGAAGTGCTTAATGAGCAATGTGGCGCTCCCTCCTTCTCTCTTCCCCTTGCAATAACGCTGCGAAGCCGGCGGAAGCATGGCGCTACGAACAAAGAGTGGTTGCAGGGCGTTGGTGTAATAGAAACACACACTTCAACTATTACCCAACACTTCCATTCTTAAAAGTCATGAGACCGTCCGTATTTCCATATAGCGGATATCAGCCACGCAAAGCTGTCCGCACAAGCTCTTCTCCCCGATTATCGTTCACACCATTTACTGCGGCCGACATGCCGGTGATAACTCCGATGCTTGAGGCTTCCCCGTCTCGCACATGTGATTTCTCCATCGGTGGAATCTATATGTGGACCGAGTGTTTCGACTATACGAGAGCTATCGTAGGCGACACTCTTTTTATAAAGGGGCTCGATGAAACCGACCGTTCGAAGCCGGCCTTCTCGGTGCCGGTGGGAGCCATGCCGCTCCCGGAGGCTATTGCATTGCTTCGCGACTATTGCCGCCGCCATTCTATGCCTCTGTTGCTATCGGCGGTGCCTGAAGACCGTCTCGACGAACTGCGTGCTCTCGGAGCTTATAATGTCGAGAAAATTCCTGATTGGGCCGACTATCTTTATGAACTCCCCTCTCTGGCCACATTCTCCGGCAAGAAACTGGCCAAGAAGCGCAACCATGTGAACCGCTTCATGACCGACCATCCCGACGCTTTGTTCCGTCCTCTCACTCCGGATAATGCCAATGAGGCGCTGGAGTTTCTGCAGCGAATGGATATGGCTGAGGGCAAGAGCGATATGGCTTATTACGAGCGCAGACAGGTGGGGCGGGTGCTGTCAGACTTCGGTTCATATCCTTTTGAGGGGGGCCTGCTCTCTGTGCCCGGCAAAGGAGTGGTGGCCTTTACCGCCGGCGAGGTGGTGGCCGACACTCTCCATGTGCATATCGAGAAGATGGATCATGAAGTGGCCGGAGCTGGCGAGACCATATGCCGCAATTTTGCAGCCATGATGCTTGAGCGTCATCCTCAGCTCGTGTATGAAAACCGCGAGGACGATTCAGGCGACCTCGGACTCCGCAAAGGCAAGCAGTCTTATCATCCCACGGCTCTGCTTATGAAATATAATCTTGAGTTGCCTCTTTGACAGCATCGATAATCCGGCGCCGGTGCTCGCAGCCAAGCAGATATTTCCGGCCATCCTTCAGAGCCACCATAAAGCAGTCTGATGCTTTGCCGTAGTATGCGAAATATTTTCCGGTGGCCGGTTCGCTGAATCGACCCCAGTAGCCAAACCAACCGCCGCTGCCGCATATCCGTTTTTCGGCCAAAGTGGGCTGATGGGGTGTCACAGACTTTATATCCTTCAGAGGTATCACTTTCTTGCAGAGAGGGCGGTTTATGCAAAGCTCGCGGCCTTGCAGCTCTATGCTCATCGGGGTGTAGACGAGTGGTAAGGCATAGAGTATCACCACCACTGCCGACATGATATAAACCTGCGTCTCAGAACCGTAGGCACACACAAAGAGCAGCACGACTATCATAAGAATCGTTATCGCCACCGTCAGTCCCTTGGACCATCCGCTCAGCACCACTCTTTCTTTTATCATCTGTCAAATTATTGATTTTACGCAAAGATAGCGTATTTTTCTAAAACAATTGATTCAGATGATTAAAAATGCTAAAAAAAAATTACGATTAGCAGACTATGGTTTTCAACACTTTGGCCGGAATCCCGCCTGCCACAGTGAGCGGCGGCACATCTTTTGTCACTACAGCTCCCGCAGCTATGATGGCCCCGTCGCCTATAGTCACTCCCTGAAGTATTGTGACATTAGCGCCAATCCACACCTTATTGCCTATGGTCACAGGAGCTGCGGTCATATCGGCGCGGCGGTCAGGGTCTGCGAGGTGATTGAGTGTCGCAATCACACAGTTGTGGCCTATGAGCACATCATCACCGATCGTTATTCCTCCCTGGTCTTGAAATTTACAGCCGGAATTGATAAAAACTCTCTTCCCGATGCGGATATTTTTCCCGCAGTCAGTGTAGAAGGGCGGAAAAAGTCCGAAACTCTCATCCACTCTGTGGCCGGTAAGCTCAGTCATAAGCTCTACGATTTCATCGTGAGTGTGGTATTTTGTGTTAATCTCCAGCGTGATTCTGATCGCTTCCTGACTGAGCTCATGCATCTTTGCATGAATTGGAGTTCCGGCGGGAATCACCTCGCCGGAACCCATTATCATGATAAATTCCTCTGTTGTCATCACTTTGCCGCAGGCATATTGGTGTTGAAGAAGGCTGCAATCTGATTCATCGGTATCTTGTCGAGATTATCGTAGAGATCGCAGTGTGTGGCATCGGCCACAATGAGAAGTTCCTTGTTGTTGCCATGGAGCTTTTTGAATGTGTCTTCTCCGAAGTAGCGTGAATGTGCATTCTCGCCATGCACTATCATCACGGCGTTTTCCAGTTCGCCGGCATATTCAAAAAACTTGAAATTCATAAATGGCATTGCTGAAGTGGTGTTCCATCCATCGGTGGAATTGCCGGAACGGTGATGAAATCCGCGCGGAGTCTTATAGTATGCGTAATAGTCTTTCACAAATTGCGGGGCATCCTCGGGCAGAGGATCCACAACCCCTCCGGCACGCTGATAGCTGCCGTTGCGGTAATCTTCAGTGCGCTGCGCAGCCAGGGCGGCTCTGTTGGCATTGCGCTTATCGGCAGAATTGTCTGCGTCGAAATATCCGTTGGCTGTCACGCGGGTCATGTCATACATGGTCGAGGCTACAGTCGCTTTTATGCGCGGGTCGTTGATGGCCGCCTGGATAGCTATGCCTCCCCATCCGCATATTCCCACGATGCCGATACGCTCCGGGTCAACCTCAGGCAGTGTTGACAGAAAATCTACAGCTGCCGAGAAATCTTCAGTGTTGATATCAGGCGAGGCCACCCGTCGGGGCATTCCTCCGCTCTCGCCTGTAAACGACGGGTCAAAAGCTATAGTCAGAAATCCACGCTCGGCAAGTTGCTGGGCATAGAGTCCGCTCGACTGTTCCTTGACAGCACCGAAGGGTCCGCTCACAGCGATTGCCGGAAGCGGCGATGTGGTTGCTTTAGGCATATACATATCTGCGGCTATGGTGATACCGTAGCGGTTCACGAAAGTCACTTTGCGGTGGTCGGTCTTGTCGCTTTTCGCAAACACCTTGTCCCATTCCTGAGTGAGCTGCAGCTCTTCTGCGGCTGCTAATGATGTGTCAGTGTTGTCCATTGTCTGTGAGTTGCTTGTTAGTCCTCCTGCCATAAGCAGGAAAAGAGGGATTAGAATTCTGTTCATTTGTCTTTGACCTTACGGTCTCTGCTATTTATTTCTGTTTGCAAAGTTAGCCATACCGTGATTCTTTTTCAAACCTCAATTGCAGATAAAGCTACCCTTATTAAAGCACCTAAGACCCCGTTCCCCAATATTTGTTAATGCTGAGGCGGTCAAGCGTTATGCAGCTGTGTTCGCGCAGTGAGGGAGCGATGGAGTCCCATCGTGACAGAAACAAGCGGAAGCAGATGCGTGACGATTGGCCGAGGCGATGGTAACACGGATAGATGAAATATCCCAAGTTACTGCGATAAGCTAAAAAATTATTAAATTTACGTAACTCTATTTGGGTCCATTTTGTTGTATGACGATGTGAAGAAGTTACCTTACAGGCGCATCTCTCCGGTGCTTTTTGTGTTGTCACTCAGTCACGATGGAACCCCATCACTCCTTCGTCCCATCACAAAAATCACTCGGAGATATGCGACCTCAGTGTTAACAAATATTGGGGAACGGGGTCTCAGCAAACCAAAGAGTGGGTGAAGGTGTTTTATAGATAAAACAAACCGACTATTACTATTATACGCTTATGAAAAGTTTAGAAGAAAAAATCAAGGAAGCGATTCCTACTCTGGTTGTGTTTCAGCACTCCGGAAATCAGAACGCAGACAATGTGGACTATCTCATAGAGGAGATTCGTGCAAAATATAATGGCCGTGCAAGTGTGGTGAGCGTCGATGCTTCTCACAACGGCGAATATAAAGTACACTTCAAACTCAGCGGATACCCCACTTGGATTCTCTATAAGGAGGGGCAGGAACTCATGAGAGAAAGCGGAAATAAGACTCTTGCCGAACTTACCGACATGGTTGATCGCGCTCTCTGATAACCCTAAGTCCAGACGGTTTAGCATAATAGGTCAGGTCTCATCACGGATCTGGCCTATTTTATTGAGTGTTAGACTCTGTGTCCCGATATTTGTTAAGCAGTCGTAAAGAAATCCGGGTCGCATCGCTTTCTGTTGCGATACGGCCCGGACAGTGTGTGGCGAAGGGGGTGTTGCTACGTTAGTGTTCGAAGGTCTCTTCAAGTTTATGGATTACCGGCCCGAATACGCACCGTTCATATTTTGTGGCGAAAATCTCGAAGCATTTGTTGCAATGAATGCACCGCGACTTAATCTCTTCTCCCGCTTTGAGCCGGGTAATGAAGTCAGGCTGGGTGAGGAGTGTGCGCGATAGCGATGCAAAGTCAGTCACTTCCAGAGCTCTCTCTATGGTGTCCAGACTGAATATTCCTCCCACGAGCGAAAGCTTTATTTCTGGATGAGCCTCTTTGAGCTGTCGGGCTTCATCGAGATAATACAATTCGGCTTTACGGTCTTTGCGGGTGAAATCGGCCCCGCTTATCTCGATAAGGTCGGCTCCGGCCTGAGTGAGTAGTGAGGCATATAGACTCAACAACCCGCTGTCGTCGCTCTCGGCAGCCGAGTTGTGGGCGTTGAGTTTCACCATTATTATGAACTCCGGCCCACACTCGCGCCTTATGCCCTCCACAATTTCTTGCGGAAGCCTGATGCAGTTGTGAGGCGAACCGCCGTAGCGGTCTTCACGCCGGTTGAGGTCTATATTGGCTACAGCTTGTAGCAGATACCAGTGAGCCACATGCACCTGCACTCCGTCAAATCCCGCTTTCATGGCTCTCACAGAAGCAGCAATAAACCAGTCTCTGATTTGTTCTATCTCTGCGGTGGTGAGAGTGTTGAAGTCGATAGGATGAAGCCCCTTCGGGCCGGCGTGTGAGAGCTGTGCAATCGCAATAGAGCCATAACGGCGTATGGTCGAGGCTATCCGGCTCAATCCGTCCGTGTAGCGGTCGTCGCCGATACACAGCTGCACCTCATCGGCTCGATAGCCGAGATCGGGTGAAACACTCATATGGCCGGTTATGATAGTGCCAACCTCATTACTTGCGAGAGTGGCATACATATCTATCTCCTCATCGCTCACGCTACCGTCGCGATTACCGAGATGATCGTTGGTGGCGCTGCGTATTATCCGGTTTTTAGCGGTCAACGATCCAATTTGAGCGGTGGTAAACATCTTTTTGTCAGTCATATCCATGGTTTTATAATAGCAGACGGCGTTCTTCGGCTACGGTAATGGGCGAGGAGTGGCCTGAAAGCAGAATTGTGTCGTCGGGGAGAGTCAGGATTTTATTAACGATAGAGTCTTCGATTTCACGTCGGTTGCCACCTGGAAAGTTGGTCAATCCGGGGCCATGTTCATAAAGAGTGTCGCCCACAAAAGCGGCTTTCTCTTCGGGAGCCCAGAATGTCACGGAGCCCGGGGTGTGACCCGGTGTATGAATCACTTTCAGATAAAACCCGGAGTTGGCTTTGAGTCTTATTGTTTCGCCATCATAAAGTTCCTCATAGTGGGTCACAGTGATTGGGCGCCCGGAATTGGCGCTCAGATTGAGCATGGTGTCTGTGAGATATCTCGCATCTTGCGGATAGATATATATCGGCGCCACAAGTTTCTCTCTGAGGAGTTCGGCGGCTCCCATATGGTCAAAATGCCCGTGGGTGAGGAGTATTTTCTCTATGTGCCAGCCGTTTCTCACCACAGTGTCGTAGATGAGTCCGGCCTGAGCTCCGGGGTCGATAAGAAACCCAGCCTTAGTGTGTGAGTCTATGAAGAAATAGCAGTTTTCGGCAAATACGCCCTGCACTGTAAGTTCTCTAATCATAGCTGTATCCTCTAAGCGGGTTATTATAAGAGTTTACATCCGTCAGGGCCGCATGCATGAGGACGTTCGCCATCAGGCTGAGCGGCCGAAGCCTCACCCTGCTTATTGAGTTCACGCTGAAGGGCCGATTTGAAGCCGTCGATGCTCATGGCTCCGGGCACGGCAAACGAACCGTTGATCACAATGTAGGGCACTCCGTGCACGCCGCGCATCATTGCTTCGCGTTCGTCGAAGCGCACTTCATCATCATATTTCTCTGAGTTGAGCACATCCTTCACATCCTCCTCTTTTAGACCGGCGTCCAGAGCTTTATCCATGAGGGTTTTGTGGTCGGTCAGCACAAGATTTTCGGTGAAATATGCTGCGAAGAGAGCCTCGTTCAGACGCCCAACGGTCTCCTTGTCATATTTTGCTTCGGCGAGTTTCATGAGTCTGTGGGCATCGCGGGTGTTGGAGTAGCGGGTGGTCATGTAGCGGAAATCTATGCCAAGTTCGCGTCCGAGTTGGGATATTTGTTCAATCTGTTTCTTCGCGTCTTCTACAGAAAGACGATACTTCATGGCGAAACGCTCAGGAGTGGTCGTAGTAACCTCTTTTGGAGCAGTGGGGTCGAGCTCAAACGCACGGAAGTCGATGTTCACATCGTTGGTCAGTCCGAGTTCTTCGATAGCACGCTGCAGGCGCACTTCGCCAATGTAGCAGTAAGGGCAAGCGAAATCGCTCCAGATAGTGAGATTAATCATAGTTAGGTTCCTTTCTTTGGTTTTGTTAGGTTAATGTGTCAAGTGTTTTTTATAAGTTTCTCAAGTGTTGTGGAAAAGACTTTCAGCTCCTCCGGTGTCAGAAGGTCGGTGAGGGCTTTGTGGCGCTCTCTCGCGGCTTCCATTATCAGGGGTTCGATTTCCCTACCTTTGGGAGCCACATATACTTTCAGGCATTTATGGCTCACCGATTCGGTCCTGACAAGACCTTTCATGACCATATTGGTGACAGTGCGACACACCGCCGACTTGTCTTTACCTATCAGGGTTGCAATCTCACATTGCTGCATGCCGTCGGAAGCATATAATGCACGGAGCACGAGATATTCTCCCGTAGTCACGTCGAGTCCTTTCTGGTTAAGGATCTGGCTGAGCTTAATCAGCATCATCTGATATGCTGTGCCGATCATGCAGCCGAGATTGGGCATGCTGTATGTGGTGATGATGTCTTTCATTGTATCAGTATAACAACGGAGCCTCAAAATGGTTGACTACTCAACCATCTCAAGGCTCCGGAAATTCTTATGATATCTGGCTTGTATTATCTCTGCTTGAGCATAAGGCGCGATGCTCCATGCCTCACTTTGTTGAGCAGCAACGGATTCATATCACTGTTTTCTTTGAGAAACCTTGCAACCTTTTCGGCAGCTTCTTTTGAACGGTAGCTGCCCAGAAGCGATGCCGACCAGTTGGCGGGGAAAAATATATCGCCGGTGGCCTGAATCTGCGGAAGCATTTCCAAAGCCGGAATTATGTAGCGCACGCTGCGGTCGTGTCTCAACGGATGATTGAGCAGTGAGAGCAGGCTCCTGGTCCAGGGCTCCACCATGCGGTTCTGCGGGTCGGAAAGCGATTCGAACAGAGCATCCAGAGCAAGAGTATCGCTCACGGCCGCACGGCTTATGAAATCAAATTTACGCAGACGGTCGTTGCCCTCTATTCTGCTGCGCTGCGCCGATATTATACTGTCTGATTTCTCTGGCATGGCTATGGCGAGTTGCAGAGCCATGTCTGTGAAATCATCTTTGCTTAGCAGTGATGATTCTCCGGCCGTCCATAGAGTGTAAAGTCTACTGATAGAGCGTGGCGAACGCGCTGCGGCGATGAGTTTCCTCATCACGAGAGTTTGTCCCTGTTTGAGCTTATGGTTGTCGGCCACTCCAAACAGCCGGTCTTCGTATCTTGCAGCCTCCTCTGCCGGAAGGTCTGTGAGAGCCGGAGCCACGTAGCTTGTAAGAGCCGAAAGCATCTGGCTGTCGCCGGTCTTTTCTATGGAGCGTATCAGAAAATCGAGCCATGCCTCGGTGGTGATATTTCCGGCAAGATAGTTTTCGTTGAGCATCATGAGAGTGGCCAGCTGTCCGACAGGGCGCAGGCCTGACACCACACCGTCGGCTTGCAAGGCGTCGGCCATTATCCGCATCAGGTTTTCTTTGTCGGTGGTCAGCAGGCCGTAACCGCGTCCGTCGGCGGTGGGAATGATAAGGAGATTTTCGGAGTCGAGTGTCAACGGCACCTTCACTGTAGCGGTCGACCCTTCGAATGCCACGGTGACAGTCTCTGTATTGAGGCCGTCGCTCACCACCACGTCAAATGTCTGTGGCCACACTATGCCACGGCCGCGAGGGTCTGTCTGCACGCCTGTGAGTTCTCCTCCATTGGCTGTAAAGGAAATCTGGGGCATCCCCTCTTCATAGACCCACACGCGGCTGAATCCCTCGATGTCTGCGTCACTGTAGGCCGACAGGGCGACAATGAGGTCGTCCCAGGTGGCATTTCCATAGGCATGATCGCTGAGATATTTTCTAATCCCTTTCTTGAAATTCTCCTCACCGGTGATTTCGGCGAGTTTACCCATCATCAGGGGCGATTTGTTGTAGATGAGGTTATTGTATATTAGCCCCGCATTTCTCAGATTGTCAAGTTGCTGGCGTATGGGTGTGGAGCCCTCCGAACGGTCCTGGTCAAGTGCCGACGCCATATAGACTCTGAGCCATTCAAGGTCGTGGTCATACTGTGGCAGCAGACGGCGGGTGAGCATGGCGGCAAAGAAATTGGCGAAAACCTCTTTGGTCCACACATCGTCAAACCATTCCATGGTCACATAGTCGCCAAACCACATATGGGCGGTCTCATGAGCTATAAGTTTGGCGCGGCTGAGATATTCGGCTCCGGTAGCGTTCTTACCCACGAATATGGTGTTGTCGTTATAGAATGTGGCACCGGTGTGCTCCATTCCACCAAACTGAAATCCGGGGAGAATCACGAGGTCATACTTGGCAAAGGGGTAATTGATGCCGGTGTATTCCTCAAGCTGTTGAAGCGAACTCTCTACCTGGCTGAAAATGTCGTCGAGCTGAGCCAGACGATCGGGATCAGTCTCGCGGAAATATGCTCCGATCGTACGCCCGTCTTGAGTGTGGCGACGGTATTCGAAATCTCCGGCTGCAAAAGCAAACAGATAGGTGCTAAGCGGTTCTGTCGGGCCGAATGTGATAATTCCGGTGCCGGGGACGGTGCCTTCGGCCGATGCAATCACGGGAGAGTTGCTCACCGCTTTCCATTTCTTTGGCAGGGTGAGAGTGAGATTATAGCTTGCCTTCATGTCGGGCTGGTCGAAGCATGGAAACACCGAATGTGCCCGGTTGGGCACAAACAGCGTGTACATATATCCGGGGTTTCGGTTGAGAGCCCTTCCGGCTGAAGTAAACCCTACCTTGACGGTATTTGAGCCGCCGACAAGCAGGTCGGGGGCTATCACTATATGTTCGTCGTGCCATTCCGGCTCGGCAACCATGCGGCCGTTCACCTCCAGAGTCTCCACCTTTTCTCCGGCGAAGTCTATCTGGAGCGGCTGATTGTCTTTCTTCAAATCGAATGTGATAGAGATCGAGCCCACCGGATTGATATGTGTGAGCGAATCAATATTCAGCGAAAGGTCGTATACAATGTCAGATATATTCGCCTTACGTTGACGGGCCAGGTCGAGACTCACACCCGGCTCAACGGGCAGTGCGGCAATCCCGGAAATAGCGGTCAGTATCATAGAAAACACACACAGAATTTTAATTTTCCACATAATCATGATATTCAGCGGTCGTTACTTGAATGCAAATATAGAATAAAAATCCCAAACAATCTCTATTGATTCTGTTTTGATTCGAAACCAAACGTATGGTCGCAGGGTTATAATAATGAATAATATATTTATCCCATTCATCTGTAATTATGTGGTTCGTAGAAACATTAAGACACACACCCTCTCTGGCTGTGTTTCTCACAATCGGGCTCGGATTCTGGCTCGGTAAATTGAAAATTAAGGGCATAGCCCTCGGCACAGTTACTTCAGTGCTTATTATAGGAGTGCTCGTAGGACAGCTTGACATCAATGTGGGCGGTCCTCTCAAATCTGTGTCATTCCTGCTTTTCCTGTTTTGTATCGGCTATAGCGTAGGCCCTCAGTTTTTCAGGTCGCTCCGTGGCGACGGACTCAAAGAGGTGATGTTTGCCGTGGTTGTCTGTGTGCTTATTCTCGGTGCATCTGTAGGTGTGGCTTTCCTGTTTGGTCTTAATCCGGGGCAGGCCGCCGGGATGATGGCCGGTGCTTCGACCGCATCTCCTGTGGTCGGGGCTGCTGAAGACACCGTCAAATCCCTGCCGGGCGATTCGGCCGCTATCAAGGCTATGGCCGATGCTATTCCGGTGTGCTATGCCATGACCTATGTGTTCGGCACTCTCGGGGCTGTGTGGTTGCTCGGCTATGTGGGTCCGGCCATGATGGGCGGAATAGACAAGGTAAAGGCCATGACCCACGAACTCGAAAAAACTCTGAGTCCGTCTGCCGGTAATGATCCCGCAAGTTTCAATGCCTGCCGTCCGGTGGCGTTTAGAGCGTTTGTGGCCGACGGAAGCTGGATGGACCGGAGCCATACAGTGGAGGAACTTGAAACTAAACTGGCATCTTCGTCCCGCCGTCTCACTGTTGAGAGAATACAGCGTGCCGACGGTTCGGAACTTATTGATGCGATAACTCCCGCCACCATGATAGCTCCTTCCGACAAGGTGGTGCTTGCCGGACGCCGTGAGATGATTGTGGGCGATAACGAATGGTTCGGTCATGAGGTGGCCGGAGTGGAATTGCTGTCGTTTCCGGTGGAGGATGTCGATGTCACGGTGTCTAAAAACTGTAAGGTTAAGACCGTGCGCGAATTCTTCAATCAGGAGTGGATGGACGGAGTGGATATCAAATGCATAAGACGAAATGATATCCCCCTCAATCCGCTTGACCAGACAGAAGTGAAGCCGGGCGATGTGGTGGAGCTTGTGGGACTCAAGAAAAACCTTGACCGTGCCGCGAAAGAGATCGGTTATGCCGATCCGCGCACTCTCGCCACAGATTTTGTGTTTGTAGGTCTCGGCATTCTGCTGGGCGGGCTTATCGGGGCTCTTGCTGTGAAAATCGGAAGTGTGCCTGTGAGCCTCGGAGCCAGCGGTGGAGCGCTTGTGGCCGGTCTGGTGCTGGGATGGCTCCGGGCGAAGCGTCCGGTCTATGGGGCGATACCCAAAGCCTCGCTGTGGGTGTTCAATAATCTGGGGCTGAACATGTATATCGCGGTGATTGGCATAGCCTCCGGCCCGTCGTTTGTGAGCTCGTTTGCCGATGTAGGACCGAAAATTTTCATCGCAGGTCTGATTGTAACCCTCGTTCCTCTCTTTCTCGCGATTCTTATCGGCCATAAGCTCTTTAAGTTTCATCCGGCTGTGACCCTCGGCTGTTGTGCCGGAGCGCGTAAGACCACCGCAGGTCTCGGCGCCGTGCAGGAGCGTTTGGGCAGCAGTGTTCCGGCTCTGGGCTACACCATTACCTATGCCGTGTCAAACACCCTTCTGATAATCTTCGGAATAGTCCTCGTATTGCTCACGGCCTGACACGATATTAAGCTAACGATATTAAGCAAACAGTTCCTGCTATCGTCCGGATGGCAGGAACTGTCGATTTTAGATAATAAGTTAGGAGAGCTTACAGCAGGTTTTCGCGTTCGGTGATATCGGCGTCGGTCATTGTGTAGCCTTCTAAAGAGCCCTCTTTAGCCTGAATGCAGATATAGGTGAGAGGCTCTTCTGATGTGCACTTGAGATTTCGGTCGCAGTGAGTGGCGACTCTCACAACAGAACCCTCGGCGATATCAAACACATCACCGTCCACCTGAAATCGGCCTTTGCCTGAAAGGATGATATAGTTTTCCTCATTCTCCCGATGGCTATGAAAGAATGGCACTGACGCTCCATTTGGAAGGGTGCCGAAAGAGATTTCACACGATGTGGCGCCAGTGGCGTCTTTCACAAACTGCTTCCCTTCGAAGCCACGAAGACTCCCCACGGATGCATGGGCGAATTTTTCGCCTGAATTGATTGTCTTGATTTCGCTCATTTGGTTATCTGATTTCTGGTTACTAACTTTGTGTCGGTAAGTGAGTGTTGGAAAGATAGCGCAAATTTAGTGTGAGTTTTTCAGACTGTCAAGACCTTACGTGTTCAATAGATACTTACTTCGGAGTAACTTTTACTGTATATGAGCCGGTTGCCGCTACAAGAAAATCTAAAAAAATATACTCTCACTGAAGATTGTCCGGTGAGGAATATCATATCCCGTTTCTCGGGCAAGTGGTCATTGCTTGTGCTGTGTGTGCTTGCTGAGAATGAGTCCACCCGCTTCAGCGCTATTGGCAGGGCTCTCCCTGACATTTCTCCTAAGGTGCTTACGGATACCCTAAAGGGACTTGAAGCCGACAGACTTGTGTTGCGGAGGGTCTACGCGGAGATTCCACCGCGCGTGGAATACTCTCTCACTTCAGCCGGCTTGAGCCTGATGCCGCTGATATATAATCTCATATCATGGGCCATAGACAACAAGCACATTTTTTCCACTCAAAATAAAAGATAATGGATATAATCGAGGCCATAAAAGAGCGGCGTTCTGTGCGCAGTTACGATGGATTGGCGCTTAAACCAGGCCAGCGTGAGGCTCTTATGGGCTATGCCAGGGAGATTAACAATCCTTTCGGCGGTCATTTCACCATAAGGCTAAAGGAGTTTGACCTGAGAGGGGGATTCCGCCCCTCCACCTACGGTATGATTCGGGGTGCTTCCGACTTCTTCATGCTTGGCATAGACGATGATGAGACATCGGCTCTGGCTGCCGGCTTCTGCTTTGAGCACGTGGTGCTCCGGGCCTGGCAGCTCGGACTCGGCACATGTTGGATTGCGGCTACATTCAAGGGCACTGATTTTACCACCGGCGAACCGTGGCCCGAAGGAGAGAGGCTCCGGATAGTGTGTCCGGTGGGAACACCCGCCAGAAAGAGCATAATGGAGAGAATAGCTCGCTTTGCTGTCGGAAGCCGTAATCGCAAGCCGTATGGAGAATTGTTTTTCACCGATGGATTTAATACACCCCTGCCTGCAGACAATCGTTTTGCCCGGGCTCTCGAAATGCTTCGGTTGGCTCCGTCGTCCACCAATTCTCAGCCGTGGAGAGCGTCTGTTGAGGCTCACACTGTCCATTTCTTTTATGTGGCGAAGAGTGCGCTGTCTGTGCTCGATTGCGGTATAGGCCTCTGCCATTTCAGTGAAGCGGAGAGATATTACGGCCAATGCGGACGGTTCTATAAAACAACGGTTCCGCCTGCATCTCACTCCGGCTGGAGATATCTTATCTCTTATAAGGCCGAGTGAGAAAATATGCAGAGGGAATCCGACCCTGAGCAGTTACTCCGCGTTGTCTTTCAGCCATTTTGTGCGCACAGCGTCAGGCAGGTGTTTCACCGTGAAGTCTGAGAATGTGGCTTTGAAGCCGTTGCCGTCCGGACAGGCCGCAAACATTCCCACTTTCACCGGATGATTGGCCTCGACCCATGCATTGCGCATCATGTGATATTCCTTGTCGTCAAAGGAGTAGAAGATTTCCACCGCATCGAGTCTCCTGACTGCCTTTATCCATATGGCCTCTACAGGGCGGTCGAGTGCAATCACGCTCCAGTCTGATGTCTTGTGGGTCACTACAGTGCTGAGATTATACTTGCCGTCTACAAACTCTATGCCTGTCTTGATATAGTTTTCGTGGTCGAGGCGTATCATCATGCCGGCCTGATCAAAACGCACCTTGTAGTCGCCTTGTATCTTTACCTTGGCCTCGAATTCGCCGCCATATTCGGCGTAGTAAAACGGTGCGTCGTCTACCGTGAAGCCGTAGTGCGATATCCGCCAGTAGTCGCTCTTGGGCGTTACGTCCATGATGAGGCTGTTGCCCTTAATCTCCCAGCCGGAGGGTTCGTTAAACCAGTTCATCTTTTCAAGCGTCTGGCCGCTCATGCTATGCCCGATCACTGCAGCCGCAGCCAGTGTAAGAAACTTGTTCATTGCTGTGGTATTGGTATTATTATTTGTAGGGTTGATTGATTTTATTACTCTGCACGGATTTCCGGCGGCTACTGAGCCGGCGGGAATATCTCTGTTGACCATGCTTCCTGCGCCTATCACACAGTTATCGCCAATGGTCACTCCCGGAAGCACACAGGTGTTTGCGCCTATCCACACATTATTACCCACCTTTATCGGGCGGGCATACTCAACGCCTTTGTTTCTCTCGGTGGCGTCAAGGGGATGGCCGGCGGTGTAGAATCCGCAGTTGGGAGCCACGAACACATTGTCGCCAAACTCCACCCTGGCCTCATCGAGAATCACCATATTGAAATTAGCATAGAAATTCTCGCCTAAAGAGATATTATATCCATAGTCGCAATAGAATGGTTGCTCTATCAGCACGCTCCCTTTTATGCTTCCGATTATTTTTTTCAGCAGTGCTGTGCGCCCTTCAATATCTTTCGGGCGGAGGTCATTGTAGTCGCGGCATAGCTCCTTGCATTCCTGCCGTTCGGCTATCAGAGCCGCGTCATTGTTTGCATCATAGAGCATCCCTTTCAGCATCTTTTCTTTCTCTGTCATATCGCATGATGGTGTGAATGTAGTCGCATGAAGTTAAGCCGATAAGACATTATAGTCATATCGGCTGTGGCAGGGGAGGATAAGTTATTGGAGCCGTTTCGATAATGAAAGTTAGATGTGAGGCGGCTCTTATTCTTCCACCTTGGCAAACTGGTCTTTACCTACTCCACAAAGCGGGCAAACCCAGTCGTCGGGGATATCTTCAAAGGCAGTGCCGGGTGCGATGCCGTGTTCGGGGTCGCCTGTTTCGGGGTCATATACCCAGTCGCATACTTCGCATACATATTTGTCCATAGTCGGTCTTGTGTTTTAGTTATTGATAAGAGTCTTTATATCTTCATCAACGCTTGAGATGGTTCCAATGTTGAATTTTTCCTGAAGAATTTTCAAAATATCCGGTGTGAAGAATGCCGGAAGAGTCGGACCGGTGTGAATATTCTGCACTCCGAGCGATAGAAGAGCCAGAAGCACTATGACAGCTTTCTGCTCATACCAGGCAATGTTATACACAATTGGCAGATCGTTGATGCTCTCCACTCCAAGGGCTTCTTTCAGAGCCATAGCTATGCGCACAAGAGAGTAGGAGTCGTTGCATTGGCCTGCATCGAGCACACGGGGCACTCCCTCGATATCGCCCAGAGGCAGCTTGTTATAGCGGTATTTCGCACACCCGGCGGTGAGAATNACACAATCCTCCGGCAGAGCCTCTGCAAACTTGGTGTAGTAGTCGCGCGATGGGAAGCGCCCGTCGCATCCTGCCATCACCACGAATTTGCGGATTTTGCCACGGTTTATGAGGTCTATCACCTTAGGAGCAAGCTCTATCACCTGATGATGGGCAAAGCCGCCTATAATCTCGCCATGTTCAATCTCGGTGGGCGGCTGACAGCTCTTGGCGCGTGCTATCACCTCCGAGAAATCATGGCTTCCGTCTGCACCGGCATCTATATGATGGGTGCCGGGCATATCTACCACGCCGAGAGTATAGATTCTATCGGTATATGTGGCGTTTTTGCGCGGGGGCACTATGCAGTTGGACGTAAACACGAAGCAACCGTTGAATTTCTCGAACTCGTCCACCTGCTTCCACCAGGCATTGCCGTAGTTGCCTGCGAAATGAGGATATTTCTTGAAGTAGGGGTAATATTGTCCGGGGAGCATCTCAGAGTGAGTGTACACATCTACTCCTGTGCCGGCCGTCTGCTCCAGCAGCTCCTCAAGGTCGCGCAGGTCGTGTCCGGAAATCAGTATGCCGGGATTGGTGCGCACACCAATATCCACTTTCGTAATCTCAGGGTTGCCGTAGGTGCCTGTGTTGGCCGAATCGAGAAGAGCCATAGCCTTGACTCCGCCCTCACCCATTTCGAGAACAAGACGGGTCAGTTCGTCGACAGTTATGTCGGTGCGGCTCACCTCCTTCAGCACCCTTTCAATGCAGACATACACGTCTTCATCCTCATAATGAAGGTTGGCGGCATGCCGGGCGTAGGCCGCTGCTCCTTTAGCTCCATAGATGGCAAGCTGCTTTAGCCCGCGCTTGTCGGCGTCGGGTTCGGCAAGCACACCTGTCACGTCTTCGAGCCGTTCGGCATCAGATGGCTCGGCCTGAAGCGTCACTTCCGGCGCATCCGGTATCTCTATGCCGGTCTCGCGGCATTTCATTTCAAGCTCTCTACGTATCTCAAAAGCCCGCCGGATAAATCCGTCAAGCGAATCATCGTTGAAGTTGGCGTTGGTTATAGTGGTGAAGAGTGCGTCGATAATCTGATGATCGGCTTCGCGCCGGGAAGCTCCGATTGCTCTCAGAAGATTATTGAGAATGGCGTTGCCGCGGGTCACGAACAGCAGCAGATCCATCCGGGCGGAAGTCTGTGGGAGTTTGCCGCATACGCCTCTGAGGATGCAGCCGGTTCCTTTGGCGGTTTCCTGACACTGGTAGCAGAACATGGCGGGATTTGTTTCCATAGTAGCAGAAGATTATGCTTTGATTTTCACAAGCATCAGTTTTGCGTCGGTGAGAGCCTCAACGCTGTGGGGCACATCATGACCCATGAGCAGAAAATCGCCTGCTTTCATGGTGTGGGGTCTGTCTATCATGGTGAAACGGATTTCACCTTCCACCACATTGACCATCACTTCTGCAGGAGCTGTATGTGTGTCAAGCTTTTGGCCGGCTTTGAATGCCACCAGAGCCACACCCCCGTGGGGAGTGGAAAAGATATTTTTCACATGTACATGGTCTGCGCCGGTCTCAATCTGGTTGGCAAGTGCATGCACTTCGCCAAATTTGTAGTCTGTTTCGAGCATAGGAGTGTTTTTTTGTTAGGAGTGTNTTTNTNAGTAGGCCGGCAAAATGTCGGTTTTCATAAGTCAAACGCCATCTTCACCCCCATTGTTCAATCCTTTTATTTCAATCCTTTTATATGGTCGGTTATCTGGTCGGAGTTCGGTGCTCTGACTTCAGGAGAGCCTCAGAGAGATGTTCTAATGGGCAATGTCCATTCAGGATTCTTTCTGCAGGCAGCCGCCGGTTTTGTCGATATCATCTTCCACAAACACACCCTTATGCCATTCTCAAATGGGGCACTGACCATATGGCTCTTTTCGAGAAGAAATACGGGCGCACGGAATAGGGCGCATCGTGGAAAATTACTGTATGTCGGTAAAATACTTATATACGATGCCGGATATTTCGGCCATCACCTCCGCCGCCTCATCCTCGCTTCCGTGGAAATCGCGTATCATTACGGCCAGACTATAGTCGCGTCCGTCGGGTAGCCTGAAGTAGGCCACATCATTAAATGCCATCAGCTCTCCGCTGCGGTTTCTGTAGCCGCTGCCTGTCTTGTGGGCAAACACCACATCTTCACCCGCTATCGCCGAGCCGAGCCGGTTTTGTCCGGTGGTCACCTCTGTAAGTGCAGCTTTTATCGCCTCCTGAGATATGGAGTCTGTTATAGTTGCTGTGAAAAGCTGTCTGATAAGCAGAGCGGCNGAGAGGGGAGTGCTGTAGTTGAGATAGCTTAGATAGGGGTCGTTTTTCATCTCCGCCTCCGAATATCTGATGGCAAATGTGGTGTCGGGTGTCACAGCGCGGACAAGGGCATCCGTCTGCAAAGGGTCTACNATATGAGAGAATAGCAGATTGCTGGCATTGTTATCGCTTGATATCAGGGCGTAGTCCACCAGNCGCCCTGCTGTGATGGTGAAATCCGAGTCGCCCCACTCNTTCAGCATCGGGCTCCATGTGGAGTGGTCCATCTCCGCGGCTCTGATAGAGAGAATGGTGTCAAGACCGGTGTGGCGCCGGCTCAGTTCATCGGCTGTGGCCAGAGCCTGATGAAGCTTGAAGACNCTCATCATGGGGTAANGCACCCCGTTGTTCACNGTTATTGTGTCGTCCGAGCTCACNATAGCTATTCCCACCATTCCNGGTGTGTGGTCTGCAATGTTGTAGAGCTCTTCGCGTAGCGAGGGTTCGGAGGAGGCTAAGTGTCTGTTGCAGGCCAGNGCAACAATGAATAGCATGGCTAAAAATGTGAGTGATGATAATCGTTTGGTCATANGTCGGTGAGATTTGTGCTGCAAAAATAGTGAAAAAATAGTGAAAAAAGAATGATTTTGAATATATTTGCACCCGTATGGATATTGAGTGGTTCAGAGACTACTGTCTGTCTATGGAAGGAGTGACAGAGAAAACTCCTTTCGGCAGATTTTCACGACGTTTTGACTCCGTGNTGGTNTTTTATGTGCTGAATCATATGTTCTGTCTCATTGATATCAACGATTTTTCATCTGTCTCGGTGCGCTCCACTCCTGAAGAGATTGGCAATCTGCAGGGTGGATACCAGTCTGTAGTCTCACCCGACAATCCTGCTCTCCGCTTCTGGATTAAGATAGAGCTCAACGGAGATATGCCCGACAATGAGGTCTGCTTGCTCGTGGAGCGGGCCTACAATATAGTGAAAGAGAAATACACTCCCCGGCCTCGCCGGAAAAAACAATAGTTTTGTATATGATGAAGTCTTTCAAGCCCAAGGCGTGGATGCTTCCGCAGCCTGTTTTGATTATCGGCACATACAATGCCGACGGTACTCCCAACGCCATGAACGCCGCATGGGGCGGCCAGTGGGATGCCACCGAGATAATGATATCTATGGGCGCTCACGCCACCACCGACAATCTCAACAGATGTGGCGACTTTACTGTAGCTTTTGCCACAGCCGCGACATGTGAGGCCGCCGACTATGTGGGTCTGGTGAGCGCTAAGTCGCACCCCGACAAGATTGCCCGTTCGGGGTGGACCTCTGCCAAGGCAGAAACGGTCAGCGCACCGGTGTTCGACTGCTTTCCGATGACTCTCGAATGTCGCATCAAGGAGAAGCTCTATGAGTCGGCCACGGGCTATTATATAATAGCTGAGATTGTCAACATCGTCTGTCAGGAGCAGTATCTTGCCGAAGATGGTAAGCCCGATGTAGAGAAAATGCAGCTTATCACGTTTGATCCTGTTCATAACGGATATATAGCTCTCGGCTCACGGATTGCTGCGGCATTTTCGGTTGGCAATGCGCTGAAATAGTCTGACGTCAGGCAATCGCACCTCGGTCTTGACAGAACCAATCTCCATTGGCTCAGATGCTTCGGAGTATGATGGAATTGGCTTTGTCTACCACTGCTGTGTCAAGACTCGCGAGATATATCTGGGTCGTGGTCTCGGAGTCATGTCCCATTCCCTCGCTTATCACACTCAGCGGTATTCCTTTTGCTTTGGCTGCGGAGGCCCAGCTGTGGCGGGCCACATAGAGAGTGAGCGAAATGTCTATACCCACCTTCTTGGCTATACTCTTTAGGCTGCGGTTGATATTATAGCTCATGTTGCGGTAGGTGTAGCGCTCGTTGACACCACGCTGTCTTATTATCGGTAGAAGATAGTCTGAACTGTTTTCAGGATATTTATCGAGGATATCCTGCATCTCTTCGGTCCATTCGATTGTGAGCTTCTGGCCGGTCTTGCGCCGGCGGTAGGTGATGTAACCGTCGGTCAGGTCGGCCTTTCGCAGAAAAGCCATGTCTATGAAGCTCATGCCGCGGAGCATAAAGCTGATGAGAAACATATCGCGGGCGAAGTCCATGGCCGGACTCAGCGAGAGGTCGAGAGCCCTGATTTTCTTAACGGTCTGAATCGGGAGAGCCCTCTTCACAGTTTTGTCTACCCCGGTGTAGACACGTCTGAAAGGATGGCGGTTTTCTATCGCATTCTCATCTATCGCACGGTTGTAGACGGCTCTGAGAATGCGGATGTAGAATGAGATGGTGTTTGGTGCCACCCCTCTCTTGCGGTGCCACGCCTCGTATGCCTCCATCATCTCGGTGTTGATGCTGTCGAGCGTCACATCATTTCCCGATTCTGTGGGGTCGGCGCCGTATGTTTCGCTTATGAATTTCCTGAAACTATTGAGAGTCGCTGTATAGGTTTCGGCCGTCCGGATTTTTCCGTTCTGGTAGAGGGTCTGGATAATTCGCCCCATGAAATGCCCCAGAGAGTATTCACGTGTAAGCCTAAGATACTCCTCCACCACATCATCGGCCGTATAATTCATCCTGCTGCTCTCCATTTGGCGCACCACCCTTGTGAGCCGATCGATATCGCGGCGTATGCGGTCGCGGATGCTGAGAACGACCGAAAGCCTTTCGCTTCCCATGGATGCAATGACCGTCCCACGGCGGTCATCCCACTCGGAGCGCCACACCCTGCACCCCGAGAGAATGACACGTCGCTTCCTGTCGTGGATCACCTGATAGTACACAGAGCCCTCTGGGCTGTTGGCCGCAGGCCGTAACTTTACTTTAATCGATGCCATTTGCGTTAATGTTAGATATGTAAGTATAATTAATTTGTGACATATACTCTTATAAACTTCCCGGCAATTATACCTTAGAAAAGCTCACCTCAACCCCTCCATCCACATCTGTCCCCCCTTATTCGTCTTTGTGATGGTAGCAGAGCCGGATTATGTTATTCAACACTAAATCTTGCATCGAAAAGTTTATTGATGTAAATTTGCAGCCACAATCGGGCATAATGGAGAGAGAGGAGTGATTGTAGATAAATCAGAAAAAGAGTTATTGCAACTGCTGAAAGCCGGCTCTACAGACGGATTTGGCGAAATATGCCGCCGGTACACACGGCGGCTCTATGCCTATTGCCAGCGATATACCAGATGTGAGCTGGATCTGGAGGAACTGGTTCAGGACATACTGATGGATTTGTGGACATATCGGAGTCATATAGATGTGGAGAAAGAGCTCGGTCCGCTATTGCTGACCATTGCAAAGCGTCGATGTGTGGATATGATACGCAGCACTCTCAATTCGCCTATATATGAATATTTCGTGGATACCCACAATACGATTGCAGATGAAAGTGTCAACGCTGTGGAATACGAAGAATACGTGGAAAAAGTCAGGCTGTTGATTGCAAAACTTCCGTTGTCTCAGCGTAGAGTAGTTGAATTATCAAGATTTCAGTATCTATCTAACTCAGAAATATCATCGTTGCTCGGTATCAGTGAGAAGACCGTGAGAAACCGTCTTTCGCTCGGCTTGAAGACACTGCGAAAATATCTTGACAATACAATAACTGTGATTGTCTATCTGCTCCCTCTGACTGTCATATCATAATTATATCCCTCATGATCAAATTTACAACAGAATCCCGAATAGAAGAACTCGTAGATAGATTCAGGGCCAATACCTTGTCTTCCGGGGAACTTAAGGAGTTTAAGAAGCTCATCGCAATGATGTCTGATGAGGAGGTTGCGGATATATTTGAAAAGCATCCCGACTCTGGATATGAAAGCCAGGAAATGTCTGAGGAAAATTTTGACAGGATTATTTCAGAAATGAAAAGAAGAGCTATTGCCGAACAGACTTTATGCCGGTCTGTCCACAGGCGGCGATTGATAATGGTTGCTGCTGTTGTAGCAATTCCGCTGCTGTGTGTTGTGGCTTGGCTTGGAATTAATCTTGGAGAATACTCAAGATATAATGAAATGCTTGCTTCCGACACTCAGCTCGCCACTTCAGATGGAGAAACCGCGAGATTGCGGTTGCCGGACGGTTCGAATATCAGTCTCGGCTCAAACTCACGGGTCACGTATTCTCTTAAGAATTTCAATGATAACGAGCGGGTAATCAACGGACTGGGTGAGGTGTGGCTGGACGTGGCACACAATTCCAAGTGTCCGTTCATTTTGAAATCAAATGGTCTTGAAGTTCGGGTTTTAGGGACTAAATTCTCTTTGATAGCCAAAGCGGACGCTCCTTCGGCTATGCTCTATCTTGAGGAAGGATCCGTTGAGATGAAATCAACTGTTTCGGGAGAGGTTGTTGTCATAAAACCGAATGAATTGGTTACCATGAATTACGCCACAGGTAGTTTTACAATTGAGTATCTTAATGCCCCAAACGATGTCCGCGCGAGACTTCGTGGCGATATATCCTTTAACGGAGTATCATTGACCGACGTCATAGAAGGGTTATCTGACACATATCATAAGAAATTTATGTATGATAAAGAAGATGTTGCGGGTAAGACTTTTACCGGCTACTTGCCAAGCACGGATATTCTCGAGGCAGTAAACATTATTTGTGAAGTGTTTCGTTTGGAAGCCTATATGAGTCCCGATAGTATAGTTCTTAAACATAAATAGTTAAAATGAAAAGTGGTATGTTGGAAAAATTATAGAATGCGGATGTGTCTGGGCAAGGTGCCTGCAGCGTATCCGTGGCAGTTTGTAGATATTGTTATTGAAATATGTTATAAAACATAAAAATCACAAGGGACAATTCACAAATATTTACGAAGTCTATAATAAAACCAATCATAAACTTAACCTTAATATCCATTTCTAATGGCAAGATCTTTAAGAACAGGCATGATATTCTTGTTGGCTATCATGTTTTATGTCCCGCTCGCAAGAGCAGCGGAACCACAGAAGGTCACGGTGCAGGTAGATAAATCTTCCCTACGCCAGATCTTCAAGGAGATAGAAAAGCAGACCACTTATCATTTCTCGTATGATAATGATGCGGTCGACAACCGTAAAGATATTACCCTCAACGAGGTGGCCCAGCCTGTAGACGCAGTGCTGGGTAAAGCTCTTGAAGGAAGAGAGTTGTCTTATAAAATCATGTCAGACAACACGATTACTATCACTTCCAATAAAAAGGGGAATGACACCAACGGAAGTAAGATGGTATCTGCCACCGGTAGCGTGACTGATACTTCAGGCGAACCGATAATCGGAGCTACCGTACGTGTAAGAAACTCCAATCTGGTCGCAGTGACCGATATCAATGGAAACTTCCAGCTGGAAGTGCCGGAAGATGCTGTTCTGGATGTGAGTTTTATCGGTTACACTCCTGCAAAGTCGCAGGCAGTGAACGGAAAACCTATAAATATTCAGCTCCATGAAGACGACAATCTTCTTGATGAAGTTGTAGTTGTGGGATATGGCGTGCAGAAGAAGGTCAATGTGGTAGGCTCGATTGCCACTGTAGAGAGCGGCCAACTTGAGGGACGCACGGGTGGCAGCCTTTCAAATATGATAAACGGTTATCTTTCCGGTGTCACCATCACACAAGGTTCAGGTAGCCCCGGATCAGATCAACCCACAATACGTGTGAGAGGCGTGGGCTCTTTTGGTGCAGACCCGTCACCGCTTATTCTTGTTGACGGCCTCCCCGGAAACATAAACGACCTCACTCCGGCTGAGGTGGAGAGTATATCGGTGCTTAAGGATGCGGCATCTGCTGCAATCTATGGTTCGCGAGCTGCCAACGGTGTGATTCTCGTTACGACAAAAAATGGTCGCGAAGGAAAGACAAGAGTCACTTATAACGGTACGGTGGGTTGGAGCTCGGCAGTCGATCTCCCCAAGTTAGCCCATTCGTATGAGTATGCGGAATTCTACAATATGGCTGTCGGAACAGAAAGCTACACCCCTGAAATGATTCAGAAATTTCGTGACGGCAGTGATCCTGACAACTATGCCGATGAACTCTATCTTGAGGAATTGCTGGGAAGTCATCCTCTCCAGACCAAACATGAACTCAGTATCAGCGGCGGCACATCGCGAATCAACTATCAGTTGACCGGTGCTTACATGCGCACCAATGGCTTCTTCAAAAAAAGCTATTATGACAGATTTAACGGTAGACTGAATCTTCAGGCAAAACTCGCCGACAATTTCAGAATGAACGTTATCTTAAACGGTACGATCGGTAATCGTCACGAGCCCTCCACTCCCGGAGTGCTTGATTCGGGTGGCAATGGGGCTCTGATCACACAGGCTCTCCGCTATCCCGGTCTTTGGCCCTCTTATATGTCTGACAATACGGTTGGATTAGGCCCGAAGCTGCAGGGCACACCTATATCTTGGCTTGATTGCGCTTCTTTCTATCGTGACGATATAGACCGTTACAAAGCACAGATCAATTTCGAGTATGATATCCTTCCCGGACTCACGGCTAAGGTGATTGGAGGCTATAATTACACTATGGCACAGACTCGAAACTATCGTGCGGATATGACTCTTACCGATGGTCGTGGAACAGGGCCGTCGTCGCTTACAGAAAACTGGAGCAAGACAGCCTATAAGACTCTCCAGGCATTGGTGGATTACAACGTTGACTTTAACAGGAATCATATCGGAGTGCTTCTGGGCTACACCTGGGAGGATGAGCGTCAGCGCACACTTGGCGGTTTCCGAAACAACTTCCCCTCAGATGATGTGCCGTATCTTTCGGCTGGCGGTGTCGATGGGCAGACCAACAGCGGAGCCGGCTATGATTGGGCTGTGCAGTCGGTTATCGGACGTCTTAATTACAATTTTGATGAAAGATACCTTTTGGAAGGCACATTCCGCTATGACGGTTCATCCAGATTCCCCAATGATTGTAAGTATGGCTTTTTCCCATCGGTCGGTGCCGGTTGGAGAATTGCTAACGAGAATTTCTGGAAGGAAAACGAAAAGCTCCGTTTTGTCAGCAATCTTAAGCTGAAGGCCTCATATGGTATTCTCGGAAATAATAATATAGGTAATTATCCTTATCAGAGTGTGTATGTGTTAGGTTCAAACTATGTGTTTGGAGGCGTATACACTCAAGGAGCTGCAATTACCACTTATGTTGATCCGAATCTCCAATGGGAAAAGACCAGAACATTTGATTTCGGAATTGAAACCGGATTCCTGAACAACCGGATAACTTTTAATGCAAGTTATTTCGACCGTCTCACTCACGACATCCTTTACAAGCCATCGGCCAGTTTCTCAGATATATTCGGTCTGGCGGTGTCTGAAATCAACACCGGTAAGGTGGCCAACCGTGGATGGGAATTTGAAGTGGGGCATCGTAATCGTATCGGCGAAGTAAATTATTTCGTCAACGCCAACCTCTCGATCATATCTAATAAGGTCAAGACTCTCGGCATGGGCAACGTGACTCAAAACAATGGCATGGTGGGCAATGGATCAAATCTTTTCATCGGCTATCCGATGCAGATGATCTACGGTTATAAGACCGATGGTGTGTTTCTTTCAGAGGAGGAAGTCACCTCATGGGTTGACCAAAGCGCAATTGCCAAGGGTTCGGGAGTAGGTGATATCCGTTATGTGGATATTGACGGTGATGGAAAGGTCACCACCTCAGACCGCACATATCTTGGTTCGCAGATTCCGAAGTTCAACTATGGAATAAGTGCCGGATTAGATTGGAAAGGTGTTGATTTCAGCTTCCTGCTTCAGGGAGTATCAAAGGTTAGCGGCACACTGTCCACATATGCCGGTTATGCTTTCTGGCAGGAGGGCAATATTCAGCGTTGGCAGATGGAAGGATGCTGGAACGTGCAGCAGACCAATCGTTATCCTGAATATCCTCGTCTGGAAGTGCTCTCCAATTCCGGAAGCCGCAACACTCTCACCTCTGACTTCTGGGTAAGAGATGCATGGTTCTTGAAAGTCCGGAATATCCAGCTGGGATATACTATTCCGTCGAAGTGGCTCACTAACCTCAAGGTAAATAGTGTGCGGGCATACATCACACTTGATAATCCCTTTAGCTTCAATGGATATCCTGAGGGATGGGATCCGGAGAAACGGAGCAATGGAGGTTCATACTATCCTACCATGCGATCCTACACATTTGGTCTTACCATAAATATTTAATTGCGCAAAAGAAATGAAAACATATAAAATAACGCTTCTGGTTGCAATGCTGTCGGTCATTCTGCAGTCATGCAATCTTGAACGGAGCCCCCTCACAAGTCTGTCGTCTGACAACTTTTGGGATAACTCGAAGAATGCCACCCTTGCACTCACCGCACTCTATAGAGGTAGCATCACAAATGGTCTGGAATACAACGTGACTGATTTCTGGTCATATCAAGGGTTGCAGTTCATGGACCACATGACCGACAATGCATTTGACCGCAGAGGTGAAAACAGCCCGCTGTTTATATTCTCAAGCGGGAAACTGCAGAATAACAATGCGCAGCTTGCCAAATATTGGAGTTCTGCATATGGACGAATAGGTCGTTGCAACCGTTTTCTTGAAGGCATTATGAATATGGCTGATGGTTCGGATAAAGATCGTCTGATTGCAGAGGCCCGTTTCCTTCGTGCCACTCAGTATCACTATCTGGCCAGTTATTTCAAGGATGTGCCTTTGGTAACGGAATCATTGACCGGTGAAGAGGCAAACAATGTCAGCAAGACTTCTCAGGCAGAAATTCTCAGATGGTGTGCGTCAGAATTTATTGAAGCGGCTGCTTCACTCCCTCGGTTTTCTGAGATAACCGGGTCAGAAACAGGACGCGCATGCCGTCAGGCCGCTCTGGCTTTTGCCGGACGCACATATATGCTTTTGGAAGACTGGACCAATGGTGCATCGGTCTATAAAGAGATCATTGACCTTGGAGATAATACCATTCATTCCTCATACTCCGAACTGTTTCTTTCCGGCACAGGAACCGCTAATAAAGAAAACATATTCTATATCGAATATCTCGAAAACTTTTTCGGCTGGGGGCATCCGCAGCAATGTCTGTCAGCAAAAGACGGTGGATGGAGTCTGTCAAATCCCTCGGCAGGCATTTTCGAGGAATATGAATTTCTTGACGGTAGCAAGTTCAGTTATGACGACCCCCGCTATAATCCCCGTAATCTCGGTGAGAATCGTGATCCGCGTCTTGATTACACCATTTATTACAACGGCGCCACATTCAAAGGCACGGAGTATCGCATGAGCCCGGATTATTCTGCCTCAATGAAAGAACGCATAGACTATTCTTCTGAAGCGTCTAAGACAGGGTTCATGTGGCGCAAGTTTTATGATGAGTCGGCCATCAATGATCTCACGAGCTATAGTGTGGTTGTGCCTGTGATTCGTTATGCCGAAGTGCTGTTAGGATATTTTGAATGTATGCTTGAAAGCGGCCAGCCTCTCACTCAGAGTCTTTGCGACCAGACAATAAATGCAATCCGCTCGCGCGCGGATGTCGGGATGCCGGCAGTTTTAGCGGGGTCGGCCGATCAGATGCGTCAGGCGCTGCGTCACGAACGCCGGATAGAGCTGGTCTATGAAGGTATTCATTACTGGGACCTCCTTCGATGGCACACAGCCCACGAAGTCCTTGTAGGTGAGATATGGGGCGCGCCATATCCTGATTCCGAACTCTATGCCACTTCTACTAAAATTGTAGATCCAACAGGTAATTGCCGTTGGTATGTGGGGCGGCGTGATTTCAGAAATCCCCAGGATTATCAATGGCCGATTCCTCTATCGGAACAAAATATTAATCCGAATCTACGTGAACCCCAATAATTCCACATGTTCAGCCGACACGAGATGCACGCAAGTAGCTCTTGTGTCGGCTGTCTATACAATCTAAAATAAATCTTATTATGATGGTAAACAGAAAAGCGGCGGCTTTGGCCGCAATGATCACACCGGTTGCGTGTGTGCCGACAGCGCTCAATGCGAAGTCGGCCGAAACCGGTCAGAAGGTGAGTGATAGGGAGCAGCCCAATGTCATAGTGATTCTTGCTGATGACCTGGGCTACGGTGACCTTGAGTGCTATGGAGCGAAAAATGTAGCCACGCCAAATGTCAATAGACTGGCTGAGCAGGGCATAAAGTTTACCAATACTCATGCTGTGGCCGCCACCAGCACTCCGTCGAGATATTCTCTGCTGACGGGAGAATATGCGTGGCGTCGGCCCGGAACAGATGTGGCTCCCGGAAATGCGGGAATGATCATACGCCCCGAAATGTATACGATGGCCGATATGTTTCGCAACACCGGCTATCGCACGGCAGCCATTGGCAAATGGCACCTTGGTCTCGGCGACAAGACCGGCGAGCAGGATTGGAACTCCCCCCTGCCGTCTGGACTGGCCGACATAGGCTTCGACTATCACTATATAATGGCTGCCACGGCCGACCGTGTGCCCTGTGTCTTTATCGAAGACGGTAAGGTTGCAAACTATGATCCGGAGCATCCTATCTATGTGGACTATCGACGCAACCTGCCCGGAGAGCCCACCGGAAAAGACAATCCCGAACTACTGTTTAATCTGCGGTCATCTCACGGACATGATATGGCCATTGTAAATGGTATCGGCCGAATCGGATATATGTCGGGAGGCGGCAAAGCGTTATGGAAAGATGAGAATATAGCAGACTCTATCACTGCGCATGCTGTTGATTTTATTCGCAGCAATGCAGACCAGCCGTTCTTCCTGTATTTCTGCACAAACGATGTGCATGTGCCTCGTTTCCCGCACGAACGCTTCCGTGGAAAGAACCCGATGGGTCTGAGAGGTGATGCAATTGTAGAGTTCGACTGGTCCGTGGGAGAAATAATGCGTACGCTTGACGAATTGGGTATTGCCGACAATACTCTGGTCATTCTCACAAGCGACAACGGGCCGGTGTTAGACGATGGATACGATGACCAGGCTGAAGAACTCCTTAACGGTCATAGTCCCACGGGCCCGTATCGCGGCAATAAGTACAGTGCGTTCGAAGGAGGCACAATGGTGCCCGCAATCGTGAGATGGCCAAATAAGATTGATGGGGGAGTGGAGTCTGATGTGCTGATGTCTCACATCGATTGGATGGCATCTCTCGGCCACCTCATAGGTGCGAAGATGCCGAATGGGGCAGCCCCCGACAGTCGTAACCGCCTGGGCAACCTGCTCGGAACCGACTCAGAAGACACTCCCTGGGTGGTCGAACTTGCGTCGAACCACACTTTGTCGGCACGAACCAAAGACTGGAAATATATTGAACCCAATGATGGGCCGGCAATGATTCAGTGGGGACCGAAGATAGAGACCGGCAATAATTCCATGCCCCAGCTCTATGATATGACTTCGTCGAAAGACGAGCAGAAGAATGTGGCTCTTGAGAATCCTGCCGTAGTATTCGACATGCAGAATATCTTGAGACGCGTCCGTTCGCATCCCGGCAACAAACTTCCCTGATAGTGTGGAGCGCCGTAGGGCAAAATAAAATATACCGTGGATTCTCCCGGAGTCCACGGTATGTTTAATCTCTCTGTCATTCCCTATAAAAAGTATCAGCCACTAAGCGGTTAGCTTAGTGGCTGATGCTTTTTATCGATGAGGCGCTGTCAATTTATCCCACAGAAATCAATAACTATCTTTGAGTCGCACTTCGGCAGGCTTCTGAATTCCTTATGACCTACGAGATAGACAATGATATCGGCCGCCTGATAGGCGTCTTTATAGTCTTCGAGCTTAAACAGACGGTGGTCTCTGAGATTCGGCTCCACTACGAGAATCTTGCTATTGCTTGTGGTGCGTAGGATGTCGCTCACAATCTTCATTGCCGGTGAATTGCGCAGGTCGTCGATGTCTGGCTTATATGCGAGCCCCATCATGGCTACCGTAGGATAGCGGTGTCTGTCGGTTTTGAATTGGAGCATCGCATTCTTGATTTTCTCCGCGCACCACATCTGCTTGTAGTTGTTGGCTTCGCGCGCCTGTGCAATCATTCGTGCTTCGTTGGCAAAATCTATGGTAAGAAAATAAGGATCTACAGCAATGCAGTGGCCTCCCACACCGCATCCTGGCTGAAGGATATTTACCCGTGGATGCTTGTTGGCCAGGCGTATGAGTGCGCGCACATCAATCCCTGCCTTGTCGCAGATGAGGGAAAGCTCATTGGCAAAAGCTATCTGCACATCGCGGCTCGCATTTTCGGTGAGTTTACACATCTCGGCCATTCTCGTGTCGGCATCATGGAGTTGGCCTTTCACGAAGCGGCTGTAGAAATCCTTCACTCTTTCGGTTGATTCCTTATCGATTCCGCCGACAATCCGGTCGTTGTTTATAAGCTCATGGATGATATTGCCGGGGAGCACTCTCTCCGGACAATAAGCCATGTGGATTTTTCCTTTCAGTTCCGGCCTGCGGGCATAGATGAGTCCGGCAATTTTTTCAGTGGTTCCCACCGGACAGGTAGATTCGATAATGAATAGATTGCCCTCCTTGAGATGCGGCAACACAGACATTGTGGCCGCTTCGACATTGCTTATGTCTGGCGTCTTATCGGTCATCAGCGGTGTGGGAACCACGACAAGAAATGCATCGGCCTCTTCAGGGGTCTCAACCGCTCTGAAACTTCCGGAAGCGATAGCCTGCTTGAGCAAATTGTCAAATCCCGGCTCCGTGATATGGAGGTTCGAATTGTTGGTCTCTTCCACGATTGCAGAATTAATATCTACCCCTACCACCTTCATTCCATTGGTGGCGAGGAGGATTGCCGTGGGCAATCCGACATATCCGAGCCCTATTACACAAACTTTCATTCTCAAATGTTTTCTATAGTTCTTAAAGTCTCGACGATTCTTCTGCCCGCATGGCCGTCGCCATAAGGATTGGCCACCTTTGCCATGCTGATGTAGTGGTCGGAATCGTCTAAAAGACGGCACACTTCTTCAATTATAGTGTTATAATCTGTCCCCGTTAGCCTTGCCGTGCCCGCAGAGATGGCTTCCGGTCGCTCAGTGGTGTCGCGCATCACCAACACCGGCTTGCCGAGAGCCGGAGCCTCCTCCTGGATTCCTCCGCTGTCTGTGAGAATGGCTGTAGACTTCTCCATCAGCAATAGAAACGGCAGATAATCGAGCGGCTTGATGAGATGCAGATTTGGTATGACGGGTATGCTGTGACCGAAAACCGATTCTAAGGCATCACTTACCCTCGGGTTGGGATGGACAGGGTAGACGAAATCCACATCCGGATATCTGGCGGTGAGACTGCCGAGAGCCCGGAATATTGAGTGGAGTCCCTCTCCGAAATTCTCGCGGCGATGTCCGGTGATGAGAATCAGTTTCTTTCCATCGGCCAGACGTATCGGGTCATATCCGGCCTCCGACAGATTTACCGCGATTTTTTCCTTAAGATGAGCAGAGGAGTTGATTTTTTCAACCGCCCATATCAGAGCATCTATCACAGTGTTGCCCGTCACGGTGATTCTATCGTCTGCCACATCTTCCATCAAAAGATTTGCCCGACACGAGGCTGTGGGGGCGAAATGATGGACGGCGATGCGCGATATCACCTGACGGTTAATCTCTTCCGGCCACGGAGAATAGATATTTCGGGTGCGAAGTCCCGCTTCAATATGATACACCCTGATATGATGATAATAAGCAGCCAACGCCGCAGCCATTGCGGTTGTGGTGTCGCCCTGCACCACCACTGCATCAGGCTCCGTCTGGGCGAAAATATCGCGCAAACCCTCAAGGGTTTTAGTGGTGATATCAGTCAGATCCTGGCGGGGATGCATTATGTCCAGATCATAATCAGGCGTGATGTCAAACACGTCGAGTGCCTGATCGAGCATCTGCCGGTGCTGACCTGTGACACAGACCATTGCCTCAAACTCGTCGGGATATTTTCTGAGTTCCATCACCAGCGGAGCCATCTTTATGGCTTCGGGGCGAGTGCCGAATACGAGAAGAATCTTTTTCATTCAGAGTCTATTTGCAATGAGCATCCACACGAACCGCAAGAGATGAATCTGACGTTTGAGTCTCTTAGGCTGATTCATAAGCCGGTAGGCAAACTCCAGATTATGCTCTACCCACCATTTTGGTGCGCGCCTCACTTTGCCGGTGTATATATCGAAACTCCCCCCTAACCCCATATAGATAGCCGGGTGAAGTTTTTGAAGTTCGGCCATCAATAATTCTTGCTTTGGCGAGCCCATGGCTACAAAAACGACATCAGGTTTTGTCCTGACTATGTGGTTAATAACTTCCGATTTCATCACCTCAGTTGTCAGAAAGCCGTTGTGATAGCCTACAATTGAGATGCCCGGAAACTCTTTTTGTAGCTTATGTGCGGTCTCTTCCACAACCTGGCCGGTGCTACCGAGCAGATAGAATGAGCGGGAAAGATAGAAACGCTCCACTAATTTCAGCCATAGTTCACACCCGGGAATCTTACGAGCCTCCGAAAATCCCTTACGTCTGGCGGCCCAAACAGGACCTATGCCATCGAGATAGCCGATATTGGCGTTGATAATCTCTTTAAGCTTTGGATTGCGACTGATGATTTTCTCAGCATTGACAGCCACGAGAATACTCTTCTTGTCATTGACAAATTCGAGTAAATCGTCTACGTCATGGAATACAGTGACGGTTATACCATTTAGAATCACCTCATTCATGATTCACAAGTTGTCCAAATTTGATTGTTTCTATACCATCCCGGATAATTCTTGCGGGATTCCCGGCAATGATGCAATTGGAAGGAACGTCTTTCGTCACAATAGCTCCGGCGCCAATCACACAATTGTCACCGATTCTGACACCACACATTACGACAGTATTAATCCCGATAAAGCATCTCGTGCCTATATAAGTATTAGCGTGTATATTCTTACAAAAATCGTGAGAGAGAATGATAGCTCCCGAGGCAACATAACTCTCATCACCTATATGGATTCCTTTTGGATTCGTTTTGTCTAATTTTGCGCCGAATGATATTCTCGCCGTTCTCGAAATATCCATTCCATATATTTTAGTAAGGATAAATTGCCTTATGAATATTGCGACAAAGCGCACGCAGTTTCTAATTTTTACCATTTTCAGAAATATATTTCAGATATAAACTCATGCCATAGAGCATCCAGGCATTAGGCCATCTCATATACTTTATTTTATTTAACCGATTTCCCTTTTTCCTATAATAGAACGCACCATCGGCTGACTGCATATTATCTATAGCCCAATTGATAGCTCTCTCTGCTAAAGGAAGTTCCTTTCCTAACTTGTCAAGACGATAAAGTGTGGGAATGGCCTGAGCCACGCAATGTAAATCAACCGTAGAGTTTATGGAGTCATTTTCATAATAGAGGGCAATACCGGTTTCCCTGTTGAAAAAATTAGAGATCCAATGTGCATATCCTTTTTCAATAGCTCTTTCAATCGCCTCATCACGTAATATCCGGTTGCAGCAAACGAGACTTTCAAGTTTGAAGCCCGTGTGGAAATTATCCCTCCATTTATTTCCAACCTGATCACTATGAGGGAAGGAACCGTCCGGATTTTGCATTGATAGAACCGGCCGTACAGACTGACTGATTAGATTTATTAATCTTTCGTCATTCTTATATTTATATATTGCTGTCAGGGTCTTGCTACCCAGCAGAGTCGCATTATAAACGGCACGTTTGTCAAGTGGAGAATATGAAAACATAAACCCGTCTGATTTGGATATCCGATTTAAGTCTTCAAGGATAAATCTCTCTGAGGATAACGCTAAATCCAGATATTCTGAACGATTGGTTATTTGATATGTCCTGAGAAGAGCATCCACAGCGAAAGCTGTGACAACTACTGTGGGTGTATATGGGGGTAGGTAGAATGCTCTTGACTGCCACCCGAATTCATAGCCCCAGCAGGCTCCGTGATAATTCCCATTTGAACGGATACCCATCAGTAAATGGGCAAGATGCTCTATCTTATCCAACAGTTGTTCAGGATTTCCGAAATAAAGTTGCAGAGTCGGATTCAGAGTTACAGCCTCGTATAGATTGCAATACCCTGATAAGAATAATGCTATACCTTTCGGGTTATAATCTTTAGAAATTATAGCAGCGCGACGCAGATTGACAGGACTCAGTTTCAAAAATTGAATCATAACCAGGCGGCATAGCGCTGAATTTTTTAGCAACGGCACTGCGTTGAATATCCGCGAGTTGAGCCCATCGTATGGATCCCAGCCCTTGAAATCCTTCGCCTCGCAGTATTTTTGGAGCTTTGAAAGAGACTCTGCTACTCGGTTCATAAATCTTCAAATAATTTGCGGTAGAAAGAAATCACCGAGGTTTGTGAATAGTTTGCCTCAACCACCTGCCGCGGGGCATATGTATCAATACTCTTGATAGCCTTTACAACCGCAGTGAGAAAGGCCCGGTTTTGTTCCAGCTCAGAGGTGCAAAGCTCAACGAGTTCGCCTGACACACCGGGCTTTATATATTCTGGAAAAGCACAGATATTGTGAGCCACAACCGGCACCCCGCAGCTCATAGCCTCAAGAGCCGCCAATCCAAGACTTTCACGAATTGATGGAAATACAATCAAATCAGTTGAATTGTAGAAAGAGGGCATCTGACTCTTATCCCTCCGGTCGAAAACTTTGCAGCAGCTCATGTCTGTCTGTTGCATCCGGCCCATATAATATTCGGCATCTCTGCCATAATTGATGATGTGAAAAGTAATTTTGCGGCCTGTGGCAATTTCTATTTCATGTTTATGTTCAATGAGATGCATAAGAATGTCAGCTCCTTTATCTCTTTTTAATTCGCTCGCATAGCCTATCACAAAATTTTCACTATTGCTTTTGGCAGGTCTAAATCGTTCAATATCAACTCCACCGCTCGGGCTCACCGAGACATGCATTTCGGCTTCTCCGAAACGCGATTTCAGCACGCGGCCAAAATAATGGGAGGGCACTATATTATGAGCATTCCTTACGAATCGGACAAGTATTCTGCGAGCTATCGTGAGGAATTTACGATTGCCTGTTAGTTCCTCGCCATGCCAATGGACTATCAGCCTCTTATTACCAATAAACGGATTAAGGATTATAGGCCATGCAAATGGAAGATGGTTTATATAGATAGTCTCACAGGTGGTTCTGATTGTCAGGCATTTTATCCAGAAAAGAATATATTTATAGATTTTATATGGAGGGGTGATTCGACGGTCGAAACTGATCACCAGCTTGTCGATACTGTTACCGGAAGCAAAAAGACACTCCTCTATACTTCTTATATAGGTGGTATATTCCGGATATTGTTCGGAAGGATAACCGTTATTGATCAATAGAATGTTTTTCCCCATAATACATTAACGAGACCATGTAGCCATAAATCGGGGCAACCATGGTATTACGAAAGCAATGTCCTGCTGCGTAGGCCACTGCAAGAAAAGAGGCGGTAACGAATAAGATTGCAAAATCTGTAAAGTTAGGTTGCGAGATATATCGTTTGAAAGCCTTAATCATAAAGTATGCAAACGGCGAGACAAACACGAGAAAGCCAAAGAGGCCATAACCGCCAAGTAATTCATGAAAATCAGCTTCAATAATTCGGTAATCATAATAATTACCAAGTGATTGAGCAACATAATGATAAATTGTCGACATACCCCTTCCAAAGGCAAAGTCATACCATTCAAGGTTGCTTATATATTCATCGACGGGAGCCGTCAGCAAGCTGCGTGCTGTCATCATAGCCTCCATTGTGTATTTGACCAACATATATTTATCGAATGATGACAATATAAACTTAATACATTCAATCGCACAGAGAATAAAGCCAAAGAAAATCATCGGTTTATAAAATAGGAATCTATTGCGCTTCCTAATATCCGTGGGGCTAAATATGAACACGGTGTAACACACCATGATAGTTAGCCAGACTGCTATTCCTATCAGACCCACCCGGGTTCCAATCAGAATTGCACTCAGTGATATTGTCAGAGTGATGAGCGCGCGTTTCAACCCCAAATGAGAGAACATATACAGGCTGCTCACCACCGAAGCATATAATATTGTCAACCCCAGATCATTGCCCGCTTTGAAATAGCTTTTGGTGCCGAAACCATATTCTTCATTGTGAGTGCTATTTCCATATCCTGTTACGAACGATATAATTACAGCGCCGGCTATAAGAAGACCATAAATTGAAATAATCCTTAACGGCTGTTCTGTGTTGATCTCTCTTCTATATACAATAAAGAAAGTCACAATGATTAGAAAATACAGACTTTTGCTGAAACTCTCAATTTCCACTCCGAGATTATAGCCCTTCTCCGGTTCAAGCCCACCCGTAATCATCCAGAAAGGTGAAATCAGGATAACGAATATAATCGGAATGAATGCCACCCAAATAATAATGGGACTCACTCTTTTTGTCAGTAGATATAGTGTCCCTACCATTATGAAGATTCGAAGCAACTGACAAATAGGTATGTATGTGTGGAGCTGAACCGTGAAAAATCCCGAGATTAAGTCAACAATTATACTTACGGGAAAAATCAATATCAGGAGCCGCCTTATTTGCGTCAGTATGAGACTTTCGTTAGGATTCATAGTTGTATGCTCAAATTTTGTCTCTATCGAGCTAAATCATTTGAGGCCAGGTCTTTTGAATGTTAGACACCAAGCATTGCCAATATTAATATTTACCGTATTAAGGACAGATACAATTCTCTCGATTATTAGCCTTGGCGAATCATCTTTGCTGGAACACCGGCCCACACGCTGTTGGGAGGGCAATCGTGTAAAACTACGCTATTGCATCCAATTACCACATTATTGCCGATATTGACTGTCCCTATTATTCTGGCACCCGCAGCAATATAGACATTATCACCGATGACGGGAAGTCTGGAATGACCGACTTTTCCACCGATAGTCACACCTTGTCCAATCAGGCAATTCGCACCGATTACTACATCTCGGTGAATAACCGCACCAATTCCATGGTAGGCAAATCTGGTGTTTTTGCCAATCGTACACTGTGGAGGTACTATACAATTAAACATCAGATAGTTTAGCCCGTAGATTATCTTAGGAATGAACGGAATCTTATGTCTATACAACCAATTTGAAATTCTATAAAGATGAATCAGCATAAGTCAAAATATAGATTAGGATAGAATTACATTAGATCCCGACAATATCGATAAGCTGTCCGTAATTTAAGGACTATCGTTCTAAACATATTGAATGTCCTCAAGTTACCATTAAATCCTAATTTTAATGGATATCTCCAATACCACGCCAGCTCATGACGATATTTTTGATAGCTCAATTGAGGATGATAAGATAGAATCTGGCGTTGATGTATGTGAGGTGAGTAAATCAATGCCATAGCTTTGATTTGGAATCGGTGGCGATTAATAGCGTCGGTTATTTCATGAGATTGTTCTCCAAAAAAATCAGAAAGAAAATCGCAGACAGTGAACCGGTTTATTACTTCTTGATATGACGGACTTGAAGTATAAGTGTTAAGATTACTTCTGTTATAGTGTGCAAACGCTCTATCAATCTTGCTTATTGAAGCGGCATGAAATAAGAGTTGCGCCGTCACTATCATGTCTTCTCCAATATTTATGCCGTGTAATGGTCTTACGGAATATTTTTCATATAATTCCCGTTTTATCAATTTATTCCAGACCATCCGTCCTACCCCCTCTTTATTGCATATCATATTGCTGATAAGACGGTTCTTATCCTGATTTATAGGGCAGTGAATATATATTTCCCGTTTTTTATACGACAAAAAGTAGTCTGCCACAACGATGTCTGCATTCTGTTTCTTTGCGGTGGCGTACATACGTTCCAGCATATCCCTCTCAAAGTAATCATCGCTGTCAAGATGTATCACATATTCTCCTTTGGCAAGATTGAGAGCAGTGATTCTTGCTGCGGCAAGACCCATATTCTCTTTATGGTCCACCACCATCACCTGTGACTGTCGGGAAGGATAATGCTTGAGTAAGTCCATGAGCATCTCCATACTTTTATCTTTCGTACAGTCATTCACAAAGATAAATTCTACGCCGTCGGTCATTGTCTGCTCGAACAATGAACGGACGCATCTGCCGATATACCTCTCTACCCCATATACGGGCACTAAGACTGTGATTTTGGGTTCAGCGGTCATATATAAGTCGATATGCTTTACGGATGGGGGAAATCAGATTGCGCAGGAAAATAAACATTCCAATTTTGCCCTGCAATGCAAATTTATAGGGAAGTCTCCAGTAGGGGGCTACGAGATGCTTATGTTTCTCATAATCGAGCCACGGATACACCGTGAGGAATTTCAGAACACTATCTCTATCGCAGTTAGCAATCGCCAATAGCTTGTCAATAAATCTCCTTTCATCAAACTCTTCATCACAGGCAATACCTCTCTTAGAAAGAAAGTTGGCCGCGATTTCTATAGCCCCCAATCGCTGACGCGTATTAGATGCCGACTTATCGTGAGAATACGAGACAATATTTTGTTGATTATAATGCACGAATGCACGGTCGACTTTCGTGATTACATTAGCATAATACAAAGTCTGTATGGTTATGATTAAGTCTTCACCAACATTTATTCCCTCGATGGAAGTGATGTTGTGTTTCTTATAGATACTTCTCTTGGTAAGCTTGTTCCACACATTTGATCCAATTGTTTTATTTCCATATCTCCAGGGGGCTATTATGCTCTTAAGCAGATTCACCTTGTTGTCATACAGGGGACATTCACATAATTTTTCAACTTTTCTAAATGAAAAAAAATAGTCTGACACAACAACGTCTGCATCTTTTGCCAAGGCTGCTTCATACATCACGTCAAGCATATCAGGCTCAAAATAATCGTCACTATCCAAGTGAAGGATATATTCTCCCCGGGCAGCATCAAATCCAGTCTGTCGTGTAGCTGCAAGACCGCGATTTTTGAGATGATTTATTATTCTGATTTGTGAACGGAGCTGAGGGTAACACTCGATGCACGCAGACAGTAATTCTATACTACGGTCTTTTGTGCAGTCATTCACAAAGATAAATTCCACCCCGTCGGTCAAGGTCTGTCCGAAAAGAGAGCGAACGCACCGTTCGATGTATTTTTCCACTCCATATACCGGCACAATCACAGATATCGCTATATTCTTCATTCTAAATTCTTTTTGCTCCCTTTAGCTTCAGAAACTTCTGTTTGGGGTTCAGTTAGCATTTATTAATCGATATACCTTACGGATGGGAAAAATCAGATTGCGCAAAAAAACAAACATTCCAATTTTGCCCTGAAATGCAAATTTAATGGGAAGTCTCCAATAGGGAGCCACGAGATGCTTATGTTTCTCATAATCGAGCCACGGATACATTGTGATGAATTCCTGAAGACTATCTATATCGCAGTTAGCTATCGCCAACAGCTTCTCATAAAATCTCCTTTCATCTAACTCTTCATCACAGGCAATACCTTTCTTGGAAAGAAAGTTGGCCACGATTTCTGTAGCCATAATTCGCTGGCGCATATTAATTGACGATTTATCGTGAGTATACGAGCCCTGATTTTGCTTATTATAATGCACGAATGCATGGTCAACTTTTGTGATTACGGCCGCATGATGCAATATTTGTATGGTAACGATAAAATCCTCACCAGAGTTTATTCCTTCGACGGAAGTGATGTTATATTCCTTATAGATACTTCTTTTGATAAGTTTGTTACATAAACTCGGGTTGACTGATTTGTTCCCGTATCGCCAGGGTACTATGATACTTTTGAACATAGATTCCTGACTGCCATACAGAGGGCATTCCTGATAGAAATCGCCTTTTTTTAATGACCAAAAGAAGTCAGACACCACTACATCTGCATTCTTGGCCAAAGCAGCTTGATACATCACCTCAAGCATATCCGGCTCAAAATAGTCATCGCTATCCAAGTGAAGAATATATTCTCCCTGAGCGGCTTCCAGACCCGTCTGTCGCGCAGCTGCAAGTCCGCGATTGCGTAGATGATTTATTATTCTGATTTGGGAACGGAGCTGAGGGTAGCACTCGATGCACGCAGACAGTAATTCGATACTGCGGTCTTTTGTGCAGTCATTCACGAAGATGAACTCTACCCCGTCGGTCAAGGTCTGTCCGAAAAGCGAGCGGGAACATCTCTCTATATATCGCTCGACTCCGTAGACCGGAACAATTACAGTTATAGCGATATTTTTCATTAAATCTGTGTGCTAAAGGGAAATATGGGCCTTAAGAAATATCCGCAATATAAAATCCAATCTTAATCGCGCAATTATCACTAATATCTTGGACCGAAAGTTTATGCAATCCTTAAGTTTCAATTCGGGCCATAAGCTACGCCACCGTTTTATATCGTAAATCTCTTCATATCTCAGAATTTTATTCCTGACTCGGGAAAGTTCCCGGTTGAGAGCCGATATTATTGCTTTATCTTCCGGCTGAGAGTAAATAAAAGTTCTCAAATAGTTCCACGACTCAATGGCATCATCATAATCTCTTTCTGAAGTGCGAGCTGTAATAGCTCCCGGATTTGTACGATTGTAATGATAGAGTGGCAGGCTGATATAGCTCACTTTTGAGCTCATAGCATGTGCTAAGAATGAAACCGGAAAATCTTCGCCACGGTTGACATCCGGGGTGTCCATTCCAAATATCTCATAAAATGCTCGGCGAAACATTCTCTGCCATACCATACAATGCAATCGCCATTCAAGCAAATCAATCAGTTGATTACGCTTGACTGGATTAAAATTCTGAATTACCATCTCTGAAGAGTTTTTATATTCAGTTATATAGTTGCAAACCACTATATCAGAGTCGGTGCGTTTCGCCTCATCATACATTAGTCGGTACATATCAGGCTCTACCCAATCATCGCTATCGCAATGGCATATATATTCACCGTGAGCCGCACGGACTCCGGTTTTGCGGGTAGCTGCCAACCCTTTATTTGCGGAATGTGCCAGTATAGTTACCTGAGCTTCTCTTTCAGGATATTCTTTGAGGGTATTATGTAGAATCTCGATACTATGGTCAGGTGTGCAGTCATCCACGAAAATAAATTCGATGCCGCTGAGCATGGTTTGCTCGAAAAGCGAGCGGGCACACCTTTCAATGTATCGCTCTACTTCGTAGATGGGAACAATTACCGATACTTTAATCTCGTCCATAGGCTTTTATCTCGGGCAAATCATGAAGCCAAGTCTCGGCAAAGGCTGATAGTTTGCAGTATGTGTTATCAATATACTCCACCGGCTTATGTAGAAGTACTGAGAGAATCATCGTGTGGAGGCGAGTGGTGACAATGCGCGAGAATGGTTCCAGAAATTCACATCCTTTTATCGTCAAAGAATCACGGATGAATCTGTTTCCGCAAATTTCGATCGCACTTTCAACAATCCCGGTGGGGACACCGCAGCGTCGCAAATCTCTTGAAATTCTTCTCGCTCTCTTGAGATTGCGGATTAGTAGCTCAAACATTTCAGGCGTAGGCCAGTCAGATGTCACGTCGGCCTCATGCAGTTCAGTCGGCGCATCATGCGGAAGTTCTTTATCAGAACGGAGTAGAAAAAGGCTTTTGCCTATGTCACGATGGCGATACCGAGCCAATAGCCGTGGGTTGATGCAAAATGCAATATCCGGGGCGAGATAGATGTGATTACGATTGAAGTGTCTTGAAAGAATGTCGTAACTTGCTTGATCGCGGGTAAATAGATGCAGATCGGGGTGACGAGCCATCAATTCAGAATCCTTTTTTATTAGGCCTTCTTCCTGATAGAAGATTGACTGTGGGAGCATCACAATCCTATTCTCCGGACATCTGGCAATGATTTCGAGTCTGATATCCTGGAATACCCGCCATAAATCTCCGAAATTGCCTCCACCTGTCAGTATGATAGTTATATCTTTATCAAGAGAAGGAAAAGGGAAGTAACCTGCACCGTAACTATGTAACAGTTTAATGCCGTTTTCACGTAGGAAATCCACTGTGCTTCGCCACATCAATATGTCACCAATATTATCATGATATGGTGCATCCGCAATAATAACCCGCTCGCCTAAGAGTGGTTTGATGGAATCGGAGATTATCTGCCGAAGTTGTACTATTTTTTCATCGAAACTCATTGCCATCTATGAATTAGGCGATAAATGCTCTTTTTAAGAGAATAAAACGCGTTGTTGAAGCTATTTCTTATCCTAATCTGGCGTTTGGCACGCTCTGTCAGTTGCTCGTTATTATCAGCCAACTTCTGGCTGAGAAACTGGCGCATCTCCTCTCCCACCCAATGGCGCCCATCTGCAGTGACGCGGTCGCGCAGATCCAGATATGTGGGAGTGACGAGTTCGGGAATCATCCCAAGCGCAATCCAAGAGTGGCCGTTATAGCAATGAGCCTTATCACACTTCCCTGCCGGACAAAAATCAATGGGTGCCGAAAGATTATCAAAAATTCTTGTTGGGCTTAAACCGTAGCATTGCGAAATTGATTCGGTCTCCAGATTTATGCATCCGCCCCATAGCCCGTTATAGCAAAATTCTTTTCGCGGCTGGCCGAATATCCGCATCTTAAAATCAAACAGCTGAGAGTCAAACTGACCCCACACCTTGATGTAATCCTCGCGCGAGAGAGCGGAAAGTATCGGAACCCCGGGTTTACTTTCTTCTCGTGCCACCGTGATATGGCAAAGCGCCCCGAGATTTTTGAGGCATACCTCCTTTATTTCGTCAATATATGGAATTTGGTCATCGGAGGGAGTCAGTTCCACCGTAAACGAAATGCCACTGCGCTCTATGAGGTGGATATTGTCAAAATATTTATCAAGAAGTCCTTTCGACTTTAATTCCATAAAGTGGAACGAAATCTTGAGAATCAGGTGTTTTCGCAGCTCAACCGGAATATCCTCTGTCAACTCTTTGATACGCTTTGTCGGCAATCCGTTTGTTACCAACATCACATAGTGACCCTCTTCAAGCAATTCACGTGTCAGCTCCACTATGTATGGAGCCAGAAGAGTTTCCCCGCCTCCGCATAGGCTGAGCAGGCACGTTCCTCCCAAGCGATTACGCGAAAGAGCCTGCCGGATATGCGAAATGCTATAGTTAAGCGGCTTGGCTTTTACTGATGCGAGATGAAGTTGAGTTATGTAGCAATAACTACATTGAAGATTGCACGTAGTCACCGGCACATAAATGTCGAAATATCTTTTCAGTCTGTCTTTATTCAAGGAATGAGAAGTCATATCCGGCCTTATGGAGCCATTTAACTGTGTTATTTAATAATGCCTGATTGACACACTCCGAAGTCCAGATCTTGAATCTCCCCGCAGCGCTACGGGAGCTATCGGTTTCGGGGTTATGCAGGAGTTTCCATTCGTGAGCGAACACCACCAGTGTGTCGATAGCCTCATGATGCTTTAAGTCTCTTAATATTAGATAATCATCATCAATCCTAAGATCGGTTCTTCTGTAGGATATATCGTTTTTTAAGATTCTTCTACCATTCCCAATCAACATGGCTTCGGAAGCCGTGAGATTATATGATAGGCGGTTGCTGTCGTCGGCGCAAAGAAGGCTCCTGACGCCCTGCATGGTGTTTAGAAGCGAATCGGGCGCAAAAAAATAGTGAATTCGGAGAGTGCTCGCTATCATCGTGGAATCGGCAAAGTTTGTTATGGCGCGATTCACCCGGTCAAATGCTTCCTTAAACTCCTTTACGGTGATATCTTTGTTGAACGCAGGCTCAGGCCAGTGAAATCCGATTCGCAGCCAGTCGGAGGCCTCCCTAAATTCCTTTTTATATTTTGTGGGCATCTCAGAGATTCCACACCCGTGTCTTGGCAACCAATCATAGGTATAGAGAGTAAACTTCGCTCCGTAAGAATCGTGAAGTTGCCGTAGGGTGGCAAACAGCGGCTGGTCATATAGCGAAGTATAGCTGTCGGCGTTAGTGATAAGGTCGCCGAAAGCCTCCACATCGTCTATGCTGAGATGCGCGGCCCGGCCCGGTTTTGGCGATAGAGATGCATCCGGGGCATGAAGCCAAATATAGCCGACCAAGCACAAGATGGCTGCCATCAGCAGCGCAATTCCGGTTTTCGCGAGATTATGCGGCGTAAGAATGTGCATAGATGATAACGTTCGTAACGATTTAGTCCGATGGTAATTTCAAGCAGTGCAATGAGCGCAGCCCCGCCCAGGGCTGCAATTATCGGATGCAGGTTGTGGATGAGCTGGAATAGGCCGAAATAGAATAGTATGGCTACGCAAGTGATGAGTGAAGCCGGAATTACAGCAATCTTAATGAATCGGCTCACTGAGAATTGTGCGATGGTACGCTTCAGTATCGCCAGTCGCTCCACAGCTGTAAGAATAGTCAATGCGATGGTGATAATGAAAATGGTATAAGGAGGATAGCCGGCCCGCAAGGCAAAGTAGCTCAGCGGGAGAACGAGCAGCATCGACAGGCTCACTATTATCTGATACCATTTGATGCGGCCGGTTGCGTTGACTCCCGCCGCGATGCTGTGGATGAACGATTCGAGTAAGGTGTTGATTATCACCAGACGTGTAAATATAACTGTGTATTGCGGCACATCCGTGAGCCAGAGATTGAGAATCCATTCGGTGGTGAGGAGTATGGGAAATGAGATGAGGAGCGTCAGAAAAAAAGAGAGTTTCGTGCCGAAGATTATTAGCCGTTCCATTTCTTCAAATGCTCCGGCAGAGTAGGTTTTGGTAATCTGAGGATTCATGGCGATGTTGAAGTTTTGCACGAAAGCACTCACAGCCATATTCACTTTGTTGGCAATACCGAAAGCCGCATTGATTGCCGGCCCGAAAAACAGGTTGAGAATCAGATTGCACCCCTGCACCCGCCAAACCCATGTAAATGAGCCCATAGTGGCCCATGAAGCGAATCCGGCCATTGGCTGCATCAACTTGCGCTCAAAATATATCCCGAATCTGCATTCCGGAAAGTAGTGGCGGCAATAGACGGCATTAAAGATAAAAAACATAATCCCCAGGCCCATAGTCATCAGTGCCATATATATCAGCTTGTTGTGAGGGAAAAATGCCAGCGAGAAAGCCACTGCCAGTTTGAAGCAAACCTCAAGCAGCCCCAGCCAGGCATAGACGTGCATACGCTCGCGAGCTATTATGGAGGCATTGAGCGGCGCCTGAAAAATCGACAGGATAAATCCGGCAATCGAACACTGATACACAACATTGGCCGCCGAGAGCTGTGAAGAAGGAATCTTCATAACATTGTTGAGAAACCATAATCCCACTGTCTCTGAGAGAATCAGAATAACAGCTCCGATGAAAATATGGATGGTGAAGGCAGTCTTAAACACCGCCTGCAACCGATCTTCGTTTCGTTGGCCTATCTCATACGACAGAAAGCGCTGGGTAGACTGCGACATCGCGCCGTTAAGAAACGACAGCATCACCACTATTCCTCCCACCACATTATAGATGCCATAGTCTGTCACACCTAACTGGGCGAGAACAACCCTTGAAGTGTAAAGCGAAACACCCATCACCAGAAACAGCCTCACATAAAGCATCAGAGTGTTTCTGGCAATGAGAGCCGTTGATATATTACTCGGGCGTGGTTCCAATTTATGATTCAGGGCAACGAGAAGGATATGCTTCTATTAGTCTTGGGGGGGGGTAATGCATTGATACACAAGTGTATAGTAATGCAGCCTCACAAAACTTCCGAAAAGTAGGGGATGTCTCCCGGCAATACTCCCATTTCCAGTCAAATCCGGAAACAAGTAAACAAACACAAAGATAGATAAATTTTCACAAATAATGTCCGTTCCGCCTGTTAAAAAATAGCGACCCACAACCCATTTTGAAACTGAAGTGTCATGCCATTAACTGAATATCCCTAATTATCCGATGATATAATCTTGTAGTCTTTTTGAAATATTGAACATCATAGTGGTAAAACTGATTAATATGATTATAAACTGAGATTCATCGAAATCTGTTTTAATATCAAATTCAAAATCAATAGTCAAAAATAGTAAAAATGATATGAATAATTCAACATTGTCTGAACAGGCAAAGATAGACGCTGAAATCGCAGTTGCTGCCACACGGGCATCTGTAAGAAACGCAGCACAGTCTGTCGCTGATTCTGCCGGCGCAGTCAAGGAACAAGCCAAAGAAACAATGGCGGAACTTCAAGACAAGACCTCAGAAAAAATCGCAAACTTGAAAGAGCATTGCTCTTGTTGAATTATATTACTAATATATTGGGATGAAGAAAAGTCTTATAGCAATAGCAATCGTGACATTCAGCCTCGGAATTACCGAGTTTGGAATGATGGGCATACTTGAGGATGTGGCTCATAGTCTGGGTATATCAGTAGTTAAAGCCGGACATTTCATCACCGCCTATTCAGCCGGCGTAGCTGTGGGGGCTCCTGTTCTGGTATTGTTGCGCAAATGGGAGTTGAAAAAACTATTGCTGCTGCTTGTGTCTGTAGTTCTTATCGGCAATGTCTGCACGGCTGCCTCGCCGGGCTACCTCACCATGCTTGTGTCTCGATTCATATCCGGACTTCCCCATGGAGCATTCTTCGGAGCGGCTGCTATTGTGGCGGAAAGGATTGCTATTGAAGGGCGGAAGGCCGAATCCGTGGCAATAGTGTTAGGAGGTATGACTGTGGCAAATATGGTCGGGGTACCATTGGCTACATTCCTGTCCAATACGATTGATTGGCGGGTGGCGTTTATTGTGGTGTCTGCTTGTGCGTTGATTGGCCTTATTGCAATTAAGAGTTACCTTCCTGCGCTCCCTGCGTTGCCCGATACCGGCATAAAAGGTCAGTTTCACTTTCTTGCAAAACCGGGGCCATGGCTTGTGTATGCCGGTGTGTTCTTCGGACAAGCTTCCGTGTACTGTTGGTTGAGCTACATAGCTCCGATGATGACACAGGTGACACATTTTCCACAGTCGGCTATGACGTGGATTATGGTAGTGGTCGGTTTTGGCATGGTAGTGGGCAATAGTGTCGCCGGAAAATTATCAGACCGTTATTCGGCCTCTCTCGTCACTGCAATTGTCGCAGCGTCACTTGTGATAATAATGCCTGCGCTCTACCTGTGTGCCGGCTATAAAATACCGTCGGTAATATTTGCGTTCATTGCCCCGGCCTGTCTATTTGGAGTAGGAGGACCACTTCAATATCTTATTGTAAGATATGCAAAAGGAGGGGAGATGCTTGGCGGTGCGGGCATTCAGATAGCTTTCAATGTGTCAAATGCTCTTTCCGCATCCTTTGGCGGATTCGCTATTCATCAAGGATTCGGCTACGCATCCCCGGCTCTTGTGGGCGTACCGTTTGCGCTTATCGGATCAATCGCACTATTCATACTTTACAAGAAATATCCGGTTTCAAGCATCTGATCAGTCGCGCCGCACACAGACAATAGACAGTGCACCACATATTGCTGCACAAACAATGATAAGAATGGAAGACGTCTGGATAATTTCACCGATACCAACCAAAGGAGACACGATTCCACCGAAAAGAAAACCAACCGCACCGAAAATTGCGGAGGCTGACCCTGGTGATTGCGGTCCCTCATCCATAGCCAAAGTGGTAGAGGAGGAGAAAACGAGTCCGAGCCCCCCAACTATTAGCAACATTGCGAGTTCATAAGAAATAAAGCTGTCGAAAATCAAATCTCCGACATATTGAACCACTCCATACGCCAACATGTTTAAGTATCAATGCTAAGGACAAAGAATTATGAATAAAAAGATTGACGGCATGCTGACACAGGCAGACAATGCGATACTCGTGGTCGATATGCAGAACGATTGGGTCTTACCCTCATCTCCGCTTCATGTGGCAGGAGCCTACGAAACCCTTCCGGCCATAGCAAAGTTTCTTGATTATGGGCGCGCAAATGGCTGGGCTGTGATCTACATATATCGTATCCACCGACCCTCAGGCATAGATGCAGAGTTGTTCCGCCGACACTATTTCGAAGAAGGACATCCAATATGCATTGCCGGCACACCGGGAGCTGCAATACCCGATGAAATCAAGCCTCAGCAAGGTGACATTAGCATCACTAAGCAGCGTTTCAGCGCATTCTTCCAGACCGACCTTGATCTGGTGCTCCGTGGCCTCGGAGTCAAGAAGGTTTTCGTCACCGGTACACAATATCCTAATTGCATACGCTCCACCGCGGTCGATTCCATGGGTCTTGATTACGACACAACGGTGGTCACAGACTGCTGTTCCGCCGCTACCGAAGAAGTTGCCAATGCTAACATCTTCGACATACGCAATATGGGAATTCCATGCATCCCATCTTCAGAGATAATGAAGTAAAGCGATTTAAATCTCCTGGTTAGGGATACTCGGTTCGTGGCCTGCAATCTTCGTGTCAAAATGGGTTATGGCTGACTTGTATCGTTGACGATTCTAATCATGGCTTAAATTGTCATTTTTTCATGGAATAAACTATGTAGTTGTTACCGTCCATTTATTCTGTATTGCAAAAACTGTCACCCAGAGATTATATGTTAAAATTTAAATAATTAAATTCACTCAGGTCGGTTCAAGGCGATTTATTTCGGTAGAAATGGGGTGATGGCGCGGAGCTGGTTGAAACCGCGATGACACAGACTGAAATCAAGAAGGAAGCAACAGGTTTTTTACTTACCTGCAATTTTACGGAGTACCCGGAACTGCAATAGCTGTTCTGGGTGTTGTTTATCCTAACCTCCTGATAGCCATTGTTCAAAATAATCTATCTATGTTATATTGATAATGTGAAGATTTTCGGGGAGATTATAGTCCAAGTGACCGTTGTCCCGTAGCTCCATGAGAAGTCTTCCCAGCAGATTGCTTCCTACAAATTTTCCGTTGATGAGCTTTGCACCCCAAGTGTCAGCAGTCTTTTTCCTGAAACGTGTCTGGTCTTCGACAATGGTTCTCCCGGCGGTTTCTTTCAGTGTTTTCCTGAATTGTTCTGATTGCTCGTATTTAGTCTGCAAGCAAAATTTCATAGCATCTATAATGATTTGCCCCCAGTCAGGGCGGCGAAGTCCAAGCTTTTCCGCTGCTTTTGCTGCATACTTTATCTTCATTCCTTTGCTGTTGTGGATTGCGTGGAGGGTTTCCGGGTCAGTGAATTTCATCATCTGGAACAATTGCTCGCAATTGATGAACTCTACGCCATTCACCACAAGAGGTGTAGGGGAAAAGTTGCCAAATATGCCCCATTGTTCTTTGACCTTACCAAACGGGGTACACTCGTCTGCCGGGTACTCATGCCACTGGTAGTATTCAGGATAAAACGCTTTTATGAATTGTGCTATACTTAGTTCGCTCATAATATTATCTTTAACCAAGATTTAGAACCATAATATTGAGTGCAGAGTGCTGCTTTAGCTGTCGCTGCTTTTAATGCCGACAGGACTTGTTCTTCAGTAAGGGATGAAACATGAGGCAATCCCATTTTTCCAAGCTCATTCAGGAAGACAGCTGTGGTGGTATCCCCACATCCTTCCCAGTCCATAACATTCTCGACTTGTACGGGGTCGACATGTATCCATGCTCCCTCCCGCAACTTAAATTGCAATCCCTTCGCTCCTTGTGTCTGGATGAAGAGTTTATCCTTATACTCATTGCAGAATGATAGGTCTGAAACATTCTCGTCCGAGAACTTCACGATATCAGCGACTTCAACTGACTTGATAAATTTTTTCCAATCATTACTGTTCTCGCACTCATAGTATACAAGTGTGCCCCGGTTGCGTAGTTCTTCTGCAACCTTTCTTGGTCCGGCTTCGCTATGGTCGAAGAAATACACGGCGGGAGCTTCTGCAAGTGCATTCAGGAAAGCAGGAACTTCGTCTCGTGCTCTCAGCTCCGTTACCTTACGGAATTGAGAACTGTTCGGTCCATAGCTTCGCAGACCTAACTCATGTTCACCTGTCTTGTTGCTTCTGCGGTGAGTACAAACCATTCCACTGAAACCACCTTTATCAATAAGAGTGACATATAGAAGGTCGCAACC
>JAAVDA010000012.1 GCA_014802045.1 Bacteroides sp.
ACTGGAAGTGAGTGCTACCCTGCCGGGGTAGTTTATCTTATCCTCTCCTTACCCCCGACAAATGTCGGGGGTTAACACGCTTTTCGGCCTCCGGCCGATATCTGATGAAATTGAGAAATGGAAAATTAAAATGTAAAATGAAAATTGAAAAATGAGAAATGAGGAATGCGGAATGAGAATTGTGGGGAAAAATTTTCATAATCGGGGAAATAGCGTTAACTTTGCGCTCCGAAACGTCGTGTGTCCGGATCCTCCGGACAGGCATGGCGTATGTTAACCCTCTTGATAAAAATCAGTTAGAAGCATAAACCCAAAATGGCAAAGAACAACGAAACTGAAACCCGTACGTCGCTCGACGATCTCAATGACTCTCTGACGGGTCTTGAGGCTAAGGTGCAGAACAACCAGAAAACCATCATGTGGGTCATCGTAGGAGTGGCCGCGCTGGTGTGTCTGATACTCGTGTGGGTCTACGCGGTGCGTAAACCGGGTATCGAGGCCGCCGACAATGCTATCGGTCAGGCCGACCTTACTCTCGCCACCGGCAACGACTCGATCGCTCTCAACCAGTATCGTCAGGTGGCCGACAATTATGGCTACGAGGCCGGCAACCGCGCCGCTCTCAATGCAGCCATCATCCTCTACCGTCAGGGCAAATATGAGGAGGCTGTGAACTACCTGAAGAAGTATAGCCCGACGGAATCCGTGATTGGCGCCGCTTCAAAATCGCTTGAGGGCGACTGCTATGTGAACATGGAGCAGTATGACAAGGCTGTGGCCTGCTTCAAGGACGCCGCCAAGCTCTCAGACAACAACCCCCACTACACCCCCCTCTTCATGATGAAGCAGGCCACTGTGGAGCGCGAGCTGAAGAACTATAAGGAGGAGGCACGCCTCTACAAGGAAATCCTTGACAAATATCCTGCCTATGGCTCAGAAAACGCAATCGAGATAGAGAAATATCTCAAGCGCGCCGAGCTTCAGGCCGGAGAATGAGACAATATTTGCGCAATTGGAAACATTTGCATAACTTTGCGTAGTTTTTCAGACAAGATTTAACAACAGACAGTGGGAAAGTTTACCGAATACAAGCTGCCGCTGAAGAGCATGCCCGCCGGGACTCACAATTTTGAGTATCATCTCGGCAAGACATTCTTCGCCAATATGGAAAGCGAGGATATCCATGATGCCGACCTGACGGTGAGCCTCACAGTGGATCACAAAGCTGACCTCTATGAGATGAATTTCAGTGTGGAGGGTACGGTGACGCTGATTTGCGACCGCTGTCTGGACGATCTGGAATTTCCGATTGACACCACCTATGCCATCAATGTGAAGTATGGCGATGACTACAACGATGACTCCGACGATCTGCTCGTGATACCTGAAAGCGACAATTATCTCAATGTCGCCTATATGATTTACGACACCGTGGCTCTGGCGATACCCATCAAGCATGTGCATCCGATGGGCAAGTGCAACCGCCAGATGAGCCAGATGCTTAAGAAGCACAGGGCTCATGACCCTTCTGACGAGGACGCCGAACTGCAGGACCGCCTGATTGACGAGATGGATTCGATGGACGACAGCGCTTCTGAAGCTCCCACAGATCCGCGCTGGGACGGACTGAAGAAACTAACCGAAAACAATAACAGCGAGGACTGACTCCGGATTCCGTTCACACTCACAGATCCGCGAACATGACCTCGCCAACGAGACAATAACAAAACGAAAACAATCAATAGAAAATGGCACATCCTAAACGCAAACAATCAAAGACCCGCACCGCAAAGCGCCGCACACACGACAAGGCTAAAGAACCCACTCTGGCTCTCTGCCCCCAGTGCGGAGCATGGCACATCTACCACACCGTGTGCGGTGAATGCGGCTACTACCGCGGCAAGCTCGCCATCGAGAAGGTGGCTGCAATCTGATTCGCCTTACACAGCCACGGCAAGCCTACAGAATCTCCTGAACGCCCGGGCCACTGCCCCCCGCTTTTGGGAGATTGTCTTTCATTAAAAACATAACATAACTATGCTTTACGCGAGAATATCAGGCATCGCATCCTACGTGCCCGACGACATCCTTGACAATGAGATGCTCTCGAAAATGGTGGACACCAACGACGAATGGATCACCACCCGTGTCGGCATCAAGGAGCGCCGCATCCTGAAGAAGGAGGGCGCAGGTTCGTCATATCTGGGTGTTCAGGCTGTGAACCGCCTGCTTGAGCAGACGGGCACAAAGCCCGAGGATGTGGAGCTTCTTATCTGCGCCACTTCCAACCCCGACTATCGTTTCCCCTCAACCGGCTCCGTGATTGCCCACGACTGCGGTCTGAAAAACTCTTATGCCTATGATATCCAGGCGGCCTGCGCCGGCTTTATCGTGGCTCTGGAGGATGCCGCAGCTTATGTGCGCTCAGGTCTGCGCAAAAAGGTGATAGTGGTGGCGGCCGAGAAGATGTCGTCGATGGTGAACTATTCGGACCGCTCGACATGCGCTCTTTTCGGCGACGGTGCGGCCGCAGTGATGGTGGAACCCACGGAAGAACGCACGGGTGTGATTGACGCAGTGTTCCATGTGGACGGTGAAGGTCGCGACCATCTGCTCATGCGTGCCGGCGGCTCTGTGCTCCCTTCGAGCCACGAGACTATCGATGCAGGCGACAATTTCCTTTTCCAGGACGGACGCCATGTGTATAAGAACGCTGTGACCGACATGCTCGAATCGACTCTCGATGTGGCTAAACGCAACAATCTCACTATGGAGGATGTGGACTGGCTCGTGCCTCATCAGGCCAATCTTCGAATCATTGAGGCTGTGTCGTCGCGCGCAGGCATCGACCACGAAAAAGTGCTTGTCAATATAGAGCACTACGGAAATACTTCGGCAGCTTCAATTCCGCTCTGTCTGGACGAATATAAGAACCGTCTGAAGAAGGGCGACAAGCTGATTCTCACCGCTTTTGGCGCGGGCTTCACTTGGGGCGCAATGTATCTCATCTGGGATATCTGAGAATAGCCTCCGCTTCCGCGCAAAAACTTTTATGACACGAATAGCATCTTTTGGGGTGCTATTCGTGTTATATAGATAAATGATTTATTAAAGCATAACCAAAAGAAAGCATGGAAGAGAAAATCACCGAAGGCCACAAGGCCGGTTTCGTCAACATAGTAGGCAATCCCAACGTGGGCAAGAGCACTCTGATGAATGACCTCGTTGGGGAGCGCGTGAGCATCATAACCTCAAAAGCCCAGACCACCCGTCACCGTATAATGGGCATAGTGAATACCCCGGAATATCAGATAGTGTTTTCCGACACTCCGGGTGTGCTCGCTCCCAAATATAAGCTTCAGGAGAGCATGCTGGGCTATTCGGAGGGCGCGCTTACGGATGCGGATGTGCTGCTCTATGTGACCGATGTGGTGGAAGACCCCACAAAGAATGCCGAATTTCTCGGCAAGGTGGCTAAGGAGAAGGTGCCTGTGCTGCTTGTGATCAACAAGATTGACCTGCTTAAAGGCGGCCAGGGCGAGCTTGAGGTCATTGTGGCCCGATGGAAGGAACTGCTGCCGAATGCAGAGGTGTTTCCAACGTCGGCCAAGGAGCATTTCAATGTGAGCAATCTTATGGGACGCATCGTGGAACTTCTGCCTCAGAATCCGCCCTATTTCGGCAAGGATGCGCTCACCGACAAGCCTGCACGCTTTTTCGTGACCGAGATTATCCGCGAGAAGATACTTCTGAATTATGATAAGGAGGTGCCTTATTCGGCCGAGGTGATTGTGGAGAAGTTTGATGAAAAGGAGGGCGCGATCCATATCATGGCCGTGATCTACGTGGAGCGCGACTCTCAGAAGGGTATCCTTATCGGCAAGGCCGGCTCTAAGCTTAAGAAAGTGGGCACGGAGGCACGCAAGGATATAGAGACATTCTTCGGTAAGAGCGTGTATCTGGAGCTGTTTGTGAAGGTTGAGCCCAACTGGCGCAATCGTGAGAACAAGCTGCGCTCTTTCGGCTACATAGAGTGAAATTAAAATTCAAGAAATGGGACAAATGATAGCTATAGTGGGGCGCCCCAATGTGGGCAAATCCACTCTTTTCAACCGACTGACTCAGAGCCGCACGGCGATAGTTGACGATACGGCGGGCACAACCCGCGACCGTCAGTATGGCAAGGTGGACTGGAACGGGAAGGAATTCTCGATTGTAGACACCGGCGGCTGGGTGGTCAATTCGGACGATGTGTTTGAAACCGAGATCAATAAGCAGGTGCAGCTTGCCATAGAACAAGCCGACGAGATATTGTTTGTGGTTGATGCAATGAACGGTGTGACCGATCTGGACGACCATGTGGCCGAGATATTGCGCAAATCGCGCAAACCGGTGATTCTTGTGGCTAACAAGGTGGACTCCAATGATTGGCTCTATAATGTGCCTGAGTTTTACTCTCTGGGGCTCGGAGAGCCGTATCCGGTGAGCGCTGTGAACGGTTTCGGTACGGGCGACCTGCTCGACGAGGTTGTGCGCAAGCTCCCTGAGAAGAGCGCCGACGAAGAGGATACGCTCGAAGATCTGCCGAAATTTGCCATCGTAGGTCGTCCGAATGCCGGCAAATCGTCGATAATCAACGCCTTTATCGGCGAGGACCGTCATATCGTGACAGATATCGCAGGCACTACCCGCGACAGCATCTATACGCGCTACAATAAGTTTGGCTTCGATTTCTATCTGGTCGACACGGCCGGTATCCGCAAGAAAACAAAGGTGAACGAGGATATAGAATATTACTCCGTGATCCGTTCCATCCGTGCCATCGAGGCCTCGGATGTGTGCATACTGATGATTGATGCCACACGAGGCATAGAGAGTCAGGATGTGAGCATTTTCTCGCTGATACAGCGCAATAAGAAGGGGCTGGTGGTGTGTGTGAACAAATGGGACCTCGTAGAGAACAAGTCGCCCGAAGCAATCCGTCATTTTGAGGCAGCTATCAGAGAGCGATTTGCTCCGTTCACCGATTTCCCGATTCTTTTCACATCGGCTCTCACTAAGCAGCGTATATTCAAGGTGCTTGAAACGGCGGTAGAGGTCTACAACAACCGTAAGCGTGTGGTGCCCACGTCGCAGCTCAACACTGTGATGCTTGAGGCCATAGCAGCCTATCCGCCACCTGCCAACAAAGGGAAATATGTAAAGATTAAGTATGTGACCATGCTTAAAGGAGCGCAGATACCCACATTTATATTCTTCTGCAATCTGCCGCAGTGGGTGAAGGAACCCTACAGGCGCTATCTGGAGAATAAGATTCGCGAGAACTGGGACTTTACCGGTACGCCAATCAATGTGTATATGCGCGAGAAATAACAACTTTAGGAGATAAACAAGACGAACCTCCGGCCGTGACGATGTCATGACCGGAGGCTGCTTTTTGTGGGAATAGATGGATCGGAAGCGGCGTATCGAGCCGCTATTCATAATGTGTCCCGCCGGGACACATCGCGCCCCCGAGAGGCTTGCCCCGGGGTTCATCCCAGGGTTTCGGACAATCCCACCCCTCCGGGAGGCGCCGAGATGCGAGGGATGCTCCGCTAAGGGATGGGAAGACCGAGAACGAAGATGGGAGAGGTGGGCCTATTCGGGGATTTTTTCAATGATTTTATAGGCGGTAAGACTGCCGAGGTTGGCGGCTTTGCGGGTATAGTCGGCGGCCTTGGTGGGGTTGGCTTTTACGCCGTCGCCTTTGCGATATAGGTCTGCCATGCGTTCATACACGAGTGCCATGGCAGGAGCAGGGACTATAATCGGTTCGTAGCATTGGCTTATGAAGTCACCGCTGCGGTTGAGAAATTCGTCGTTGTAGCTCATGCTGCCAAGATAGAAGAGTGACCATTGGTCTCCTTTTTCTGCGGCTTGTCCGCGGGATATGACTCCGGGCTTGAATCCTTCCTTATAAATGGGCTCATCTTTCAGTGGGTGACCTACGGTGCTGTTAAATCCGTTGGCGAGGGCGAGCGAGTTGAGCACGAAGGCGGTGTTTTTGTCGTCGCCGAAGCGTTCGCCGCGCAGTGGGAGCTGAAGATTGGAGCGTGCGATGTCGTTGCCGAATTCTCCGGCAAGATAGGTCCAGAAGAAGGCGTCGGGCATATCGACCTTGCCATACCACTGACGCTGAAGGGCGGAGCCATATTTTGCAGCTCCGCCGGCATCGCAGAGCATAGCGGCGCGTTGAAAGTATTCTCTGGCTTTGGTACGGTCTTTTTTCACTCCATAGCCTTTGTCGTACATCTCGCCCATGATTGTGAGGGCGAAGGGGATGTGATCAGTGCCGGCCGCATTGAAGTAGTCCCAGGATCGGGCGTAGTCTTTTTTGTTGTTGTAATATATGCCGAGGTAATCATTGGCTTTTTTGTAGCCGGCACGTGAGGCGGCTTCCATCAGGCTCAATCCTTCGTTTTGCTTTTCGGGGAAGAGATAGGCGGTTTTGTGGAAGGTGTAGAGATAGCCGAGTTCGGCTTTGGCGCGGTCATTTTTATCTGCAACGAGCCGGAGGCAGCGAGCTGCAAGTTCGGGGCTCCAGACATTGTGGTAGAGGGCTTTGTCGACCACTCCGTCGGCAGAGAACTTGCCTTGGGCGTAGGCTTTCTTCACTGCCTCATATAGGGCATCGGCTTTTTGCTGTGCGGCCGGAGAGACGGTGACATGAACATCTGCCGGAGAAACATAGCCTTTTGTAGAGTTTTTTTGGTTGGAATCTGTGGCTTGGGCTGACAGGGTGACGGCAATAATTGAGGCCATCAAAAATATCTTTCTCATAGGGGAAATAGTTGGAAAAACGTGAAATTGAAACAGTTGATTTTCTTATAGACAAATCTTGAGCGTGATTGGTTCGCATGCAGCCCGAAATAGTGGGTGAGGATGGAGAATTCTGCACAGGGAGCATGAAAAGATTATTAAGGAAGGAAATCATTGCATGAGGGTATTGCGCGGGCGTGAACATTGAAAGTGCGGATTTTGTTCTTATCTATGAGCTACAGTTCATAATTAACTCTGACACAACATACATAAAATAACAGAACGATGAATTATCTGACACATGACAAACTCGTGATTATCGGGGCTGCCGGAATGATTGGCAGCAATATGGCTCAGACAGCCATAATGAAGGGGCTTACACCTAACATATGCCTTTATGACCCCTATGCCCCGGGGCTTGAAGGGGTGGCCGAGGAGCTGAAACAGTGTGGCTTCGAGGGTCTGAATCTCACCTTTACAACCGATATCGCCGAGGCGCTAAAGGATGCTAAATATATAGTGAATTCCGGTGGGGCCGCGCGTAAGGCCGGCATGACCCGCGAGGATCTGCTGAAAGGAAACGCTGAAATAGCTGAGGAATTCGGCAAGAATGTGAAGAAATACTGTCCGGATGTGAAGCATATCGTCGTAATCTTCAATCCTGCCGATATCACCGGACTCATCACGCTGCTCTATAGCGGTCTGAAGCCGAGTCAGGTGTCGACGCTTGCGGCGCTTGACAGCACACGTCTGCGCAACGAGCTTTCGAAGCAGCTTAAAGTGGATGCAGACAAAATCGTGAACTGCCGCACATATGGCGGTCATGGAGAGCAGATGGCTGTGTTTGCTTCTACAGCTACTGTCGATGGCACCCCCCTGGCAGAGATTATAGGCACCGAGTCGCTGCCTGAAGAGGCCTGGACGGAACTGAAGCAGAGAGTGGTGCAGGGAGGCAAGAGAATCATCGAACTGCGCGGGCGCAGTTCGTTCCAGAGCCCGGCTTATCTCTCGATAGAGATGATTGAGGCTGCAATGGGTGGAGCTACGTTCCGCTGGCCGGTGGGCACCTATGTGAACAATAATCGTTTCAGCCATATAATGATGGCTATGGAGACTACAATTGACAAGAATGGTGTGACCGTTCAGCCTGTAAGCGGCACTCCGGAAGAGGAGAAGGAGCTTGACCGGAGCTACAAGCATCTTTGCGCTCTGCGCGATGAAGTGATTGAGCTCGGCATCATGCCTCCTATCTCTGAATGGAGCAAGATTAATCCGAATCTTTGAGAAGATGACGCAGCCGAAGTAAAAACCGGATTTTTACAGACGGACGTTTAGTCAATATATGGAACCAAGGCGGGTAGCACTGACATTGCGGTCGGGACTATCCGCTTTGATTATTTGGGTAGGATTTGGATTATGTGGTAAAGACCGGATGAGTTTTAGCCGCCGGAGCCTATTCGTATAGTCTATGATGAGGATTGAGAAAAAGGGTGAGCAGGGGAGGGGTGAATGGGCCGAAAAAATCCCCCTCCGGGGTGCTGGATGCGCCCGGGAGGGGGATGATGGGGGGATGGAAATCAGCGTGTGGGTGTTACCAGTCGCATTCCACGAATTCAAATTTGCCTTTGCCTACAACCTTAAACTTGATGGTGTAGGGGGTGGTGGTGCCGGTGTAGGCTGAGAAGTTGATGGTGTAGAACACGTCAAGTCCGGGCATCACATCGGCATCGGGATGGAGGGCGCTGAGGGCGCCTGGCATCACTTCGGTCTCGAAACGCTTTTTCATGGCTGCCACAATCTGGTCGTCGGTCATGTCGGCATAGCCGGCGGCATATTGGGTGCGTGCGGCTGAGGGGCGGAGGTCGACGTTGCCTTGATAGGCAGATGTGCCGGAGTAGTATTCGTTGTTGCCGTAGGAGGTGACGTAGGTTGCTCCGGTGGGTGTGTCGATGTTGTTTTTAACCCAGTCGACGCAGGCTTGGAAATAGAGTGTGCTGAGGGGCTGGCTTCTTCCGGCGGGGAGGGTTATGGTGACGTTGGGGTCGTAGATCCATTTACCGCCGGTGCGGACAAACTGTGCGGTCTGGGTTGTGACTCCATTGTCGGCAATCCATCCGGTGCCGTCAAATTTGTAGGCGTCGCAGCGTACGGTTGTGGTGGAGGAAGCGTAGTAGAAGTAGACCACGAGCTTGGTGTCGCCCTCGGCGGCATAGGGGAATGTGCGGCTGAGGTAGATGGGGAGCATTGTGGCGGGAGCTTCGTCTGAGAGGTTGTCGTAGCGCTGTCCCATGAGCTGATAGTCGGCATGGGATAGGATGGTGTAGCGGGTGTCGGCGCTCCATTTGCTGCCGTTGAATGAGTAGACGGCGTTAACGTTGTCGGAAGCTACGGTCACGGCGCGGCTTTGTGCTGCGGTGGTGGTTGCGGTGGCTTTCGCGGTTGCTGAGCCTACTTTGGTAACAATGGTGTTGAGGTATTTGCCTTTGCTTGCGATGGCCACGACATAGCCTTCGACAGTGACGGTTTCGCCGTCGGTGAAGAGGCTTTTGGTTTCGTCGGATGCTCCGTAGGGGCTGAGCTGTACGGAGGTGCCGTCGAGGGCGATGTTGATGTAGTTGCCGGAGACGGATACTTTGCCGGTGAAGCGGGCGTAAACAGGCCAGATGGGAGTGGTTGTTTTGGCGAGCGCATCGATTTCGGCGGCGGTCATCGCTTTGGGTTCGGGATAGGTGACCTCACGGGAGCCGCTCAGAGTGGCGTCGGCGCCACGGGCTATCTGGTAGCCGTTGTTGTAGGTGTCGATGGTGGAGTTAATGACCACCTGGTCGCCTATCTTGAGGTCGGCATTGTTTGAGGGGGAATAGACAAAGACGGTGCCGGCTTCGTCGGCCACTACGGGACCCTGAGTGGAGGTGGCCACGACATATCCGTTGATAGTGATGTCGTCGCCCTTGGCGGGGGAGCCGGTGAGCACGTTGGAGAGGGGGAACTCGGGGGTGTCGGGCTCGGCCGGGGCTGTAAACACAGGGTCGGTCTGTGAGGTCTGATAGTTGACAATCACCACGTCTCCGCTCTCGGCGTCGGGGTAGGCCTCGGCAAGAATGGAGGGGAGTGATGCGGCGGCGGTGTGGGAGGGTGCGAAGGCGGGGGTGTAGTTGTTGTCGCTTCCCCAGACTTTCTGATAGTCTTCGTCGGTGACGGTGTATCGGAGGGCATTGACGGCTTCTGTCATTCCGGTCGGGAGTGCATCGGCTATGCGGTAAGTGAGTTTCACCGAGGATCCGTCGGATAGGGTGAAGTAGGGGAACTTCGGGTCGGAGAAGAGAGCGGGGGCGTAGTCGCGGGGTGAGATTTCCTCAGTGAAATATCCTTGTGTGCCCACCGCTGCAAGAGCGGCCTTGAGGGCATCGCCGGCGAGAGCCTTGTTGGTGGCATTGTCGGCTATGATTTTGTAGTCGTTGGGTGTGAGGGTGTATTCGATGGCCTGCTCATTGGTGATGGCGGGTTCTTCAAATCCCTCAAGCTCATGGTCGTTCCACGAGTTGTCGTCGCAGGCGGACAGTATGGCTGGCAGGGCGGCAATTATGACCGCGCGGCTTATATATCTGTTGATTTTCATTATTCGGAGTGGATTAGAAGTTTATTTTGAGCTTCACGCTGTAGGTGCGTCCGAAAGTGTAGAAGACTCGGTTGGCGTTCATCCATGTGCCTTCGGCACCGAGAGGAGTCTGTGCCTGGGTCACGTAGTTGTAGTTGCAGAGGTTGTTGACGTTGCCATAGATGGTGGCGTTGATTCCTCCGAGGTCAAAGTTGTAGCTTGCGCTCATATCGAGCATATTTCCCCAGGGAATTCTCCAGGGTGTGCCGGGTTTGAGCACGGAGCCGTTCTGGAGGCTTGAGGATGTGAGGTTGATGTCGGAGTAGTTGCGTGCGTAGATGGTCCAGTCGGCACCGATGCGGAATCCTTTGAAGGGCTTGAATGTGGCTCCGAGGGCAGCGGTGGTCTGGGCTGAGCCGCTCACCTTGACGCCTTTCTGTTCGAGGGTGGCGCTGAGATGGTCTGGTGCGAGGATGCCAGAGGCGATGGTGCCGTCGAGAGCTGAGAGCGGGGCACCGTTCTGGTTGTAGAAATATCCGGTGGCGTTAGAGTCCCACTGCCAGTCGCCCAGAGAGAGCATGGCGTCAAATTCAGCCCATTTCACGGGTTTATATTTGGCATTGATTTCTATGCCCATATGGCGAGCGTCGACACCAGACATGGCGAAGTAATAGTAGTTGGAGCCGTCTTTTGCACGGGAGGGGTCGATCTGTTCGCCTTTAGACATGGTGCGGTCCATCCATTTGGTGTAGTATGCGTTGAGTTCTACGGCGAGTTTCGGTGAGTGGAATCCGTAGCCGATCTCAAACGAGCCAACCTTTTCGTTGAGAGCGTCGGGGTTGGTGATGTTGCTTCGCTGGGATGAGAGGAACACACCATAGCTGAAGAAGGGTGCGCGGGAGATGTAGCCACCGTTGAAGAACACGTTGTTGTGGGCGTCGATATTGTAGTTGACACCGCCTTTGATTGTGCCTCCGATGAAGTTTTTGGTTTCGGATCGGGAGTGTTCGGCGTCGTAGTAGTAGAAGTCTTTGCGCCAGTAGGTGTTGTTGTTGAGGGCTCCTGCAAGCACGAAGTTGAGCTTGCCTCCCATGATGGTGTATTCTCCCTGGCCGTAGATGCCCTCCTGACAGGTGAAGCCGTCGTAGTTGCGGTTGACCACGTCGCCTACATGAAGCTTCTCGTAGACCCATTCGAGGTCGTTCTTGTTGTGGACGGCATTATTGTAGGGCTGGACATTGCTGCGGTTGGAGTTGTCGATATAATATTCGCCTCCAAAAAGGTCGGAGATTTCGGTCTTGTGGTGTCCCACATAGTAGCGGAGGTCAAGACCGCCGGTGATGTTGATGCGCTGTCCGTTGGAGAGGTCAATGCGCTTTTTGTAGGATGAGATGAGGCCGTAAGTCTCGTGGGAGTTGAGCTGCTTGCCGATAACCATGTTGGAACCTGTGGTCGACTCGGCGTTCATGCGCTCTACGGCTGCATAGTCATAGTATCCTTCGGGGGTGCGGAACTGCATGTTGAGCACGCCGTCGCTGGCTCCGTACCATGAGGAGCTGTAGCTGGTCTGTGAGCCGTCGGAGTTGTAGACCGTGCGTCCGAGACCGGTGCGTCCGCCGCCGGAAGTGATTGAGGCGTAGACGGAGGTGGAGAGCGACTGGGTGTGGTCTATCTGCCAGATGTGGTTGAGAGCGAGCTGAGGCTTATGGTAGAAGTTGTGGTTTGAGTTGTAGACCTTGCCGTTTGAGCGGAAGCCGTAGGTTGGGTTGTAGCGGTAGGGGCTTTCACCCTGCATGTAGTCGCGCACATCCTGCCATCCTTCGATTGTGAGGCCGTTGTTATAGTTTCGCTGGTCGTGCCATTGGGGTGAGCCGAATCCGGTGAATCCTATCTGGTGGCTGTCGTTGATACGCTTTGTGACGTTGATAAACCAGGAGTAGGCTTCGTAGGCAGTGCCCTGCACATATCCTTCGGCCCATTTGCGTGATCCGAGCACTGTTACCGCCCAGCCGTTTTTCATCATTCCGGTGGAGAGTTTCACTCCGATCTGGTTGAGGCCGTCGTTGCCCATTCCATACCAGAGGCTTCCTCCTTTTTCCACGTCGATTGTGCGGGTGGTGATATTGATGGTGCCTCCGATTGAGGGAGTGGAGACGATTGTGGCTCCGAGACCGCGCTGGGTCTGAATGTTGGATGCTACGTCTGAAAGGTTGGTCCAGTTGCTCATGTAGACGCCGCCCCATTCCATATCGTTGACGGGGATACCGTTGATGAGCATGGCTACATTTTCGCTCTGGAAGCCGCGCATGCGGGTTTTCGCATCGCCGAAGCCTCCACCTTCGCTGCGGGTGTAGACGCCCGGGGTGGTCTTGAGCACTTCGAGGAGTTCCTGGTTGCCGAGCTTGAATTCGATATTGTCTGCCGAGATGGTAGACATGGCCACGGGTGTCTCGCGGGTTTTACCGATAGACTGGGTTACGACCACGTCTTTGAGCACCTTGGCGTCTACTTCAAGGCGGATTATGCCCATGTCGGCTGCCGGGGTGAGCTCAACGGGTTTGTAGCCGATCACTGAGATGCGGATTGTTTTGGTGGACTGAGGCACTGTGAGAGTGAACTGTCCGTCGAGATCGGTGGATGTGGCTATAGATGTGCCGGGCACAGCTACAGTCGCACCAATCATGGGTTCGTCGATTTCGTCGACAACTGTTCCGGTGCATTTGATGTCTGCGGCGATGGCACTCACACAGGCCAGCCACATCACACCGGCCAAGAGAAATAGTCTCTTCATAGCGGATATTACTTGGTTATTGGTTGATTGGTATGTGGTTATATATCATCTATGGCGAAATGGGGTTTTGCGGCTCCATTTCACGCTGCAAATTTACGTTAAAAATCCCAAATTACCAATATCCGCAGGGGAGGAGAGTGTGGTGGAGTGATGAGGGGATTATGGAGGCAAAAAAAGTCCCCGCCGCTTGTGAGCGACAGGGGCTTTCTAATGAGTTGTGGGGGAGTAGCCTTATTTTGTGGCTTTCTCAATCTGTGCTTTAGCCTTGGCGAGAGCCTTGTCGTAGGCTTTCTGAGCTTTGGCCTTCTGCTTGGGATCAGCCTGCTGCACCTTGTCATAGAGGGCCCAGAGGTTGTTGGCTTCTACGGCTGCTTTCTGAGCAGCGGTATAGGCTTCGGCCTTCTGCTCGGCGGCTTTTTCGTCGGCTTCGGATGCATAGGCGTGCTTATAGCCTTTCACGTCGTTCCAGTGGCCGCGTGTGAAGTCGGGGAACGCTACGGCAGCAGAGTTATTGTCCATGGAGAGTGAGCCGAGTTCGGCGAGTGAGCACCATTCGGCGAGGTCATAGACGTCCATGTCGAGGGGCAGACCGTTCTGGAGGCAGTAGACCATACGTGCGTCCATGAAGAAGTCCATACCACCGTGACCGCCAACTTTCTTGGCGAGTTCGCCGTATTTGGTGATGATGGGGTGACGGTATTTTTCGCGGAGAGCCTGCATCTCTTCTTTGGGCATGAAGCCGTGAGATGAGAGATTGTCGACTTTGGGAGCGTTGCCGGTGGCTTTGAGCTGTTCGGCGTCGATGGCGAAGCCTTCGATGGGGTATTTGTTGGCGAAGCCTTTTGTGCCGGTGAGCTGATAGAGGCGGTTGTAGGGCTGGGGATTCATAACGTCGTGCTGAATCTCAACTACTTTGCCGTTGGCTGTGCGCATGAGGGTGGTGGTGTGGTCACCGTTGCGGTAGTCAGTGCATTCCTTCCCGGTCTTCTTCTCCACATATTCCTTGCCGTGTGAGCTCTTGGTGTCCATGGCGGTGAGGGTTGTGAAGCGGTCGCCGCGGTGGATGTCGAGCACCTGTGCAACCGGGCCGAGGCCGTGGGTGGCATAGACGTCACCACGGTTTTCCATGTTATATTTCATGCGCCATCCGAGCTGGTCGGGGTCGGTGTCGGGGTTCTTCCAGTAGTAATCCCAGAAGTCGTCGAGGTTGTGGATATATGCACCCTGTGCGCGGAGCACTTCGCCGAGCACTCCCTGCTGAGCCATGTTGAGCGCGTCGAGCTCAAACCAGTCGTAGCAGCAGTTTTCGAGAATCATGCAGTGCTTGCGGTTTTTCTCAGAAAGGTTGATGAGTTCCCAGCACTGTTCGAGGTTCATGGCCGAGGGAACTTCGATGGCGGTGTTCTTACCATTTTCGAGGGCGCATTTTGCCACGGGGAAGTGGTGGTCCCAGTCGGTGGCCACATACACGAGGTCAATATCGTCGCGCTTGCAGAGCTCTTCATAGCCATTTTCGCCGGAATAAACTGCGGCGGGCATGAGGCCGGCTTCCTTGAGGTATTTCTGGCAGCGTTCGGCGCGTTCGGGCTCGTAGTCGCAGAGAGCCACGATTTCAACGCCGGGGATGTGGGTGAAACGCTGCACGGCTCCGGGGCCACGCATGCCGAGGCCAACGAAAGCCACTCTCACCTTGTCCATCTTGGGGACAGTGAGACCGAGGGCGGATTCCTGACCGGCCTCGCGCTCGGGGGTGTCGACCACGATTGTTCCTTTGTCCCAATGCCACTTGGTGGATGGCGAGAGAGACTGGGCGCCGATAGTCTGCGATCCGGCAATAACGGCCGCGCAGGCAAGGAGTGCGCCAAAGATTCGGTTAATTCTCATGATGAAATGATAGGTTTATTTTTGAGTGTTAAAGTTCGGTAATCGGATTAAATATGAGACTGAAGCTCTTGCGGGGGTCAATCGGTGGTCAAAGGTAGTCAATATTTTCCGAAAAAAAGCACTTTTGGCTGTAAAGGTGGTGTAAATCCCGAAAATATCCCTAAATTTGTGGAAATTTAATAAATACCATACTCAAAATAACCCGCATGAAAGACTTCGACAAAATAGTGAGTCAGTTTGACGTGAAAGGTACGGTAGACACCGTGAAACCTTTGGGCAACGGCCTTATCAACGACACTTATATCGTGCGCACAAGCGAGGAGGATGCTCCCGACTATGTGTTGCAGCGCATCAATCACCATATCTTTACCGATGTGGATACTCTTCAGACCAATATCGCAGCCGTGACTTCTCATATCCGCCGCAAGCTTGAGGCAGCGGGGGCTGACGATATAGACCGCAAGGTGCTCACATTTATCCCGGTGAAGGGCGAAGATAAGACCTATTATTTCGATGGCGATTCCTACTGGCGCATGATGGTGTTTATTCCGCGCGCTCACACTCTGGAGGCAGTCAATCCCGAGTCGTCAAGGTTTGCAGGCGAGGCTTTCGGTGAGTTTCAGGCCATGCTTGTGGATATCGATGCCGATCTCAAGGAGAGCATTCCCGACTTTCACAATATGGAGTTTCGTCTCAAACAGCTCCATGATGCTGTGGCTGCCGATCCAGTGGGTCGCGTGAAAGAGGTGAAGCCTCTGCTCGACGAGCTTGAAAGCCGTGCGGAAGAGATGTGTAAGGCAGAACGGTTGTATCGTGAGGGTAAGTTGCCCAAACGTATATGCCATTGCGACACGAAAGTCAACAATATGATGTTTGATGAAGATGGGCGCATTCTCTGTGTGATAGACCTTGACACAGTTATGCCGTCGTTCATATTCAGCGACTATGGCGATTTTCTGCGCACCGGCGCCAACAAGCTTGCCGAGGATGACCCCAATATCGAAGGGGTGGAGTTTGACATGGATATCTTCCGCGCGTTTACCGAAGGCTATCTTTCGTCGGCCCGTTCGTTTCTCACTCCGCTTGAAATAGAAAACCTGCCTTATGCCGCAGCCCTCTTCCCTTATATGCAGGCTGTGCGTTTCCTCACCGATTATATAAACGGTGACACCTATTATAAGATAAAGTATCCGGAGCATAACCTCGTGAGAACTCGCAACCAGTTTAAGCTGCTGCAGAGCATAGAGGAGAAGACCCCCGAGATGCGCGAATTTATCGCCGCTCAGCTCGCTTGATATCATACACAATTATATAAATCAGGGCGCATGACTTCTATTAGTTATGCGCTCTGTTTGTTTTAGCTTGATGCGTGATTTAGGTTGAGCGATAGCGATACCAAAGGATTATTTCTGCGGCGAAGGCGCTTCGGGAGGAGAAACGGTGGGCAATAATGTGTCCTGCCGGGACACATTGCGTCCCCTATAGGCTTACCCCGGGGGGGCGGACAATCCCGCCTCTCCGGGCCGCGGGGGCGGTGCATGCGGGCTTCATCCCGGAGGCGACGCGCGTGGGGCGGGGTGGTGAAAAAAAGTGCGGGCAGCGCCGGGGTTGCCGGGCTGCCCGCTGTGGGTGAAGGGGTCTGCGGTTTATGGCAGACTCTTTATCGGTTTATCACTTGCCTTCGAGTTTCTCCTTAAGGGCTGCGAGAGCTTCGAGATCGCCGAGGGTGGTCTTTTCGAGGGGTGTGTTGAGCATCGGAGTTTCCTCTGCCTGACGCTTGGGAGCGCGCTTGGCCTTGCGGTTTTCGTTGCGCTCTGCCTTAGCTTCATCTTCGAAGATGCGGCTGTGAGAGAGGATGATGCGCTTGCTGTCTTTGTTAAACTCAATTACCTTGAAGTTGAGCTTTTCGTCTACCTGGGCGGAGGTGCCGTCTTCCTTAACGAGGTGTTTCGGAGTGGCGAAGCCTTCCACGCCGTAGGGGAGTGCGATTACAGCGCCTTTCTCTACCATCTCTACGATTGTGCCTTCGTGAACGGAACCTACGGTGAACACAGTTTCGAATACATCCCAGGGGTTTTCTTCGAGCTGCTTGTGGCCGAGGCTCAGACGACGGTTGTCTTTGTCGATTTCGAGTACCTGAACGTCGATGTTGGCACCGATCTGAGTGAATTCGCTGGGGTGTTTCACCTTCTTTGTCCAGGAAAGGTCGGAGATGTGGATAAGGCCGTCTACGCCCTCTTCGATTTCAACGAATACGCCGAAGTTGGTGAAATTGCGCACTTTGGCGGTGTGCTTGCTGCCGATGGGATATTTGGTTTCGATATTTTCCCAGGGATCAGCCTTGAGCTGCTTGATGCCGAGGCTCATCTTGCGGTCTTCGCGGTCGAGGTTGAGCACTACGGCTTCGATTTCGTCGCCAACCTTCATGAAGTCTTGAGCGCTGCGGAGGTGCTGGCTCCAGGACATCTCGCTCACGTGGATAAGACCTTCGACACCGGGAGCGATTTCTACGAATGCGCCGTAGTCGGCCATAACAACAACGCGTCCCTTCACCTTGTCGCCGACCTTCATGTCGGGGTCGAGGGCATCCCAGGGATGGGGCTGGAGCTGCTTCAGACCGAGGGCAATGCGCTTCTTCTCGTCGTCGAAGTCGAGGATAACGACGTTGAGCTTCTGGTCGAGCTGCACAACTTCTTCGGGGTGGTTCACGCGGCCCCATGAGAGGTCGGTGATGTGGATGAGACCGTCTACGCCGCCGAGGTCGATGAACACACCGTAGCTGGTGATGTTTTTGACAGTGCCTTCGAGCACCTGACCTTTTTCGAGCTTGGCGATGATTTCGCGCTTCTGCTGTTCGAGTTCGGCTTCGATGAGGGCCTTGTGGCTGACAACGACGTTTTTGAACTCCTGATTGATCTTAACGACCTTGAATTCCATGGTTTTGCCCACGAAGATGTCGTAGTCGCGGATGGGGCGAACGTCGATCTGGGAGCCGGGGAGGAATGCCTCGATACCGAACACGTCGACAATCATGCCGCCTTTGGTGCGACACTTGATGTAGCCCTTGATGATTTCGTCTTTTTCCAGCGCCTCGTTGATGCGGTCCCATGAGCGGGCGGCGCGGGCTTTGCGGTGTGAGAGAATGAGCTGACCTTTCTTGTCTTCCTGGTTTTCGATGAATACCTCTACGGTGTCGCCGACCTTGATGTCGGGGTTGTAGCGGAATTCGTTGACAGGAATGATACCGTCGCTCTTGTAGCCGATGTTGACCACTGCCTCACGCTTGTTGAGGGCGATGATGGTGCCTTCGATTACTTCTTTGTCTTTGACGGTGTTGAGAGACTCATCGTAGGTCTTGGTGAGTTCCTCACGCGATTTTTCGGAGTTGACGGTGCCGTTTTCGTAGGCATCCCAGTCAAAATCCTCGACTGCGGTGTTGATTACTTTTTCAGCCATTTAATAAGTTAATAAATAAGAGTTTGGTTGCAGTTAATAAGTGAGACTTTATGTATAGTGTGTACTTATTGCGGGGCAAAGGTAAGAATTTTTTCCGACACGGCAAGCGCCACGCGCATTTTATTCACTTTCAGACGAAAAAACCTTTTTTTTACGCCGGCGTAAAAAGCACCCGGCCCGTTAACCGCTGTGCGGATATCGGGCCGGGATGAGTGGTTATGGCTTTATGGGATTATTTCTTGTGACGGCGGGTCTCGGTGAGGTAAGCCACCGGAGCTGCCACATAGATTGTGGCGAGGGTGCCGATAATCACACCGAAAATCATCGCGAAGGTGAACGAACGGATGGCATCGCCGCCGAGGATGAAGATGCAGAGGAGCACCAGGAGGGTCGAGGCGGAGGTCATCACCGTACGTCCGAGGGTTGAGTTGATAGATTCGTTGATTGTGGTGAAGAAGTTTTGCTTGGGATAGAGCCCTACATTCTCACGCACGCGGTCAAACACTACCACGGTGTCGTTGATCTGATAACCGATCACGGTAAGGATGGCGGCGATAAACGACTGGTCAATCTCCATCGCAAACGGGAAGCGGGCATAGAACAGCGAGTAGAAGCCCACGATTGTGAAGGCGGTGAAGGCCACGGCAGCAAGAGCGCCGAGCGAGAAAGCGATGTTGCGGAAGCGGATGAGGATGTAGAGGAACATGGCGATGAGCGAGAGGATAACGGCTATCACCGCATCGGTGCGCATGTCGTTGGCCACGGTCGGACCTACTTTCTGCGAGCTCATGATTCCGATGTTCTCGTTGGTGGTCGAGAAGTCGGTCATCGACATATCGCCGATTTCAGACTTAAGGCCTTTGTAGAGGATTTCGGTAATCTCGTTGTCGATGTTCTCATCGTCAGATGCAATCTTGTAGTTGGTGGAGATGCGCACCTTGGTGTCGTCGTCGATGGTGATTACTGACACCTGCGCACCCTCAAACAGAGGAGCAAGCTGAGCCTGGAGCTCATGGGTCTTCACAGGATGGTCGAACTGAACTACGTAGTTGCGGCCGCCGGAGAAGTCGATGCCCTGGTTGAGGCCGCGCAGGCAGAAGCTCACGAGCATGATGAGGATTACCACGCCCACTGTGATGAAGCTCTTGCGGCGTGTGCCGAGGAAGTCGAAGTGGGTGTTGGTAAACATCTTGCGAGAGAGCGGTGTGGTGAAGGTGAGAGCCTGGAAGGTCTTGGTCTTCTCGAAGATGATAAACACGAGGCGGGTAAGATATACCGCTGTGAAGAATGAGCAGATAATACCGATGATGAGGGTGGTGGCGAAGCCTTTGATGGGGCCTGTGCCGAAGAGGAGCAGAATCACACCTGTGATGATAGATGTGAGGTTGGAGTCGAAGATGGCGGAGAAGGCGTTGGAATAGCCGTCGGCGATAGCCATACGAGTGCTCTTGCCGGCGCGGAGCTCTTCTTTTGTGCGCTCGAAGATGAGCACATTGGCGTCGACAGCCATACCGAGCGCGAGCACGATACCGGCGATACCCGACAGGGTAAGCACGGCCTGGAATGAGGCAAGGATGCCGAATGTGAAGAAGATGTTGAATATCAGGCCGAGGTTGGCGATGAGTCCGGGAATCACACCATAGAAAGCCATCATGAAAATCATCAGGAGCAGGAGTGCCACCACAAACGACATGAAGCCGTCTTCGATAGCCTGCTGACCGAGCGACGGGCCAATCACGGTGTCGGAAATGATGTCGACCTTAGCGGCCATCTTACCGCTCTTGAGCACGTTTGCAAGGTCTTTAGCCTCGTCGGTGGTGAAATTGCCGGTGATCGATGAGCGGCCACCTTCAATCACAGAGTTGACACGGGGGGCGGAATAAACCTGGCCGTCGAGCACGATAGCTACCTGCTTTTCGATGTTGGCAGCCGTTATGCGCGCCCACTGACGGGCTGCATCCGGCTTCATGTTCATCGACACATAGTTGCCGCCCTGCATATTGTCAAAATCGCTTGTGGCCGAAGTGACAACATCGCCACTGAGAGCGGGCTTGCCGTTGGCTGTCTTAAGAGCCACGAGGGTGTAGAGGTCGATGCGACGTTTTGCGCCGGTGGAATCGGTAGTCTCGACAGTCTCAGGCTTCACTTCCCATGCCAGACGCAGATTGGAGGGGAGGATGCGTTTTGCAGCCGGAGAAGCCACGATAGAGTCGATTGCGGCGCGGTTGGCAGCCGAAGTGGCGCCCACCACGATAGCGTTGTAGGGGTTGCCCACCTGCAGGAAGTAGTCGAAGAGGCCACGGCCATTGCCGGTGGTGTCGCGACGGGTGGTGTTGTCGAGTTCGGAAAGTGAATTCTGGAAATCGGCGAGCGGCATGGTCTCGTAGAATTCGAGGTTGGCCGACGATTTCAGAAGCTCACGCACACGGTCGTGTTCCTTCACGCCGGGGAGTTCAAGCAGAATCTGACCGTCTTTTTCGAGCTCCTGGATGTTGGGCGACACAACGCCAAACTGGTCAATACGCGAACGGAGCACATTGGTAGAGCTGCTCACGCGGTCTTTCACCTCCTGCTTGAGAGCGCGCTCAACAGCTTCGGGAGAATCGCCGCGTTTCACCTGGTCCTTAAACACGACTGAAAGGTCGCCCTGAGGATCAAGAGCCTTATACTGGCGGCAGAAAAGGGCCACATAGTCGTTGCTCTTTGTGGCCTTGGCTATTGAGTCGGTCTGATGAATAGCCTGCTCGAAATAGGGATTGCCGTCGGCGCTGGCCATGGAGCGCAGAATATCGGGCACGGACACCTGAAGGGTTACGTTCATACCCCCCTTGAGGTCAAGACCCAGCCCTACGCCGAGCTTCTGCACCTCATTATAGGTGTAACCGAGATATACTTTCTCTTTTGAAATAGAGTCAATGTAGCTCTTATAAGCCATTCGATAGGCTTCGGAGCCGTTGCCGGCTTCTCCGGCCAAGGCGGCCGCATAAGCCTCGGCCTTCTTCTCGTGATGGTTGGTCACGAGGGTAAAGGAGATGTAGAACAGGCAGATAAGTATCAGAAATACAGCTATCACACCTGCCACAACGCTTCCTAATTTTCCTTTGCTTTGCATGTGGTAATTAAAAAACTATGTTAATTGAATGATTGAATTATCAATTTTCAGCCCGCAAATATACGATAATTAATTGAAAACAGAAAATGTAGCGCCGAAAATGCCATAATATTGCAATATTCACAGCTGTCCGCACCGGGAACTGTTTGCTTCAATAGCGGCAGCGGGGTGGGATGGTGTGGTGCGGGTCTTGTGGCCGATATGCTCTCCGACGGTGGGGCGGGATGGTAATAAAATGGAGGTGCGCAACTTCACAGCTGCGCACCTCCCTCATAACCAAAATTCAAGTATAATTCAAGTATAATTCTTTTTACGACCGCTTGCGTGCGCGTTGTGGCACGGCTTACAGCTTGCCGCCGGAGTTTGGTCAGATGGCAACAAGCAAGGAGTGTCAAAAAAACGTTCTCAATGCATTCAACCTGTCAGTTTGCCATGTGATTGATTCCGGTTTTACAAAGGTAGAGACATTTTTTAATATATCAAAGAAAATCCGAGATTTTTTTTATTTTTTCTGTTGAAATGGTCGATATTCGCCCTCACATCGGGAAAAATGCGTAACTTTGCGTTAAAATTTAACAATATGTCACACACACCTCTGATAGGAATGACTCTCGATGAGCTCGGTGCAGTGGCCGCCGAATGTGGCATGCCTCGGTTTGCCGCGCGGCAGATGGCACGGTGGCTTTATGAGAAGCGGGTCACCTCTATCGATGCGATGACCGATATTTCTGCAAAGGCACGTGCGACCCTGTCTTCGCGTTATGAAGTGGGTCGCGAGAAACCTCTGGAGTGTGTTCGCTCTACCGACGGCACCGCAAAATATCTGTTTCGCGGTTCGCAGGGGCGCAATGTGGAGGCAGTGATGATTCCGGACCGCGACCGGGCCACCCTTTGCGTGAGCTCGCAGGCCGGCTGCCGCATGGGTTGCCGTTTTTGTATGACCGGCAAGCAGGGCTTTCACGGTCAGCTCACCTCTGCCCAGATTATGAACCAGATTCTTTCGGTTGACGAATCTGCCGACCTTACTAATATTGTGTTTATGGGCATGGGCGAGCCGCTCGACAATCTTCAGGAGCTGCTCAAGGCGCTTGAAATCATCACCGCGCCGTGGGGCATGGCCTGGAGTCCGAAGCGTGTCACCGTGTCGACTGTGGGGCGCATTGACGAGCTGCGAACACTGCTCACCGCCACAAAGGTGCATATAGCCCTGAGTGTCCATAATCCCTATTCCGCCGACCGTCTCGACATAATGCCGGCTCAGAAAGCATGGCCTGTAGATAAGGTGATAGGTCTGATAAGGGAGTTTGATTTCTCACATCAGAGACGTTTTTCGGTAGAATATATAATGTGGCGCGGCAAAAACGACAGTCCGGCTCATGCCGATGCTCTGGCCCGGCTGCTCAAGGGCACTTCGGCGAGAGTGAATCTCATACGATTTCATGCGATTCCCGGCTTCGAGGGGCGCACAGCCGATGAGAAGACCATGACCGATTTTCGCGATCGGCTCAACAGTCTGGGGCTCACTGCCACAATCCGCGCATCGCGTGGCGAGGATATTTTCGCCGCCTGCGGCATGCTTGCCGGGCGAGATGCCTCGGCTCAGTCAAATTGATTTAGATAAGTCATGGAAATTTCCGCTTATGGAATGGTTTGAATCTGTATTGTTCGTTCATTCTCCTGTTCAGGCCGTGGTTGTGCTCTCGGTTATTATAGCCGTGGGTCTCGGGCTGGGCAAGATTCATGTGGCCGGCATATCGCTCGGTGTCACATGGGTGTTTTTTGCCGGAATCATGGCCGGACATTTCGGTCTGTCGATAGATCCGGCGATGCTCTCCTATGCGGAGAGTTTCGGGCTTGTGCTGTTTGTCTATGAGCTCGGGCTCAAGGTGGGGCCGGGATTTTTCAGTTCGTTCCGCAAAGGGGGAGTGCGTCTGAATCTTCTGGGCCTCTGCGTGGTGCTTATCGGCACTCTCATGGCTGTTCTGCTGGCCGGATTGTGCAAGGTGAGCATGGCCGATATGGTGGGTATTCTTTCGGGTGCCACCACCAATACTCCCGCTCTCGGTGCGGCCCAGCAGGCTCTTCAGCAGCTCGGCGTGTCGGCGAGCGGAGCGGCGCTGAGCTGTGCGGTGACCTATCCACTCGGTGTGGTCGGAGTGATTCTGGCCATAATCGTGGTGAGAAAGCTATTTGTGAAGTCAAGCGACCTCTATGCCGGCGATCATGATGATGCGAACCGCACCTATATTGCGGCCTTCCAGATTCATAATCCGGCCGTGTTCGGCATGCCTGTGCGCAATGCAGCCTCGCTCATACAGCCTAAATTCGTTATCTCGCGTCTCTGGCGTGCGGGTCAGGTGAGCATTCCCACATCAGACACCGTGCTGCTCGAAGGCGACCGCCTTCTGGTGGTCACTACCGAGAAAGATGTGCCGGCTCTGACGGTGCTGTTCGGCGAGCAGGAGCAGACCGACTGGAATGCCGACGATATAGACTGGAATGCCATTGACTCATCGCTCATCTCGCGCCATATTATAGTGAGCCGACCGGAATTCAACGGCAAGCGTCTCGGCTCCCTGCGTCTGCGCAACAGCTACGGCATCAATATCTCCCGTGTGCTCCGCGCGGGTGTGACACTGCTGGCCACCCCCGGGCTGGTGCTTCAGCTCGGCGACCGTCTGACGGTGGTGGGCGAGGCAAAGGCTGTGGAAAATGTGGCCCGTCTGCTCGGCAACACCTCCGCCGCGCTCAAAGACCCCAATCTGGCGGCCATTTTCGTGGGGATAGTGCTTGGTCTGCTGCTCGGATCGGTGCCGCTCATGGTGCCCGGAGTGTCTACTCCGGTGAAGCTCGGTCTGGCCGGCGGCCCGATAATAGTGGGCATACTGATGGGGCGCTTCGGCCCATATTGCCATATGGTCACTTACACAACCCGCTCGGCCAATCTGATGCTGCGCGGCATAGGCCTCTCGCTCTATCTGGCCTGTCTGGGTCTTGATGCGGGAGCTCATTTCCTCGACACCATACTCCGCGCCGACGGTCTCACATGGATCGGACTGGGATTTGTGATCACCTTCGTGCCGGTGGTGATGATGGCATGGGTGGCCATGCGATGGAGCCGGCTTGATTTCGGTTCGGCCTGCGGAATGCTCTGCGGAGCCATGGCCAATCCGATGGCGCTCGACTATGCCAACGCCACTATAGCCGGCGACAATCCGGCCGTGGGCTATGCCACGGTCTATCCTCTGGCCATGTTCAGCAGAGTGGTGATAGCCCAGCTTCTTGTGCTGATTTTCGTGTGAGATTGTTATAATGTCTATATAAGGAAAGTCCCGATATGGAATCCAGATTGCCGAAAGACCTCATAACCCAACCCGAACTATGGCGCTGTGTGCTCCATGTCACCCCCTCACGACTCAATGTGGCCGTTGTGCCCCCGGTGGCTCAGGAGGAGATGGTGGCGGCATCGGTAGTGCTCAACCCCGACGCTCCCACGCAACTGAAAGGGCTTGAAGATGCGGTCTACGACAATCCGCTGCTCCTCTCTGATTTCCGTTCGGTGCATTGCCTGGTCGAGACGCCGCTATGTGCGGTGGTGCCGGCTCCGCTTGCCACCGGTCCAACCGCTCCGATGCTGCTGGCCCGGGCTGCCGGGATTGATGCTGATTCAGACCTGACGGTAAATTCCGGCGAATTTGGCGGGGCTGCTATATTATATAAGGTGTCGGAGGCTCTCGAAGCCTTCTTGCGGCGCACATTTTTCGGAGTCACTATTTCCAATCCTCTCGAAGAGATAGGTCAGGCCGCAGTGGCTCTGTCGCCCCGACCTGATTCGGCTCCTGCGATGCTTGCTGTGGCCGACACCGCCGCCTCCATAACCCTTGCGGCCGCGCAGGGCGGCAATCTGCTCATGCTGAATACTTTTTCGGTGAGTCATCCTGCCGATGCAGCATACTATCTTCTCGCATCGCGATCCATTCTCTCCCTCTCTCCCACTGACGGCACGGTGCGTTTTGCCGGCCACGCTCCGCTCGCACGCACAGTGGCCAATATCGTCAGTCCTTATCTCCAGAGTGTGGAATTTGTCACCACTCCGCCCGAACTCTGCGGCTATGGCCGCGAGGCCGCGCGGCTCACATATCCTCTAACCCGCTATCTGCTGAAACTATGAGAATCATCCGAGGAAAATACGGGCGCCGCCGGTTTGACGTGCCCTCCAACATCACCGCCCGCCCGACCACTGATTTCGCGCGCGAAAACATATTTAATGTAATCGAAAACCTTATTGACATCGAGGGGATTTCGGCTCTCGACCTCTTTTCGGGTACCGGGGCAATCACCTTTGAACTCCTCTCGCGTGAGGCTGCCAGTGTGACGGCTGTGGAGAAAGCCGCCACTCAATATAATTTCATAGCCCGCACGGCCCGCACCCTCGGCGCCGACAATCTTACGCTCGTGAGAGGTGACGCTCTGCGTTTCATCGACTCCGCCACCCGTGGATTTGACTTCGTGTTTGCCGACCCTCCTTACGATATGCCCGATTTCGCATCGGTGCCGGCGAGAGTGCTCTCATCGCGGTTGCTCAATCCGGGAGGGCTCTTTATCATCGAACACAACCGTCACCATGACTTTTCATCGCTGCCCGGTTTTCTGCAGCACAGAGCCTACGGCAGCGTGAACTTCTCGATATTCCGCAAACCTTCATCAAACGAAACCGACAATGAATCAGACACACAAGCCTAAACTCGTGATTTCAACCGGCGCCGGCATGAGCGCCGAGAGCGGCATCTCCACCTTCCGCGACAGCGGAGGCCTCTGGGAGCAGCACAATGTGATGGATGTGGCTTCGGCCGACGGATTCGCACGCAATCCGGAGCTCGTGCACCGTTTCTACAATGCCCGTCGGCATGACCTTGTAAAGGCTCAGCCCAACGCCGGCCATCGTGCCATAGTAGACCTTGAGAAAGATTTCGACGTCTATGTGATAACACAAAATGTCGACGACCTCCATGAACGCGCCGGAAGCTCACACGTGACCCACCTCCACGGAGAGCTGATGAAAGTGCGCACAATAGACCCGCCCTATCGTGTGTATGCCCTGTCGCCCGACAATCTCGACACCACCCCCGAGTCGCGTGATGCCGATGGGCGGCTCCTGCGTCCGCATATAGTTTTCTTCCAGGAAGCTGTTCCGGAGATTGAGACTGCCATCGAGATAGTGCGCGAGGCCGACATATTCGTTGTTATCGGCACCAGCATGGCTGTCTATCCCGCAGCTTCGCTCATCAACTTCGTGCGTCCGGGAGTGCCGGTCTATTACATAGACCCTCGTCCGGCCCCTACCCCCGCCGGAGTCAAGGTGATAGCCAAGACTGCTTCCGAAGGGCTCGCCGAGCTCTCGCGCGAGCTCCGCTCTATATTATCGCAGCCACCTCTTTGAATGCATACACCCCCCGCTGTCCGTCAGACTCCTCAAGAGTAAGATGGCCGGTGGGGGCTATCTCTGCTATGCGGGCTTCAAGCTTGCGCCCCGATCCGGTTTCGCGCCAGAGATGGAACCCTTTGCCCCTCCACAGCCGAGAGATATATTGCTCATGGAGTTCGGCCCGTCCCTCAGGGGTGGAGGTCTGAGCCACCCTTTCAAGTAGTTCGGTGGCAATCTGCTCTGTGAGTGCGCCGGTATCAAACTCCCGTCCGGCAAGCGATGCCATCGACACAGGGTTGGGAGCATCGCTCAGCCAGAGGGTCTGATTTACATTCACACCCACTCCGGCCACACACCTCACTATTCTGTTGCCTGAGAGAGCATTCTCTATCAGGATGCCGCAGAGCTTCATGTTGCCCGCGTATATATCGTTGGGCCATTTCACCTCGATGCGCACCACTCCTCCCATGGCCCGCTCAATGGCAAGAGCCACCCCGAGAGCCACAGCCTCGCTGAGAGCAAACTGGCCGGAGGCTTCCACCCCCTCAGGGCGGAGCATCACCGACATGGTGATATTCATGCCCGGAGCCGACTCCCAGCTGTTGCCCCTTTGGCCGCGTCCGGCTGTCTGACTCACGGCGGCCATCACTGTGCCGTGGGGCAGCGCGGTGGTGCGGTCGGTCTCTGTCATGAGTGTATTGGTAGAAGCAGCTTCTTCTATGGTGATTATATTCGGTTTCATGCTGCAAAATTAGTCATTTAAGTTTCGTTATGTCGCAGCAACGGGGAAATTAGCAGTTTTTCGCCTCGGCATGGCTATAATTTTGCAGTGTGAACACTAATCAACCAGAGTTTATTTATGGAACAAGACCTGAATCAGCCAACCCCCGAAGCAACTTCCCTGCAGCCGGAAGGGACCCCTGCATCCCCTCATACCGACTCAACCTCTCCCGAGCCAACCGCCCCAGCTTCTTCAACCGACAATCCACCCGCCTCCTCGCCTCAGAGGCTTTCGGAGGCTGATGCTCTCACCGCCTCACGCCTCATGGAGCTGCTTTCGCAAGCCGAGGAGCGAGGATATCGCCGCGCACGCCGAGAGATGCAACAATCCTCCTTGCCGGAAACACCCCTCTGGGGCAACCCAAGACGAGTGGAGAACGACGGCGCATCCGCTCGCGAGACTATGAAAATAGGCGATGATTTCCTGACCCGCATCCGGCCCGCAGTATGGGACTAAGCCCCGCCCACCGATCAAACTTTTCACTAATCACCAAAAAAACTTACAGTATATGAACACACTCGTAGCAGGTCAGTCGGGCGGCCGACATGTGACCGACGGCCCTCTCACCACCCCCGCCATACGCGAAACCTCACCCGAACTTCTGAGAAATGAAATCGATTCGCGAGTGGTGCGTATCCGCCCGATGGCTACTCCTGTAGACCAGATTTCGCGCATGATCGGAGCGCGCCACTCTTCGTCGATGGTGGTGGAATATTACTCGGTAGACACCAAGGCTCAGACGGTGAAGATAACCGGTTCGCCCGAAATTCTCGATGAACTTCACCCCGACGGTTACAGGCTCTACACAATCAGTGTCGACTCAATAGGAGTGATAGCCCCTACAGACACTCTCCTCATAGTCGGTTCGTCGGGCACAAACGGCCCCGTGACTCTTTATGTGACAGACCGCACCGAGGCGCGCAACACTTTTCGCGTGATAGCTCTCAACGGTGCCGACGAGGATGGGGTGAAGGGCTGCATTGACACCGACCTCCGTGGACGCACTCTCGTGAGGATGGGCAGAGCTGCGGCAGAGCTTGATGTGCAGACTTCTCAGTTTGAGGCTCTTCCGCAAAAAGCTCAAAACTACTGTCAGATATTCAAGGCTCAGATCGAACAGGGCACCTTCACCCGCCTTGCAGCCAAAGAGGTGGGCTGGAGTTTCAGCGACCAGGAAGAGGTGGCCATCATGGATATGCGTCTCGGCATGGAGAAGAGTTTTCTCTTCGGGGTGCGGGCGCGCATTCAGGCTCCGGGAGCATCAGACGAAGTGCTCTTCACCGGCGGCATATGGCATCAGGCCGAAACAGATTTCTCCTATTCAGCGGCTGCCTTCGGCCAAGACACTCTGATAGATCTCATGCGCCTTGCCTTTACAGGCGACCGTGCCGGTTCGCGGCGCAAGATTCTTCTGGCCGGTAGCGAGCTGATAGCCCGCCTGAATAAGCTCGACTACACCCGTGTGGTTTCGGCCGGCGACACCGTTACCCGCTGGGGAATCGACTTCAACGAACTCCGCTCTAAGTTTGGCACTCTCTATGTGGTTCATTCCGAGGTGTTCGACCAGTGCGACCATGCCGACGACGGTTTCGTGATAGACCCCGAATATCTGGTTAAATACGTGCATCTTCCCTTCCGTGTGGAGCGTATAGACCTCAAGAGCTCCGGGGTGCGCAACACCGAAGCCGTCGTGGCCACCGAGGCAAGCTGCATGGCGCTGCGCCATCCGAAGTCGCATGTGCGTGTGACTCTTGCCTGACTATCCTGACACCCCATGCCGATGCCTGCTTTTTCCTACACCCTCTCTGAGTCAGAGCTCATAGCCCGACTCCGCCGGCTGCTGTTTATGGAGCCGGTAGATGAGTCCGTGAGCCGCACCGACTCTCCCGGTGCGCTCCGGCGCATGGAGCTCCAGGTGGCCGATGCCTATATCGACGGCCTCATCTCGCTCGATCCGTCTGAATTGCCCCTCACAGATCTCACTCCGGAGGCAGTTCTCTCCAATCCTCTCCCCGGCCAGCCGGCCACACTCATTCTGCCCCCGCGATGTCTTCGTCCGGTGTCGGTCAGAATGGCCGGCTGGGGTAGGGATGCCACCATTGTTAAGGCCGGGACAGCAGTGGCTCTGGCTCAAGACAACCCGTTCAGCCGCGGAGGCACCGTCCGCCCTGTGGCCGTAGTGGAGCCGGCGGGAAAACTCACCCTCTACACTCCGCCGCGCAATCTCGCGCCCTCTCTCCTCGCTCTCCTTGCCATTGCTCTTCCGCCCGACGGACTCTATCCGCTCACCCAGCCCCTCGAACACCACATTCTCAGTCGGCTTGCCTCGCGATAGCCGGAGGAGCCCCCGGCTCTCTACAGCCTATGCTGCCCTTTTTGGATAGCATAGGCTTTTGTGTTGCCTTGGCTAAAGAGAATTTAATATATAGGTCACTTGCGCTATTATTTTTTTTGCACTACTTTTGTGAAAATTAAAATTTTAGCGGAGTTGGAGAAAATGAAAAATCGTAGAGCGATCACAAAAGCAATGATTGTGGGAGGGCTTGCCCTCCTGCTATCTTGTTCAGGAAATAAGGAAAAGCGTGCGGAGGGTGCTGCCCCTGTAGCCTCTATTCCTGTCGATACAGTTGAGCGGGAGATTCCACCCTGCAAGAGGCTGAAAATCTCAACTTCGGGCGCATTGCCTATAAAGTCGCTGCCTGTGGTTGAAACGATAGAGTTCCCGGACACGACAGAATATTTTATCGGAGTGCCGTCATGTGTGGAGGTGAGAGGTGACACCATCTTTGCCATAGACAGCAGTAAAGCTCCGGGCTTTTATGCCTATCGGCGTGATGGCTCCCAGATATTTGCCTACACCTCCACCGGTCAGGGTCCGGAGGATTTTATGGTACTTAGAAATCTGAATGTAACTGATACTGAGCTGAGCGCTTTTGATGACGGTCTGTGCGGTATTTTTATAATTGATAAGAATGGCGATTTTGTTCGCACGGTTAAGTGCCCGGTCTACTCGCTTGCGGCATCAATTTCAGACGCGGGTGATATGTGGGTTGATTTCAGTAATTTTGATGGCATGATGGATGATATCAAATTGGGCTGGGCTCCTCCCGGCGGCCGACCGGACTCTCTGGTTACTGTCCTCCCTATTCCCGAACATCTTAAAGGTATCTATGCGTCGGGTATTCGTCCTCTTGTTCGCATTTCTGCAAACGAATGGATTTTCACTCCCTCATTCGAACGATATGTCTACACTTTGAAAGACGGTAAAGCTTATCCCCGATATGAACTTGATTTCGGCAACCTTTGGTGGGACGACGAGAAGATGTCGAAAATGGCTCACAGCAATGACTGGGCTGTCCAATTGCAGGATTTTCCGATTCAACCTATGTATATTCAGGAAAATGAGCGATGGTTTGTGGTTGGATTTGCTGTAAATAGGGATAAGAGATATGTGTATGTTTACGACAAATTGGGCGGTGATTCACGCACCTTTATAGATCATCCCAGAAAGTACCTCCATCCGATAGCCTTGGATTGCAACGATTTGTTTATGAACTGTGTGGATAATTCCAATCTCGAAGTGCTCCGCCTTGCGGACTGAGCGGAGTTCATCCGGTTTTGGGGGCGGATGGGGAAATTAGCAGCCGGAAGAGGAGTGGAGGGGAGTATCTTTGCATAAAAAACAGTTATGCAATCATCACCCCTCGAAATCGCTCTCTCTGCCTGGCAATCAACCGCTCCGTTCCGCGCCAACCGTCAGCGCTATAAGCGTTACACCTATGGACGGCAGTGGGACGATATAATCACCTCGCCCGATGGTGTGGCGCTCACCGAAGGTGCTTATGCCGAGAAATGTGGTCATCGCCCGCTCACCAACAATCTTATCCGGCAGATGGTAAAGACTGTCATAGGCCTCTGGCGGCGCGACATGGCTCCCTCTCATGGTGGCACCGACACGGCAATAGCCCGACGCAACCATCTCGATGAGCTTGATGCTCGCACCCTCGAAGAGTTTCTCATATCGGGGTGTGCGGTGCAGAGGGTTGTGACCGAGAGGCGTATGGGTGGCACAGGTGTATGGGTAGACCTCGTGAGTCCGTCGCGATTTTTCTTTTCGCCTGCCACAGACCCGCGCGGTTGCGATATGGAGGTAGTCGGTATGGCCCACGATATGAGCATGCGCGAGGCGATGGTGAGGTTCGGGGGCGAGGATGGCTCACGGCGCAAAAGAGTGGAGCGCATCTATTCAGGAGTGGAGCCCCGGCTGTTTGCGTCGGTCGATATGCAGTCGGTGGCCGCATCTCTTCTTTCGGCACCGGCGGGAAGATGCCGCGCCATTGAGCTCTGGACGCTCGAAAGCCGGCTTATATGATCCGCTGCTATGACCCGGTGGAGTGGGGAGGCTTCCTGCTTCCGGCGTCGGCCGCCCCCCGGATTGAGAAGGAAAACCGCGGGAGGGCCGAAGAGGCGCGCATTGCTTTCAGAGAATTCGACACCGTGAGATGGCACTGCCGCTGGCTCGCTCCCACAGGCGAACTGCTCGACAGCTACGACTCCCCGTGGCCCCACGGAGGCCACCCATTTGCCGTGAAACTCTATCCGATGACCGACGGAGAGATTCATCCGTTTGTGGAAGATGTCATAGATCAGCAGCGCACCATAAACCGTCTCATCACTATGCTCGACACCATGCTCGGTGTCAGCGCCAAGGGAGCTCTGCTCTTTCCGCTGCGCGCACTCCCACCCGGATATAGGCTTCCCGACATTGCGGCAGCGTGGAGCATTCCGGGAGCGGTGATTCCTTTTGACACTGCCGACACAAATCTCCGCCCCATGCAGGTGAGCGGTTCGTCAGGCGATTGCGGAGCAGCCTCCCTGCTATCTATGGAGATGAAGCTTTTCGAGCAGATTTCGGGTGTGAACGGTGCGATTCAGGGGCGTGAGGTAACGGCCAACACCTCGGCTGCGCTCTTTGATGCGCGCACCCGCAATGCCACCACCGCGCTCATCGATTTGCTCGAATCATTCGATTCGTTTGTAGAGGAAAGAAATCGCCTCATTAAGCAATCTTAACTGTGATGGTATTGCATTTTGCCCATGCAGGGTTGTAAATTTGCCAACAGAATGCCAACTTTTATTTTTTATGACTATGCAACATCCATCTTCCTGCAATCTCGCCACTCTGCGCGACCGCGATTTTCTCGCAGCCTGCCGCAGGGTGCTCGCCGGCCAGCGGCGCACAGACCTCACGGCAGCCGAGGTTGCGCGCATGGCGGCCAACTCTCCCGCTCCATCCTACTATCTCACCTATGAATATGCCCGACGTATGCTGAGCGAACGGCGCAGGGGCATGATCACATCGCGCAACACTCTGGGTTCAGACCCCTCGCAATCTCCGCATCACTCCGGTAGCCCGATCGAGCGGCGCCGTGAGGAGATAGCCGGAAAAGTGAAGACCCTCATGGAGCGCACACCCGGATTGAAGATGGGCGCCGCTCTCAGCCGGGTGCTTGCCGGGCCGGCATCATCATTCTTTCTCGCTCCCGACACTGCCCGGAAGCTTTTTGCCACACTTCGACGTGGCAGCGCGGCTCGCCGCCATTCTCAAAGCGTGGCGCCTCATCTTTCCGCCCGGCCCCTGCGCAGCCACACACCGCTCCGCCGCCCCCTTCTGCCCAATTCGGCTGCCGGCCAGCTCATTCTCCGATAGGTTGCTGTCTATCCGTCATTTATCACTCATCTCTAATATCTAATGTTTACCATATCCCTTTCGCTCAGTGCTATCTGCGCTGAAATCCTTGCCGAATCGGCTCTGCGTCATCATCTGCAGCCCTCCACCCCCGCTCCGCTCACATCCGACTCCACCGATGCGCTCCGCACTCTTATAACGGCCGCATTTGCCTCTATCTGCACAGATCTCGGGCCGCTGGCGGTGAGTGCCGACATATCATCAGACGGCGAGCTACTTCAGCTCACCATAGACGGCAACCCGCAGTCGGCTCAACAGTTGCGGCTTGCAATCGAACACCTCTTAGCCCTCAGGGTGATGACCCGCGCCTATGCATCGGCCGACAGCTCTCTGGCAGCCTCCCTCTCTTCGAGCGCAGCCTCCCTTCTGCGCTCGCTTGCAGCCACTATCTCATCTTCCGCTCCCGACATTCCGGTTATCACTCCGCGCTTCTACTGACATTCCACGGAAAATGCCTAACTTTGCGACATGAATCGCAACGAATTTGAAATAATGGCTCCCGCCGGGAGCTTCGAGTCGCTCCGGGCCGCAATCAGCGCCGGAGCCGACGCTGTGTATTTCGGAGTGGAGGGGCTGAACATGCGTTCACGCTCCTCGGCCAATTTCACCATAGCCGACCTCCACGAGATTGCGGCCATCTGCCGCGAAGCCGGTGTGAAGACCTATCTCACCGTCAATACGGAAATCTACAATTCCGACCTCGCCACTATGCGCGCCATAATCGACGCGGCAGCCGAGGCCGGGCTCTCGGCCATTATAGCGGCTGATTTCGCCGCCATTCTCTATGCGCGGTCGCGCGGAGTGGAGGTGCATATTTCCACCCAGGCCAATATCTGCAATGTGGAGGCGGTGAGATTCTACTCTCAGTTTGCCGACACCGTTGTGCTCGCCCGCGAGCTGAGTCTCGATCAGGTGGCGGAGATTCATGAGGCGATTATCTCTCAGCCTATTCTTGGGCCGGCCGGCCGCCCGGTGCAGATTGAGATGTTCTGCCACGGTGCGCTCTGCATGGCTGTGAGCGGCAAATGCTATCTCAGCCTCCATGAGATGAACTCCTCGGCCAATCGCGGCGCTTGCACTCAGATTTGCCGCCGTGCCTACACTCTCACCGACCGCGAGACGGGCGATCAGATAGATGTGGAAAACAAATACCTCCTCTCTCCCAAAGACCTCAAGACCCTTCCCTTTATAGACCGCATGGTGGCGGCCGGCGTGAGGGTGCTTAAGATCGAGGGCCGTGCCCGCGGCCCTGAATATGTGCTCACGGTGGTGAGCGCCTACGATCGTGCGCTCCGCGCTCTTTGCAACGGCTCATTCACCCCTCAGCTCGTTGAGGAGATTGAGGGCAATCTGGCCAAGGTGTTCAATCGCGGTTACTGGGACGGCTACTATCTCGGGCGCCGTCTGGGCGAATGGTCAGAGAAATATGGCTCATCGGCCACCCGGGTGAAGCACTATGCCGCCAAGGGCATCCGCTATTTCAGCCGCCTCGGTGTGGGCGAATTTCTGATGGAGGCCGGAGAGCTCCATGTGGGTGACGAGATAGTGATTACCGGTCCGACCACCGGAGCACTCATCCTCACGGTCAGCGAAATCCGAGTGGGGCTGAAATCGGTGGATAAAGCCGTAAAGGGCGAAAGCTTCTCAATCCCGGTCCCCGAAAAAATCCGTCCCTCCGACCGCCTCTACATCTGGGTCCCCACAACCCCCGGAAAGTAGGGAATTTGAAGAGTCTATAAATGTGGATGATATTTATAGAAAAATCTTAAGAAAGCATTATTCTGAATTTGTTTAACAAGAATTAAAACGTGTAGTTTTTGTCTTAGAAAAGGAATGGGCAATCTTCTTTGAGTCGTTCGAACATAGCCTTATAGCCTTCAACAGTGGGGTGAATTCCGTCTGGTAAGATAAATCCATTTTTCCATTTGGAAGGATTCTCTGGGTTTATAATAGCCTTATTAATATCAATATATAGTTCTCCACTATTCTTAATCCACTCATTTATCTCACTCGGAGAGGGAGAGTCTGCTATTTCATATCGGGGAGTTACTGTTACTAGTATGGGCTTGATTCCTTTAGTTTTTAGCAAATCTATAGCCTGTCTCATATAAATCTTATATTCATCAACTCTCGAATAATTATTAGTTCCCATACTAATAATAGTATATTCTGGTGAGAACCATGAACACTCTAGTTCTAATCTTTTAAACCATTGGTCACATACGACTTCTCCACCACGACCATCTATAATGCAATTATTAGGTGTTATCGCTTCGGCTAATTGAGCACACCATCTACTATTAATAGGGTATCCATATTGAATAGAAGCCATTCCCTCTATAAATGAATCACCTATGACCATTACTTTTGCGTTTTCTTTATAATCAGAACTCAATACAGATTTATAGACAGTAACAGAGCCAGATTCAATAGTAAAAAATGGATTTCCAGACAATCGATTTTGCATAAAATCCTCATCAATGTCATACCATCGTTCAAAATCAAGGTTTTCTCCTTTTAAGAAGAATTTGACTCCGTAAAGGGTCTTATGAAAACCAATTTTATATCGAATTCCTTTTGCCAAAGGAGTGATTAGGTTTATGCACTCATTTAACTTAATTCCGTTGGAAGAATGAAATTTGTAAAGGTTTATTGTTGCTCCTTCTATTCTTATGAAACCATCAGTCTTTCCAGCTTCAATTATCAGTGGTTCATCAGTTGCTGGTTCAAATTCAGTTGTAAATGATAAGTCCTGCAAAAACACATCATGTTCAAATAAAATCGAGTTCTTATCATTCAATTCGTGAGAGGAAAGTTTACAAGGATTTATAGGGACAGAATCATAATGATGAGAAAATATAATATAATCGGATATTATATTAGTCATATCTGATTCATCGTCTGAACAAGACACGAAAAAAATAGACGCAAAAAATGTTAAAACGATGCGTATATGCGTCATTAATTGGTACGTCTTATTCATTTTATTAATTTTGTATAGTTTTATGCAAAGATAATAAAATAAATAACATGATACTAGTTAAACGAGATTGTTCCTTAGATTTTGTTAAAGGATTTGCGGCATTGGCTGTGGTTCTGTTGCATAACATGCCAAATTACTACATCGGTTCAGTGTTATGGATAGGACAAGCTGTCCCTTTATTCTTATTTGTTAGTGCATATCTTACATATGGGAGTTTTGAGCGAGGTAAAACGATTGAATCTTATTTCTCAAAAAGCTCAATGGTGAAAATGATGAAAAGGATTTTTAAGCCTTTTCTAATGATGACAATTATACAAGTTGTTATTATACAAATAATTAGCTGGGGGGGGGTAAATGATGAGGGAATAGTTGCCTTGAGTTTTTTGGTTGATGGGAGAATAAATTATAAAGGACTAATAGTATCAGGAGGAATTGGGCCTGGATCATATTATCCATGGCTATATCTGCAAGCATGGGTATTTCTACCCGTGATTGCTATTGTAACGACACGGTTTTCTGCAAAAACATCATGCACTATTTTTTTGGTGACATGTATTATATTGGAACTCATTAGCTCACTGGTTAATGTTAATCCTGCAATCTACAGACTTTCTTTTTACCGATATTTGTTTTTGTTGTATTTGGGATGTATAGTAAAAAGGAATAGTATAAGTTTATCTAAAGGTGTAGTATTTTTAGCAGGTATTAGTGCCATCTTTCTTATTCTAAGTAATTACTCTGATATCGATTTTAGACCATTCTTCTTTAATCAATGGAAAGGCCATAATTGGTTGGGTTATTTCTATACCGTTTTTTTCTTTCTTCTGCTTAAAAAAATTTATTATAAGTATAATGACAAAACCATAGTTAAATGGTTGACTGATTTGGGTCCAATGTCATATGAGATTTTTTTATGTCAAATGTTCGTTTATAGCTTTATCTCACTTAATTTATTTCAGTCTATAAAGAATGAGATTCTGCAATATAGTGCGTTTGTAATTACTACGACAATTCTTTCTCTTGTCCCAGTTATTATATATAAGAGGTGTCGGTAGTGCTAGTGTAAGATAAACTCTGTGTTGACTTATATACCCAGTTCAAACACCGGGCATGCCACCCCGAGCCCTCCCTGACCGCTTTTCTGCAGCAGCAGGCCGCGGTTGAGGGTTCTTCCTGAGTTTTCGGTCGACACTCCGAAGTCGAGATAATGGTGGGTGGGGGCGAAACGCTCTGCAAGCACTCTTATCAGAAGCGCCAGAGCTTTGATAGCCCTCCCCTTAGGAGTGGTGGCCATATATTGGGTGTGGACCACCTGTGGGGTCACATAGACCACCGCCCCAGCTTCCGGACAGCCGCCGGCATATGCCATGAATAGCCTTATATTCTCTGGAAAGCGCTCTCTCAGCAGCAGCATTTCTTCAAGCGAATGCGTGGGCTTCACATCGTGGCGCTCTGCCAGACACACTGTGAGCATCTGCCAAAAGACGCTCCATTCCACCGATTCGGCCACTTCTACGCCGTTGCGCCGGGCAAGTGTGGTGGCCTGACGGGTTGATTCGTTGAGCGGGGCGGGAGAGTGGAGCCTGATGGCCGAACTGAGTCCGCATCCTGTTTGCCTGGCTCCGAGGCAAAACAGCGCATATCTGTCTTCTTCAGCCGGCTGAACGGTGTAGATGTAGGGTATGGGGGTATAGATGAGGCTCTCCGCGTTGTCGCGCCGCATGAATTCTATGGCGCGCTCAAACACACTGAGCATCGTGGCCGCATTGAAGTGGCGCTGTGGGGTGATCCATCCTCCGTAAGTCAGTCCCCGGTGTGATGTCACGATATTTCTTTTGCCGTCTCTTTCCGCAGGAAGAACAGCCATGATGCTCCCTCTGCGGCGCGCCACGAGCGAATAGTCGGCGAAGCGGTCGGCATGATAGTCCATGTATGCCCGCTTGAAAAGAAAAGATGGCTGCCTGGAGCAGGACACGAATCGGTCCCACTCAGCAGCCATCTCCGCACGGTATCTTTCTATCTCGATATTATGCCTCAAAGTGCCCGGCGATATATCTCTTCTGTGTCAGCGGCCTTTAGAGTGCGGTAGCCTCCTATGGCCTCACCCTTGTTCTCGTGAAGCTTCTTCACGAGGGTGGCGATGTCAGGGTCCGGCACCCCGAGCTCTGCAAATGTGATTGGCAGCCCGAGACTGCTGAAAAAGCCCTTCAGGCAGTCTACAGCTTCGTGGGCGGCCACCGAATCTGAGTGAGATTCCACCCCAAACACTCTGCGCCCGTATTGAGCTATCTTCTCCGGCTGATGGTCTGCCATATAGCTCATCCACGCAGGAAACACTACTGCCAGACCCGCCCCGTGGGCCACTCCGTAGAGGGCGCTTATCTCATGCTCCATGCCGTGAGACGTCCAGTCTTCTCTCCTTCCGGTGCCGCAGATGCCGTTGTGGGCCAGAGTGCCGCTCCACATTATGTTTGCCCTTGCCTGATAGTTGCAGGGGTCGGCCATCACCTTGGGCGCCTCCTCTATGATTGCTTTCAGCACCCCCTCGGCCACACGGTCGGTGATCTCCACATCGGGGGTGGTGGAGAAATAGCGCTCCATAATGTGGGCCATCATGTCGGCAATGCCGCATGCCGTCTGAAACGGAGGTAGGGTGAATGTGAGCTCCGGATTGAGCAGAGCCCATTTCGGACGGAGAGCGGTCTCTGTGCGCAGGCTTATCTTGCGCATTCCGTCGGTCTTGGTTATCACCGAGTTGCCCGAGCCCTCGCTGCCGGCGGCGGGAATTGTGAGCACCACTCCGATGGGCAGAGCCACCGTGGCAGGAAGTTTTCCGGCAAAGAAATCCCAGAAATCGCCCTCGTAGGGCACTCCCAGAGCTATAGCCTTGGCGGTGTCTATCACCGATCCGCCCCCTACGGCCACCAGAGAGTCTATCCCTTCGCGGCGGCAAATATCTATGCCCTCATAGACGAGGGTGTCCACAGGATTCGGCTGCACTCCGCCAAGCTCAGTCACAGCAATGCCGGCCTCGATGAGGCTGTCGGTCACTTTCTTGAGCAGACCGGATCTCACTGCCGAGCCTCCGCCATACACCACCAGAACTTTCTTCATTCCGATGTCGGCGGCCTCTTCGCCGGCTTTGAGCTCAGCGCCGCGTCCGAACACATATCGTGTGGGCGTGCAATAGGTGAAATTCTCCATTGTTATAGTTTTTTTTCTGTCGAGATTAAATATTATCGCAAATTTACATCTTTTTCAAATAAAAATTACATACCTTTGCGTAGATAAATACCAATCCGGAAATCATTAACCTGATTTGCAAAACTTACTTAATATCATGACACTCCAAGAGAAGAAATTCTATCCATGGGTGGTTGTTGGCCTCCTTTGGGTTGTAGCCCTGCTCAATTACATGGACAGGCAGATGCTGTCAACCATGCAGCAGAACATCGCGTTAGACATCCCCGCTCTTCAGAATGCCGAGGCATTCGGTGCGCTTATGGCCATATTCCTGTGGGTTTATGGTGTGGCCAGCCCGTTTTCGGGTGCTGTGGCCGACCGTGTGAGCCGCAAGGTGCTTATCGTGGGTTCTCTCGGAGTGTGGAGTGCTGTCACATTTGCTATGGGTTATTGCAATGATTTTCATCAGCTTATGTGGTTGCGCGGCATCATGGGCATCAGCGAGGCTCTTTATATTCCCTCGGCTCTCTCTCTCATAGCCGACTTTTTCACCGGCAAGGGACGTTCCCTTGCAATCGGTCTCCACATGACCGGTCTTTATTGCGGTCAGGCTCTCGGCGGATTCGGCTCCCTTGTGGCCACCACATGGTCCTGGCAGGCCACCTTCCATTGGTTCGGCATTATCGGCGTGGCCTATGCCGTGGTGCTGATGTTCCTCCTCCACGAGAAGAAAAACCGCGGAGCGGCCAAACCCGCTGTCAAGACCGCATCCTCTCCCACAGTCCGCAAGGAGTCGGTGCTCCAGTCGTTTGCGGTGGTGTTCTCCACCATGGCCTTCTGGGTTATCCTCTTCTTCTTCGCATCGAGCTCTATCCCCGGATGGGCCACCAAAAACTGGCTCCCCACCCTGTTTCATGATAATCTCAACATCTCTATGGACTGGGCCGGCCCGATGGCCACTCTCACCATCTCTGTGGCCAGCTTCATAGGTGTGATGATAGGCGGTCCGATTTCCGACAAATGGGTGCGCCGCAATGTGCGCGGACGCATCTACACCTCCGCCATCGGTCTCGCTCTCATGATTCCGGCTCTCGTGCTTATCGGCCTCGCCCACAATGCCTGGCTTTCGGTGCTCGCCGGCCTCTTCTTCGGTGTGGGCTACGGCATGTTCGACTCCAACAATATGCCCATTCTCTGCCAGTTTGTGTCGTCGCGTCAGCGCGCCATGGCCTATGGCTTCATGAACTCCCTCGGTGTGATAATGGGCGCTATCACCACCCAGCTTCTCGGCAATCTCGCCGCATCGGTGGGTCTTGGCATGTGTTTCGCGCTCATGGGCGGCATCCTTGTTATTGCCCTTGTGCTTCAGCTCACCCTGCTTCGCCCGAAGTTTGACGACAAAGATCAGGAAGAAGCCATCTCGGCCGACAATCTCGCCGCAGAGACTATCGAAGCCTGATGCTTCCGTCTGCTACCGTTTCACATACTATCAGAACCTGTAATTCAGAAAATAGAATATTCACCCATATAATACTCATTGATATGGAAAAAATCAAAGGACTTATCGACGCTCCCTTCACCCCGATGCTCCCCAACGGCGACATCAATCTGGAGCCCATCCCCGCCTATGCTGCGATGTTGAAGAAAAACGGCCTTAAAGGCGTGTTTATCAACGGTTCGAGCGGCGAAGGCTATATGCTCACCACCGACGAACGCAAGCGTCTGGCCGAAGCCTGGGTGAAGGCTGTGCCCGAAGACTTCAAGGTTATCGTCCATGTGGGCAGCTGCTCGCTCCGCGAAGCCAAGGAACTCGCACGCCACGCTGCCGAAATCGGCGCATGGGGTATCGGTGCGATGGCTCCCCCCTTCCCCAAGGTGGGTCGTGTGGAAGAGCTCGTGAAATACTGCGAGGAGATTGCTGCCGCAGCTCCCGAACTTCCCTTCTACTACTATCATATCCCCGCTTTCAACGGTGCTTTCCTCCCGATGGTAGACTTCCTCAAGGCTGTTGACGGACGCATCCCCAACTTCGCCGGTATCAAATATACCTACGAAAGCCTCTATGAATACAACCAGTGCCGCCTCTATAAGGACGGCAAGTTTGATATGCTCCACGGTCAGGACGAAACCATCCTTCCCTCTCTCGCACAGGGAGGTGCCCAGGGTGGTATCGGCGGCACTACCAACTATAACGGCCGCGAACTCGTGGGCATCATCGAAGCCTGGGAAAAAGGCGACCTTGAGACCGCACGCGAGAAGCAGAACTTCTCTCAGGATGTGATCAACGTTATCTGTCACTACCGTGGCAACATCGTTGGAGGCAAACGCATCATGAAGCTCATCGGACTCGACCTCGGCCCCAACCGCACACCCTTCCGCAATATGACCGACGAAGAAGAAGCCGCCATGAAAGCTGAGCTTGAGGCAATCAATTTCTTCGAACGTTGCAATAAATTCTGATTCTAACTCCCTATGTGGACACTCGACACTGACAAATATCTCAAAGAGTGGCGCGAACGCTATCAGCGCGACCTCACCGGCGACATTCTCCCTTTCTGGCTCAACCATGGTCTTGACAAGGTGAACGGAGGAGTCTACACCTGTGTGGACCGCGAGGGTCGTCTCATGGACTCCACCAAATCTGTATGGTTCCAGGGACGCTGCGCATTCGTCTATTCTTTCGCCTACAACAATGTGGAGAAGCGCCCCGAATATCTCGATATGGCGCGCTCATGCATCGATTTCATTGAAAAATACTGTTTCGACTCAGACGGACGCATGTATTTCGAGGTGACTGCCGACGGCAAGCCCCTGCGCAAGCGCCGTTATGTGTTCTCCGAATGCTTCGCTGCAATCGCAATGTCGGAGTATGCCCTCGCCACCGGCAACCGCGCTTATGCCGAAAAGTCGCTCGCGCTTTTCAAGGACATAGAGCGGTTCATCACCACTCCCGGCATCCTCGAACCCAAATATCTTCCCACTCAGAAGGCTATCGGCCATTCGGTGACGATGATTCTCATCAACACCGCATCGCGCATCCGCGAGGTCATTCAGGATCCGGTGCTCAATGAGCAGATTGACCGCTCCGTGAGTGCCATCCGCGACTACTTCATCCATCCCGAGTTTAAGGCCCTTCTTGAAATGGTCACTCCCGAAGGAGAGCTTATCGACACTATCAATGGCCGCGTGATCAATCCCGGCCACTGCATCGAGACTGCATGGTTCCTTCTCGAAGAAGCCAAATATCGCGGCTGGGACGAAGGGTTTGGTAAGGAAATCAAGGATATGGCCCTCCAGATTCTCGACTGGAGCTGGGAGTGGGGCTGGGACAACGAGTTTGGAGGTATTATCAACTTCCGCGACTGCAAGGGATTCCCCGCTCAAGACTATTCGCAGGACATGAAGTTCTGGTGGCCCCAGACAGAGGCTATCATCGCCACTCTCTATGCGTATGAGGCCACAGGCGACACCCGCTATCTTGAGATGCATCGTCTCGTCAACGACTGGACCTATGAGTTCCTGCCCGATCCGGTCTATGGCGAATGGTTCGGTTATCTTCATCGCGACGGTTCGGTGGCTCAGCCCGCCAAAGGCAACCTCTTCAAGGGGCCGTTCCATATTCCGCGCATGATGATCAAGAGCCAGATGATTATCGACAATATTCTTGCCAAGTAATTTATTTTGCCGGGACACATTCCCTGATAAGTGCAGGGTGTGTCCCGGCTTTTCTTTTCTATCCCATGATTAAAAGATTTTTTATAGCCGCTGCGGTCATTCTCACGATGACTATGGCGGCTTTTGCCGAAAATACACGTCCCGTGAAAGTGGCGTGTATAGGCAACAGTATCACTTTCGGCTTCCTGGTGGAGCCGAGAGAAACCATGAACTATCCGGCGCAGCTTGGCCGCATGCTCGGCCCCGGATATGAAGTGGGCAATTTCGGCCATTCTGGAGCTACGTTGCTATTTAAGGGGCATAATCCTTATGTGCGCCTTCCGGAGTGGAAGGATGCTCTCGCTTTCCGGCCGGACATCGCGGTTATCCATCTCGGGGTCAACGATACCGACCCACGCGACTGGCCCGACTATGGCGATCAGTTTGTGGAAAACTACTCTGCCATAATCGACTCTCTGCGCGAAGTTAATCCGGATATGCGCATACTCATAGCGCGTCTCACCCCTCTGTCTGCCAAACACTATCGTTTCAGATCGGGCACACGCGACTGGCGCAAACTCGTGATTGATGCCATCGACCGTGTGGGTGAGCTCAAGGGAGTGGAGGTGATAGACTTCTCCACACCGCTCATCGACCGGCAGAATCTGCTCATCGACGGCATTCATCCCGATGCCAACGGTGCCACCGTGCTTGCCGAGACTGTCCGCAAAGCCATTACAGGCAACTACGGCGGCCTTCAGCTCCCGGAGGTGTTTGGCGACAATATGGTGCTCCAGCGTTATCGTCCCATCACAGTCAACGGCCATGCCGATGCCGGAGCCGTTGTGACAGCCACCCTGGGTGGAAACACCGCTTCGGCTCTGACCGACAATCGCGGCAACTTCTCCCTCACCCTTCCTCCGATGAAAGAGGCCGAAGGGCTGGTGATGACCGTGACCGACGGCAAGACCGAGCGCCGATTCTCCAATGTGGCCGTAGGTGAGGTCTGGATTGCCTCCGGACAGAGCAACATGGAGTTTATGAACCATCAGACTGTCACCTTCAAGGCTGATTCGGCCATGTTTGCCGACCCCGGTCTGCGTCTTTTCAACATGAAGCCCAGAGTCATCACCAACTCTCGCGAATGGTCTGAGGCCGATAAAGACAGCCTTGACAAGCTCGTCTACTATAAACCTGCCGAGTGGAAGCCCTCCAGCTATCGGAATGCTTCCGATTTCTCGGCCGTGGCATGGTATTTCGCAAAATCTCTCCGCGACTCTCTCAATGTGCCCGTCGGAGTGATATGCAATGCTATCGGCGGTTCGGGCACTGAAGCCTGGGTAGATGTGGAGACTCTTGAGAACGGTATGCCGGAGGTTCTTCTCAACTGGCGCCGCAACGACTATCTGCAGCCGTGGGTGCAGCAGAGAGCGGGCGAAAACACCGGCCTCGCCAATCCCTTGCGCCGTCACCCCTATGAGCCCTCCTATCTCTTCTCCACCGGCATCCGCCCTCTCGGAGCCTTCCCGGTGGCCGGAGTCATCTGGTATCAGGGTGAGTCTAATGCCCATAATATCGAGGTTCATGAAGGTCTCTTCCGCCTCCTCGTGGAGAGCTGGCGCAACTATTGGCAGCAGCCGGAACTCCCGTTTGTGTTCGCCCAGCTCAGTTCCATAGACCGTCCGTCGTGGCCTGTGTTCCGCAACAGTCAGCGTCTGCTCGCATCAGAGATTCCCAATTCGGCTATGGTTGTCACCTCCGACTGGGGCGACTCGCTCGATGTTCATCCCCGCAATAAGCGCCCTGTGGGCGAACGTTTTGCCCGGCAGGCACTCAATAGAGTCTACAGCATGACCCAAGTCACCCCTTCCGGTCCGCTTCCCGTCAAAGCCGAGCGCACTGCGCCGGGCACCATCGAGCTTACCATGGAGTATGGCGAAGGAATGCACTCTTCTGACGGCGCACCGCTGCGCACATTCGAGATTGCCGAAATAGACGGCAAATATTATCCGGCCACGGCTACAGTCGTGGGCCCCAACCGAATCAAACTTACGAATATGGATATCACCACTCCCCGCTATGCCCGCTATGCATGGCAACCTTTCACCCGCGCCAACCTCGTCAACGAAGATGAGCTTCCCGCATCTACCTTTGTAATCGCAGTCACCGAAACCCCCGACAGAGAAGAGGGTATAGACTGTGGTGTGTCTGCTGCATATGCAGGTATCGCCGACGGCACCGTAATCCGTGCCGGCGGATGCAATTTCCCCTCCAATCCTATGGCTCCGGGAGCACAGAAGAAATTCTACTCAGGCATTTATGCCATAGAGACCATTCCCGCCGGCATCACCACCCGCCTCATCGGTCATCTGCCTGAGGGTATGGCCTACGGTTGCGGAGTAACCACCCCGCAGGGCCTTGCCATTATCGGCGGCACCGATGCCAACGGCGCTCTCAGCACCGTGTGGATGCTCAATGTGGGAGCCGACGGCAAGGCTGTTCTCTCCCCGCTGCCTTCGCTTCCCGCCGCAATCGACAACATGGCCGCATGCTATGCCGACGGAAAGATTTATGTGGCCGGCGGCAATGTTGACGGCCAGCCCTCCAACTCCCTTTTTGCCCTCAATCTCGCCGACACTGCAGCCGGATGGAAACAGCTCAAGAGTTTCCCCGGCAATCCCCGTGTGCAGCCGGTTCTGGCCGCCTCATCCGCTACCGGAAAGACTCTGCTCTACCTCTGGGGCGGTTTCGCCGGACGTGGTGAAGGTCGCGAACCTTCGCTCGACACCGACGGTCTCTGCTTCAATCCTGCCAACGGCAAGTGGACTTCGCTCCCGGCTCCGGTAGACCCTGCCGGCCAGCCCCTTTCCACAGGCGGCGGCACTGCCGTAACCCTCCCCTCAGGCGACATTATGGTGATGGGCGGTGTCAATAAAGACGTGTTCCTCGAAGCCCTCCGCAATCAGGCCCCCGACTATCTCTCACACCCCGTGGAGTGGTATCGCTTCAACAATGTGGTCTCTGTGTTCAGCCCCAAGAGCGGCAAGTGGACCATCGTTGACCAGACCGATGCCGCAGCCCGTGCAGGTGCTGTGTCCACTCTCACTGTGCCCGGCGATGCTGTGCTCCTCATCGGAGGTGAAATCAAGCCCCGTATCCGTACTGCCGACATTCTTTCAGTTCCTGTGAAATGAATACAGACCGCACTCTCGACATAGCCGCGGCGCCCTACGGCCACACACGCGACACCGATTATGCTCTCGCCGTGCTCCCCTGGGGAGCCACCGAGCCTCATAATCTTCATCTGCCATATCTCACCGATGCTATCCTTGCCCACGACATAGCTCTCGATGCGGCCATGATTGCCCGGGAGCGCTATGGCATCAATGTCGGCGTGCTTCCTCCGGTGGCTCTCGGTGCGCAGAATCCCGGACAGCGCGACCTGAAATTCTGTCTTCACTTCCGCCACTCAACCCAAGAGGCCGTGCTCGCCGATATAGTCCGTTCGCTCTATCATCAGGGTTTTCGCACACTGGTGATTATCAACGGACATGGCGGCAACACCTTCAAGAGTATGATTCGCGACCTCGCTGTAGAGCTCCCCGATATGCTCATAGCATCCAGCGAATGGTTTAAGGTGGCTCCGGCCAAAGAGTTTTTCGAGTGTCCGGGCGACCATGCCGACGAACTCGAAACCTCTGTGATGATGCACTATCATCCCGAACTCGTAGACCTCTCCGAAGCCGGTCCGGGTCATAGCCGTTCATTCGCGTCGGAAGCTCTGCGTCAGGGAGTGGCATGGATTCCCCGCAACTGGACTGCCGTGACCGACGATACCGGCATTGGCGATCCTTCCGCAGCCACTGCCGAAAAGGGCGCGCGGTTTGCTTTCGCAGTGGCCGAGCGCTATGCCGCCCTCTTCCGCGACCTCGCCTCCGGTGAACCCCTCTACCGCTGATGCTCCCCCGGCCCTTTGCCGGCCGCCCCAGATAAAAAAGAAACCCTTCCCACCCGGAAGGGTTTCCTTTTATAGCCGTGGAACAGAGTATTTACCCGACAGCCAGAGCCTGAACAGCTTGTCGTTGATTTCATAAGGGGCACCCCTTTTCGCAGTATCGGTCTTGTGTATGTCACCGCTCTTCACGAGCATCAGCAGATATGTGGAAAGTGTGCCGGAGGGTAGTCCTGTCATATCTTTGAGCTCAGACAGGCTGGCTGCTCCCGGTGAGTTGGCTATGGCATAGAGTATTTTCTGGGAGTTGACCGGTAGATTACCTAATTTAAGTTTGTAGAGCGATTCCCCACGTTTCACGAGCTCATGCAAATCATTGTCAGAATTGTCTGAGAGCGCGATTATTTCTTTGGCTGTTTTTACCGAGCGTACCACCGGTGGAAGATACTGTAGCAGATTCTCCAGTCTTTCACCCTCCTCCTTTGTGCCCATGATACTGGGAATCCGTTTTATCGACGGCACATAGACCACCCTTACTCCTTCAAAAAATGGTGCCTGATAATCTGCCAGATTTTCACTTATTTTTGACGCACTTGCAATGAGCAGCGGGGCTTCCTCACGGTTAAGATAGTTGCGTAGCTCATATTGGTTGTTAAAATCACTGCGGGCAAAAAAGAAGTCGATATCGTCTATTATAACTATTTGGCGTTTGAGATCGTGAGTCTCTCCTTTGCTCCGGTCAGTCGTCTGGCAGGCTTGTTCCATAGCTCCTATGATGTCCTGACTGTTGAAAAATTGTTTACCGTCGAAAAAGTGGACACGGTTTTCCCATCCTTCCATATCCAGCTGTTCGATGAGCTGATATAGCAGGGTCGACTTTCCAGAGCCGTCACTACCGATTATAAACATCGGCTGAGGTATATGCTCCAGATTGTTATCATCACTGATATACCTTTTTATCTGTTGGAGGGTCTTGGTGTTTATGGCATCTGTCATATCTCAAATCATGAATTTGTATCTCCACCATTTCCGTAGGAGTGGCGAACGAAACTTTATCAAGTCTGCATTTCTTAAAAGGTAACCGTCATGTTCGAGCATATCGAGTATTCTTGTCACCTCTCTGTTCATAGTCTCGGCATTGGTGATTTCCTGGCCTCCCATAGCGATTGTGTGTATTTGGGAGGGCGTTAGTCCCTGCTCTGATTTGGCCAGATTATCAAGGATTTTCCTCGCGGTGGTTTCAAGGTCGCGGTATTCGTTTAGACGTTCATCCCATGTGAGGAAATAATCTGATTTAGACAGCTCGTCGAGTGCTTTGGTCACATCGGTTATATTGACGGGTGTAGATTCCGGATTATCTATGTTGGATATAAGTCTGTCTATGAGAAGCTGGATGAAATAGGGTATAGGCCATTGCAATAGTTCCAGCGTTTCGGTTATCACGCTGTCATTCATCCCAAGGTTATATGATTTGCTCAGAGCCTCCAGTAATCCGTTGGCCTCATTCTCCGGGAGCTCACCGAGCTTTAAGTCAACGAGGTCGTTTATCGTTTGCGACATGCGGTAGTGGTTCGTGAAGTTGCGTAGTCCGACAGAGCCGCAGAAAAGCCACCTTATTTTCGAATTTTCATATTGTCTGAGACTCCTGAACCAGTTCAGAAAAAACTCTACTTCATCACGGTTGGTGCTGTCCTTATCCATCAGCTTGCCCAAAAATAATGGAAGTTCGTCTACCACTATGAGCGTGTCGTTATTATGATTAAGGAGGCTCGTGAGCCGGTTGAACAGAGATTCGCTCTCAGCGCGGTTGTTAAGATCTATCTTAAGGTCGCCGAAGCTCAGCCCCGAAATTGAAGTCTTCATGCTGTCGGCGAGGTCTCTAATCTTTCCGGTCGCTTTGTCAAGCAGACCAATACCGTTGAAGGCGTCTATCAGTTTCCGGAGGAATGCCTCTTTAGTGGCAATGCCCTGTAGGTCTACATACACACATTTCCAGTTCTCTTTCTCTTTGTCGTGTATAAGCCGTTTGGCTATGGATGATTTTCCTATCCGGCGCGGAGCTGAGAGTAGAAGAGACTGTTTTTCATTTAGATAGCGATGTGCCGAAGCCAGTTCCTTCTTGCGGCCGAAAAAGTCTTCTCCGGTCACTGGCGCGCCTATTTTATTTGTAATAGCCATAAGTGGATGGTATTGAAAGTTGAGAGTGAGTAACGCTATTGCGGTTCCACTTTGCAAATATAGAAAAAATCTTCTATAGAAAAAATCTTCTATAAAAAAATTTTTCTATAAGCTCGCTTGCAGCCATATGCCTGCTTTTGCCCCGCAGGGCAGGGGAGTGTGCCTGCATGAGCCGATGATTCTTCAAAAAAAATGGTGGCGCTAAAGCATATTTTCATTATATTTGCCGATGAAACCGCATGGAGTTGTCATGCGGTCTGTATTCATTAGCGATGATCTACGTCACACTCCCCGACGACCGTCCCCGGCGGCTACCCTTTTACCTCGCCATGGAAGAATACCTTGCCTCCATGCCGGGGCTCGAAGGCAGTGTGATGTTTATGTGGCAGGTAGACCCCACTGTCATCTGCGGTCGCAATCAGGATGTGGAGAAAGAGGTCAATCTGGCCTATTGCCGCGAAAATTCCATCGATGTGGTGCGCCGCAAGAGCGGGGGCGGGTGTGTGTTTGCCGACCGTAGCAATATAATGTTCTCGATGGTCACACCGTCTGCCGATGTCTGCACCACCTTCTCCGCCTATACCGGCATGATTGCCGGAATGCTCCGCGCCATAGGCCTTGATGCCACCGACAATTCCCGCAACGATATTCTCATCGGCGACCGCAAGGTGTCGGGCAATGCGTTCTATCATCTTCCGGGCCGAAGCATAGTCCACGGCACGATGCTCTATGATATCGACCCGCGCCACATGGGGCGCGCCATCACCCCCTCCAGGGCCAAACTTGAGTCGAAGGGAGTGAAGTCGGTCAATAGCCGTCTCACAACCGTGAGAGAGCACTCATCTATCACCCTCCCTGAGTTTATGGCTCATGCCCGGGCATGGCTCTGCGGCAATGCCGAATATCGCCTGACTCCTGACGATGTGGCCGCCATAGAGGTGCTTGAGCAGGCCTATTATCGCCCCGGGTGGCTTCTGCGCCCCCTCCGCCATCGCTCTGCCGCGGTCACATTCTCACGCCATGTGGAGGGTGTCGGCGAAATCCGTCCGGACATCACCCTTGCCCCTGACGGCTCTATCGAATGCATAAACCTCACGGGCGATTTTTTCCTGCTTTCAGACCTCGACACCTCCCTGCTCCACCACCTTAAGGGAGTGCTTCCCACTCGTGGAGCCATGTCGGCTGCCCTTGCGGGAGTGGATGCCTCGCAGACCATTGCAGGCCTGTCTACCGGCCGATTTATCGAGATTCTCACCGAAAACCTTAAACAACCATTATATGAGTGAAAACAAACGCACATGTCTCTACGACCGACATGTAGCCCTCGGGGCGCTTATCAGCCCCTTCGGCGGATTTGAGATGCCGATTCAGTATGAAGGTATCACCGAAGAACACAATGCCGTGCGCACAGACTGCGGAGTGTTTGATGTGTCGCATATGGGAGAGGTCAACATCTCCGGGCCCGATGCCGAACGCTTCGTCAACCATATCTTCACCAACGATATCGCCGGTGCTCCCGACGGCAAGATTTTCTATGGCATGATGCTCCGTCCCGACGGAGGCACGGTAGACGACCTACTTGTCTACAAGCGAGGCGACAACAATTTCTTCCTCGTAATCAACGCCGGCAATATCGACAAGGATGTGGCCTGGATTAGCTCTCATGCCGAAGGGTTTGATGTGGAAATCGACGACCTCTGCGACTCGCTCGGCGAGCTCGCCGTGCAGGGGCCGAAGTCGGAAGAGGTGATGGAGCAGGTGCTCGGCATAAGCTGCGCCGACCTTACATTCTATACTTTCCGCGAGGCCACCCTCGACGGCAAGCACATACTCGTGAGCCGCACAGGATATACCGGCGAGGATGGTTTTGAAATCTATGCCGACCACGATACTATCCGCTCCCTCTGGGACACCCTCATCGAGTCGGGCTGCTGCAAGCCCTGCGGACTGGGCTGCCGCGACACTCTCCGCTTCGAGGTGGGGTTGCCCCTCTATGGCGACGAACTCGCCGAAGACATCACCCCCATAGAGGCCTCACTCTCTATCTTCGTCAAGACCGAAAAGCCTGAGTTCATTGGCCGCGAAGCCATCCTGGCTCAGAAAGCGGAAGGGCCGCGCCGCAAGCTCGTGGGGCTCGAAATCCACGACCGCGCCATACCCCGCCACGGCTACGAAGTGCTCACCCCCGAAGGCGAGGTGGTGGGCACAGTCACCACCGGCTACCGCGGCATCTCTGTCGACAAGAGCATTGCCATGGCTCTCGTCGATTCACGCTACGCGGCCAAAGACACTCCACTCGCCGTGCGCATACGCCGCAAAGTGTTCCCCGCCACGGTTGTTCCCCGCAAATTCTACAAGAAAAGCTATAAGAAATAACATCAATCATTCCCACTATTAAAATCTAAAAAGTTATGAGCAAGACATATTTTTCCAAGACCCATGAGTATGTGACCGTAGACGACAACAACATCGGCTTCATCGGTATTTCCGACTTTGCCCAGCATGCTCTCGGCAACGTTGTGTATGTAGACATGCCTGAGACTGGCGACGATGTGACCGCCGGCGAAGACTTCGGTGCGGTTGAGAGCGTCAAGGCCGCCAGCGACCTCATCGCTCCCGTGAGCGGCGCCGTGCTGCAGATCAACGAGCATCTCATCGACAACCCCCGCCTCATCAACGAAGACGCTATGGCCAACTGGATTATCCAGGTGGAGCTCACCGATCCGTCGGAGCTTGATGCCCTTATGGACCTCGACGCTTACAAGAAGTTTTGTGAGGAGGAGGGTGCCCACTGATAAACCGCACTGTCTCTATGGCCCACCGTTATTTTCCCCACACGCCCGACGACATTAAGGCTATGCTCGGGCGGTGTGGCGTGGAGTCGCTTGCCGACCTCTATGCCGACGTGCCTGAGGCTCTGCGCCTCAAAGAGCCTTATCGCCTGCCTGCTTCCATGACCGAGAAGGAGGTGCGCGATTTCTTCCGCGCCCTTGAGCGTAAGAACAGGGAGCTCACCTGTTTTGCCGGCGGCGGATTCTATGACCATTATGCTCCCGCCGTGATTCCGTCGATCATATCGCGCTCTGAATTCCTTACGGCCTACACCCCCTATCAGCCTGAGGTTTCTCAGGGCACTCTCCAATATATCTTCGAATATCAGACCATGATGACCGAACTCACCGGCTTGGAGGTGAGCAACGCATCAATGTATGACGGCACCACCGCCACCGCCGAGGCAATGATGATGGCCGTGGCGGCTTCGCGCAAGCGCAACCGTGTGCTTATCTCGGCCACTGTCAGCCCTCAGGTGAAGGAAGTGGTGCGCACCTATGCCACCTATCATGGGGTGGAGATTGACGAGATTGCCGAAGAAAACGGAGTGACATCGCGCGCCGATTTCGAGGCCAAGCTCTCCGCAGGTGCTCCCGTGGCCGGAGTGATAGTGGCTTCGCCCAACTATTACGGTATTGTTGAGGACTATACCGGATGGGCCGACACTTGCCATGCGGCCAAAGCTCTCCTGATAATGAACTGTGTGGCGGCCGACCTTGCAGTGCTCCGCACACCCGGCGAGTGGGGTGCCGACATTGCCGCCGGCGATGCCCAGAGCCTCGGAATGCCTCTCAGCTTCGGCGGTCCGTATCTCGGCTTTCTCTGCTCCACCAAAGCACTCATCCGCAAGATGCCGGGGCGTATAGTCGGAGCCACCACCGATGCCGAAGGCCGCAGAGTGTTCGTGCTCACTCTTCAGGCACGCGAGCAGCATATCCGCCGCGACAAAGCCACATCCAACATCTGCTCCAATCAGGGGCTGATGGCTCTCTATGCCACCCTCTATATGGGTCTGCTCGGAGCCAACGGTCTCCGTGAGGTTTGCGAGCAGGGGGCGGCCGGAGCCCGCTATCTTGCCGCCGGCCTTGAGGCCACGGGAAAGATGCGCCTGAAATATCCCTCGCAGCCCTGGCTCAATGAATTCGTGATGACCTGCGATTTTTCTGTCGACACTCTGATAGAGCGTTCTGTGGCCGCAGGCCTCCTCCCCGGCATAAAGCTCTCAGAGAGCGATATCCTCATAGCGGTCACAGAGATGCAGACCCGCGCCGATATGGACCGTCTCATTGAAATTGTAAAAGAGTCATGAACAGAGAATATTACGGCAAGCTCATATTTGAGCTTTCTCACCCCGGCCGGCGAGGTGCGGCCATTCCGTCCAACGGCTGCCCTCAGTCGCCTCAGCTTCCCGAAAGCCTGCTCCGCACCTCTCCCCTCCGCCTGCCGGAGGTGGATGAGCCTTCACTCGTGCGCCATTACACCAACATGAGCAACAACAATTTCGGTGTCGACACCGGATTCTATCCCCTCGGCTCATGCACTATGAAATATAATCCGAAAATCAACGAGGAGATGGCCTCGCTGCCCGGATTTGCCTCTCTTCATCCCGCCACTCCCGCTCAGGCCGCCCAGGGCGCTCTCGAAGCTTACTGGACACTCCAGAATGCGCTTGCCGAGATTGGCGGAATGAGTGAGTTTACTCTCAATCCCTTTGCCGGAGCCCACGGAGAGCTCACCGGGCTGATGGTGATCCAAGCCTACCACCGCAGCCGAGGCGACCATAAGCGCGACACTGTGATTGTGCCCGACTCCGCCCACGGCACCAACCCCGCCAGTGCGGCTGTGGCCGGTCTGAAGGTTGTTGAGGTAAAGAGCCTTCCCGACGGCACAGTCGATGTCGAAGCTCTTCGGCCGCTTCTCGGCGACCATGTGGCCGCCGTGATGATGACCAACCCCAACACAGCCGGTCTCTTCGAGAGCCGTGTGGCCGAAATTGCTGAGATGGTGCATGAATGCGGTGGCCTGATGTATTATGACGGCGCCAACCTCAACCCCATGCTCGGTGTGGCCCGTCCGGGCGATATGGGCTTTGACGTGATGCACGTCAATCTCCACAAAACATTCTCCACCCCCCACGGCGGCGGAGGCCCCGGCTCCGGACCGGTAGGTGTGCGCAAGGGGCTCGAACAGTTCCTGCCCAATCCGCGGGTGGAGCGTCTTGCCGACGGCACTTTCGCCCTCACCGTATCGTCCGATTCCCTCGGCAGTGTCTCGGCCACGCTCGGCAATTTCGCCGTGCAGCTCCGCGCCCTTGCCTATATCCTCACCCTCGGTTCGGAGGGTCTGATGGAGGCCGGCCCGCTCGCCACTCTCAATGCCAACTATGTCAAGGAATCGCTTCGCGATCTCTACATGCTTCCCATAGACCGGGTGTGCAAGCATGAGTTTGTGTTCGACGGTCTGGCCGACAAGTCTACCGGTGTCACCACCCTCAATGTGGCCAAACGCCTGCTCGACTACGGTTTCCATGCCCCAACCATCTATTTCCCGCTTCTCTTCCACGAATCGCTCATGATTGAGCCCACCGAGACAGAAACCCGGGAGACCCTGGATGGTTTCATAGACGTGATGCGCTCCATTGCCCGCGAAGCCGCCGAAAACCCCGAAATGGTGAAGACCGCTCCGCATCACACTCCCGTTTCACGTCCCGACGACACTGCCGCAGCTCTCAATCCGGTGGTGAAATACTTTGACCTATGACCACTGCCGATCTTATTGTGCTCGGTGCGGGTCCGGGCGGCTATACCACTGCCGCCCGGGCCGCTGCCGGAGGCGCCGCTGTGATTCTTTTCGAGCCGGGAGAACTGGGTGGCACATGCCTCAACCGTGGATGTATCCCCACAAAAGCTCTATGCCGCTCTGCTGAAGTGGCCGTCACCGTAGCCTCCGCTTCGCGGTTTGGCGTGAGTGTTGAAGGCCCTGTGGCTCTTTCGTGGCCGGTGGCCTCTGCCCGAAAGGATGAGGTTGTGGCCACCCTTCGCGAGGGAGTGGCCACCCTGCTCCGTAATGTCACCGTGGTGCGTGAGCGTGCGTCGTTCACCCCCTCCGGCACCATCATGGCCGGCGGCGAGGAATATTCCGCCCCGAAGATAGTTATAGCCACCGGTTCGCGCCCTGCTCCGCTTCGTGCCGAGGGCGCCGACCTTGCAGTGAGCAGCGATGAGCTGCTGTCGCTGCCTGATGTTCCCGAATCGGTAGCGATAGTGGGCGGGGGAGTGATAGGCATGGAGTTTGCCTCGATTCTCGCCGCTTTCGGTGTGAAAGTCACCGTGCTCGAATATTGTCCGGAGATTCTGCCCCCGTTTGATGCCGAGATAGCCAAGCGTCTGCGCATGGCCATGAAGCGGCGGGGAGTAAACATCGTGACCGGTGCATCTGTCACCGCCATCAGACCCGGATTTGCCGTAGACTATGAGGCCAAAGGCAAGAAAGCCACTGTTGAGGCAGCTCTGGTCTTGTCGGCCGTAGGGCGACGCCCGGTGCTCCCCGACGGCCTTGAGGAAGCCGGCATCAAGGTCACTCCGCGCGGATATATCAAAGTTGATGACAACATGCTCACCACTCGCCCCGGAGTCCATGCCATAGGCGATGTCAACGGTCGTTGCATGCTCGCTCATGCTGCCGAGGCGCAGGGTGCTGTGGCTCTCGGTGAGGATATTGATCTCAGCGTGATTCCATCGGCGGTCTTCACCATGCCCGAATGCGCCATGGTAGGCCTCACCGAGAAGGAGTGTCAGGACTTGGGCTATAATATTAAGGTGGGGAAAGCAACCTTCCGCTCCAATGGCAAAGCTCTTGCTATTGACGAGCCCGACGGCCTTGTCAAGGTCATCACCGATACCACCACCGGCCGGATGCTCGGATGCCACATCTGCGGCCCCCATGCCGCCGACCTAATCCAGGAGGCGGCCCTCGCCATTGCCGCCGGCATCCCCTCGGCAGGAGTGGCGCTTACAGTCCACGGCCATCCTACCCTTTCCGAAACCCTTCTTCAGGCAGTCGCCGCATCGCTCTGAGCTGTTATGGATATTATGAAGCCGAAGGTAAGCGTGATAATGATAGCCTACAATCAGGCCGACACTATCGGCGAGGCTATCCGCAGCGTAGTGCTCCAGAAAGCCCCTTTCAGCTTCGAGCTTATCGTGGCCGACGACGCCTCGACCGATTCCACCCTCGGGGTAGCGCGCCAATGGCAGGAGCGCTACCCCGATATTATCCGCATCATTGCCAGGCCCGCCAATGTAGGTCTGCAGGCAAATTTTCTCGGCGCATGGGCCGAAGCGAAGGGGGAGTATATAGCCATATGCGAAGGCGACGACCATTGGTGTTCGCCTCACAAGCTTCGTCGTCAGGCCGCATGGCTCGATGCTCATCCGGATTGCTCTCTGGTGTTTCACCGCGTCTGGAACCACTATGCCGACACCCGCACCCTCTCCCTCTCCAATCCGCGCCAGCCCCGCACCATAACTCTCGAAGACCTCGCCCGCGCCAACGTCATCACCAATCTCTCTGTGATGTATCGCGCCATCCCTTCTGCCGAGCTCCCCGCATGGATTTCGGAGATAAAACTCTTTGACTACGCTTTCCATTCGCTTCACCTTGCCCGGGGCAACGGCCGCTTTCTTCCGCAGCCCATGGCCGTCTACCGCCGCTATTCGCGCGGCATCTGGAGCGGCGACCCCCTCCGCGCCCTTCGCCTTGCTCTCGATGTGAGAGAGCGCCTCATAGCCCATTTTTCAGCCACTCGTTCCGAGGCTTCCGCCCGCTATGCCGAGGCCGCCGAAGCCATCCGCGGCCGCCTCCGGTGTCCGGAAGCCGCTGCTTCTCCTGTCCGTCCGTCAATTCTGTCGCGCATCAGGGCATTCATATCAAAATTTCTCCCGGTTCCACGGATTCTGTGAAGAAGTGGTGACAATACGGTCACAATCGGGGACCTTTGGTAAAAAACATTTGCAAAGTGCAAAATTCTGTTTACCTTTGCTGATGTAATACCACGCAAAAGCATAAGACACGCGAGCAAGCCTAATATTTCTTTACGTGATGCACGCTTGTCTTTCAGGATACGAACACTAATAAAACCAATCATTCATTAAAACACTTTTCCATGAAGAGAAAGTACATTTCGGCCCTCATGGCCGCCGCTCTTCTCACCACAGGGGTGTCTGTAGCCCAAGCCACTGAGGGGGGGGGTAGTTACGAAGCCGTAGCTCCCGCAGCCCAGCAGGTTTCGGCATGCACAGGTACCGTGCTCGATGAGCTTGGAGATCCTCTTGTAGGTGCAACTGTCAAAGTGGTAGGCGACGCAGCAAAAGCAACCTCCACCGATGTTGACGGACGTTTCAAACTCGACGGTGTTAAGCCCGGCCAGAAGGTGATTGTCAGCTTCATCGGCTATAACGATGCTACCGCAGAGTGGAACGGACAGCCCATCACCATCAAAATGTCTGAAAACACCACTAAGCTCGACGAAGTTGTGGTGCTCGGCTACACCGTGCAGTCAAAAGAGAGCCTCACAGGTGCTCTCACCAGCATTAAAGACGAAAAACTCAAGGACGTTACCACCCCCAACCTCGCCAATATGCTCAATGGCAAGGTTTCCGGTGTGTATGTGGCTCCCGGTTCCGGCCAGCCCGGCGCAGGCGCTGCCGTTGTGATTCGCGGTCAGGCCTCACTCTCCGGCTCCACAGCTCCTATCTGGGTTGTTGACGGTGTTATCGTCGGCACAGGCGCCGGCGACCTCAACCCCGACGACGTTGAGTCAATGACCATCCTTAAAGACGCCGCTTCTACAGCCATCTACGGTTCTGACGGCGCAAACGGCGTTGTTGTCGTTACCACCAAGAAGGGTAAGGCCGGCACAATGAAGGCCAGCGCTGCCATCAAACTCGGCATCTCAAACCTCACCAACGGCAACCTTGAGATGATGAATGGCGCCGAGCTCTATGACTACTTCGCATCTTTCCAGAATGCCGACGCTATCAAGTTCACCCGCTGGACTCCCGAGCTCCGCAACGACAACTTCGACTGGTGGAAGCTCGCTACCCACACCGGTTTCTCACAAGACTACCATGTGAGCATCTCCGGCGGCAACGACAAGCTCAGCTCATACTTCTCGCTCGGCTACTACGACGAGGACGGCGCTGTGAAGGGCTATAAGTTCCAGAAATACTCCTTCCGTGCTACCACCGACTACAAGCCCTTCAGCTTCCTCACCATCCGTCCGACTATCTACGGATCACGCCGCGACATCAAGGACCGTCAGTACTCTGTAAGCTCGATGTACTCCATGCTCCCCTGGGACTCCCCATTCGATGAAGACGGCAACCTCGTGCCCAACCGCTACTCTGGCTGGGTAAACGCGCAGCAGAACAACTACCTCAACGATCTCGAGGCCGGCAATGAGGGTACATCTGTCAACTACGAGTTCAACGGCAACTTCGACTTCGACGTGCAGTTCACCCCCTGGCTCAAATGGCAGAGCGTTAACTCCTACCGCTTCAACCAGTACAAGACTCACTCCTACACCGATCCCCGTTCGGTTGGTGGCCAGAATGTCGACGGCCGCATCTACGAATGGAGCTCAGACGTAGTCCGCAAGTCTACCAACCAGAAGCTCTTCTTCAACAAGACCTTCGGCTCCAAGCATCGTCTTGACGGTATGCTCGCTTATGAGTATAAGGACTACAAGTACACCTATATGAGCGCTACCGGTACCGGCTTCGTACCCGGATTCCAGGTGCTCGACGTTACAGCTGTTCCCGAAGCTGTTGGCGGCGGTGTCACCGAATGGGCAGTTGAGTCCTACTTCACCAAGTGGAACTACATGTACGACTCCAAATACCTTCTTGAGGCCGGCTTCCGTCGCGACGGTGCCTCCAACCTCGGTAAGAAATGGGGCAACCTCTACAGCGTCAGCGGTGGCTGGATCATCAACCGCGAGAGCTGGTTCACAGCTCCCTGGGTAAGCTTCCTCAAGCTCCGCGCATCCTACGGTAGCGTCGGCAACCGTCCCTCTTCGCTCTATCCCCAGTATGACCTCTACTCTGTGGGTGTGAACTACGACGGTGTCCCCGGAGCCCTCATCTCACAGATCGGTAACAAAGACCTCACATGGGAACGCACATTCACCGGCGGTGTAGGTGTTGATGCCAACTTCTTCAACGACCGTCTCCGTGTCAATGTCGACTGGTACAACAAGAGCACCGACAACGTGATCTACGCCGTGCCCGTAACCGGTCTCGTAGGCGTAACCGCTATCTACCGCAACATCGGCAAGATGCGCAACCGCGGTTTCGAAGTGACCATCGGCGGCGAAATCATCGCCACCCGCGACTGGACATGGGGTCTCGAAGCCAACTTCACCACCAACAAGAACGAACTCCGCGACCTCTACGCTCAGAAAAATGCCGACGGCACCTACGAGGTTAAGCCCGTGATCATCGGCGACGGCTCCGGCATCGCTGGTTCTGCCAACCGCATTCTCGAAGTGGGCGAGCCCGTCGACACATATTGGCTCAAGGAATGGGCCGGCGTTAACCCCGAAAACGGCGCTCCCCAGTGGTATATGGACGACGAGAATGGCAACAAGGTCATTACCGACAGCTATGCAAAAGCTTCTTACTATAAGATCGGCAACGTAGCTCCCGACTTCTACGGCGGCTTCTCTACCAATCTCCGCTGGAAGCAGCTCGACCTCAACGCCAACTTCGGATTCTCCGTAGGCGGTAAGATCTTCAACTACTCACGTATCGAGTACGACTCCGACGGTACCTACACCGACCGCAACCAGATGAAGCTTCAGAGCGGCTGGAGCCGTTGGGAGAAACCCGGCGACATCGCCACACATCCCCGCGCACAGTACAATAACCAGGATAAGGGTAACAACGCTTCTTCACGCTTCCTCGAAGACGCTGACTTCCTCAAGCTCCGCTCACTCACCATCGGCTACAACTTCAACCAGCTCAAGCAGTATGGTATCTCCAACCTCCGTGTATCGTTCAGTGGCGAGAATCTCTTCACCGTTACAAAATACTCCGGAGTCGACCCCGAACTCCCTGCTTCAGGTGGTACAGTGATGGGCACAACCGGTCCTTCGGTTTATCCCTCTGTTCGCCGCTTCTCACTCGGCATCAACATCACACTCTAATCTCTAAGAATTCACAGAAATGAAAAAGATACTGACAGCTACTTTCGCTGCCGCAGCACTTCTCACCACCTCTTGCGGTGTAGACCGTCTGCCCTATGGCTCGATGGCTGCGGAGCAGGTTACGGCCGATCCCGAGGCATCTCTCGATGCTCTCATGAACGGTGTCTATGCCCAGCTCAAGACATGGTCTGACCCCATGCACCGTTGCGGCGAATATGCCGGCGACAACATGATGATTCGCGGTAACTCCACCGACGCGTTCTTCGAATTCATCTCCTTCTCCCGCACCCCCAACAACTACCGTCTGCAGAACTTCTGGGACTACGGTTATAAAGGCATCGCCCAAGCCTCAAATATTATCAATATGCTCGAAGAAGGCAAGACTGCCGAAATCGACAACTCCCTTGGCGAATGCTACTACATCCGCGGCATGCTCTATTTCTACTTCGTGCGTGCCTATGGCCGTCCCTACTATCAGGCTCCCGAGAAAAACCTCGGTGTGCCCATCGTAAATGGTACTCCTGAGAATGTTAACGACATGGCTTTCGACGACCGCGCCACAGTGGCTCAGACCTACGAGCAGGTTATCTCCGACCTTAAGAAGGCCGAAGAGCTCATGACAATCGACAAAGGCCCCGGCTTCGCATCAAAGCGCGCTGCTCAGGCTATGCTCTCACGCGTCTACCTCTATATGAGCGGCACCTACGAGCAGCCCAACACCCAGTATGCGCAGCTCGCCGTTGAATATTCCGACAAGGTTATCAACTCAGGTGATTATGCCCTCGTTAGCCGCGATCAGCTCATGGTTTATCCCACTATCGTGCCCGAAAACAACCCCGAGGCTATCTTCGTGGTTAAGCGTCTCGCTTCTGAGTTCTCTGGCTTTGACCACTACTACGGTGTAGGCGGTATGTATGCCAACATCGGCGGCATGGGCTGGGGCGAGATGTTTGCCTCCGCCAAATACATCGACCTTCTCAACGAGACAGGCCGTAACGACTGGCGTCCTGAATCTGAGTACTACAGTGATGCACGTGCAGCTTTCATCGAGCCTACCTATGAGTTTACCCTTTCTAAGGATCCTGTGACCGGTGAGACCGATGTCCCCTACGAGGTTATCCGTTTCATCGTCTGGACCGACCCCACTACTCAGGACTACGTGCAGCTGCGCATACATCGCGATGCTTCCGGCACACCTTATGAGGCTTACGACACCAAGGCTGCCGACGGTAAGACAGTAATCGACAAGACCTATCCACTCACAGTTGTTAATGCCGATCAGGACATCTACTCCATCACCTACACCACAGCAAAAGGTGGTGAGCAGACCGTCAATGGTTTCATCGACTACTACATCTCTCTCAACCGAGTTTATCCGCAGTTCTACATCACCAAGTGCTCTCGCGAGGGTGAGGATTCCCACCTCCATTCTCCCGTTATCTCTCGTCTGGCTGAGATCTACCTCAACCGTGCCGAGGCCAATGCCAAGCTCGGTAAATATGGCGACGCCCTCACCGACCTCAACACCATCCGTGGCCGCGCTATCGTAGGTGGCGAATATGAGTCGCTCGACGCTTCCAACGCTGCTGAGCGCATCGACAAGGAGCGCACCCTTGAGCTTGCTTATCAGGCTGAGAGAAGCTACGACGTGTTCCGCAACGGCGGCACACTCACACGCCACTATCCCGGTGCCCACAACCAGGCTCAGGAGATTCCCGCCACAGAATATCGCGTTGTCTACTACATTCCTCAGAATGCTATCAACGCATATCCCGGCACACTCACTCAGAACCCCACCGACAACGCCGGTGTGATCCTCAACTGATTTCCCCCGACAACGCCGGTGTGAAACCCCAACAGCACCCCGGCAAGTCTACACAAACATTAGGTTGATATAAAAACCTCCCGTTCCCGGACGGCAGCCTCCCCCAACAAGGCTCCGCCCGGGAACCCTTTTCTCCACCCCCACCTCCCGCCCATCCCCGGCTTCTCCCCGTGTCCGCATCCCCCTCACACGCTTCGAGCGGCGGGACGATGCCCGCATGCACCGCTCCCGGCGTGCCCCGTCCCCACCTAGCCCCCAGGCAGATTTACCCACGTCCCGGAGGGGCGCTGCGTGCCCCGTCCCCACCCAGACCCGCGGCAAATCCACCTACGTCCCGGAGGGGCGTATTTGTCAGAAACCCCGGGCTTTAGCCCGGGGAGAGAAAGTAGAAGAGAAGGTGTCCCGGCGGGACACCTTGTAGGTCGTTTTGGTTTTTACGCCGATTATTCCCTATATTTGCATTCATTATGAGCAAAGTTAAAGCATTATACCACATTGTGTTTTGCACCAAAAGTCGCAAAATGACCATCCCCCTTGCCTACAAAGAAGACCTGTATCGCTTCATATGGCGTAAACTTGATGACAACAGATGCAAGTTGCTCCGTATAGGTGGAATCCAAAATCATATTCATATACTCATAGACCTTCATCCTACGGTAGCGTTGTCAAGCCTCCTACAGGTGATTAAAGGTAGTTCGAGCATATGGATGAAATCAGACCCGCGTTTCGCCCACTTTGAAGGTTGGGCCGGCGACTATTTTGCCTGCACTCTCTCTCCAGATGCACGTTCGCCATTGATTGAATACATTAAGAATCAAGAGCAGCATCATTTAGGGCAACCTATTGAAAATGAAATCAGCACAATGTACAAGTGTGCTGACCTCTTGTATGATGAACGTGATTTGCAATAGTCACGATGCGTCGCCTCCGGGACGCTTCTCATGTTCATCGCCTTCTCTGGGTTGAAACCCGGAGCTGCCCACAAATCCACCCCCTCCGGGGACGGCATCCCATCGCCATCTCTCCCGCCATCCCGGCTTCTCCCCGTGTCCGCATCCCCCTCACACGCTTCGGGTGGCGGGACGATGCCCGTATGCGCCGTCCATGGCGCGGCCCGGAGGGACGTGATTGTCCGAAACCCCGGGCTTTAGCCCGGGGCAAGCCTATCGGGGGGCAGGATGTGTCCCGGCAGGACACATTATGACACTGCACGATGCGTCACCTCCGGGATGCTTCTCATGTTCATGCCTTCTCCGGGTTGAAACCCGGAGCTGCCCACGAATCCGCCCCCTCCGGGGACGACATCCCAGCCCCATGTTTCCCGTCCTCCCCGGCTTCTCCCCGTGTCCGCATCCCCTCACACGCTTCGGGTGGCGGGAGCGGCGGGGGCGGTGTTCGGGAGGCGGTTGGAAGTGTCCCGTGTTATAACAAACATTAACACTCAAAATGCACCCCGCTAAAAAATTTGCGTTAATTTTGCGCTCAGGTAATTGATTTGGCAAAAAAAGCCTTAAATATACCACACAAAACAGCAGCGTAATCAGTATCACTAACAACGGAACAACTAATATGACTAAAGCCCCATTTCACAGCGCATTGACCCACGCCGTGACAACCGCCGCCCACCAACCTGCCCGTGGCTGACAGGGTTCCTGAAGCGATACACATTCCTCACAAAGAGCAATAATCAACCTTAATACTAACCAAATTACTAAAACCTAAATTATGAGTAAAATCAGAAAAATGGTGATGATGTTGGGGGTTCTCCTGGCTGCGTCATCTATGCTCGTCGGTTGCAGTGATGACGATTACCCCAAGAATGTGATGGGGGCGATAGTCGTTAATTCATTGCAGACTACATCGACAAGCGCGACCGCCTATTGGACTGTCGTTTCTAACGGTAGTTGCGATGGCTACAAGGTTGTTATTAACGAGGGCACCCGCAGCAACAAGGGTGCAGAAGTCGTTAATAAGACCTTCGCTCCTAAGGAGTACACTTCCACTTTCACAGGGCTTGCTCCCAACACAGCGTATGTGATCACTACACAGGCGATTCCCTCTGCTTCCAGTGGCCGCACTGAAGCCGACACCTATGAGATGGAGTTTACAACCGCTCCGTTGGTTTCAGGCATTACATTCGGCACATTCAGCGCTTACACCGATGTGGAGACAGAAGATGTTGATGAAGAGGGTAATGCCATCACCGTAACTGAGAAAATCGGTTCGGTTGCTGTGTCTTGGAATGCTATCGACGCTTCTAACTGCGCCGGCTATGTTGCCGCACTTGAGGCTTATCAGCTTGCCGACCCCAAACAGCCGGAAAGCGACGAAAACAAGTATAGCTGGAAAGTCGTTTCCTCGAAGACTGTTTCATCTGCCACTTCTACTTCTACCACATTCAGTGAAGTGGTTGCTCCCGCCACTAAGTATCGTGCTTCTGTCACTCCCAGACCTGCAAACTCGTCTTGGTATGCCAACGGAGAAGCAACAGTATCTGCAGAAGTGACATCTCCGGCTGCAGAATGATGGAGAAAAGTAATTGAATAAAAACATAGTGCAAATATGACTAATACCAACATAAAGAATTGGTGTCTCACTCTGGCCCTTCTTGCTTCGGCACCGGCCATTGCATTTGCGGCACCAACAGAAAGCCAGGCTCCAATGGCTGCTGCTCAGCAGGCAAATGAGTGCACGGGAGTTGTAGTCGACTCCTTTGGAGACCCCATGCCCGGAGCTACTGTAAAGGTAGAGGGCACAACTATCGCAGGCGCTACAAACGTAGACGGCGAATTCTCGTTAAAAGGTGTGGCCAACGGAGCTAAGATTACCGTCAACTTCATCGGCTACAAACCCGTAACCGTGACTTGGCAGGGTCAGCCCCTCAATATCGTGCTTGAGGAAGATGATTCCAATATGCTCGACGAGGTGGTAGTTATGGGTTACGGCGTTGAGCAGAAGCGCGCCAATGTGACCAACTCTATCGCCAAGGTTAGCGAAAAGACTCTTACCGTCGGCACTAACGCCAACCCCGCTCAGGCTCTCGTGGGTGCTGTGTCGGGTGTGCGCGTAAACATCACTACCGGTGACCCGGGTGCCACACCTTCTATCACTGTGCGTGGTGGTGGTAACTTCAACGGTGGTTCCAACGAACCTCTTATCGTTGTCGACGGCCAGATCCGCAGCTCGCTCAGCGACATCAACCCCAACGACATCGACGACATGCAGATCCTTAAGGATGCCGGCGCAACCGCTCTCTACGGTGCCCGTGCAGGTAACGGTGTTGTGATTATCACTACTAAGAAAGGTAAGGCCGGCACAGGCAAGGTGACCCTCAATGCAAAGTGGGGTGTCAACTCATATAATGACCCCGGCTATCAGATTTGCTCTGACGAAGACTTCCTCTACTACTTCCGCACCGGTAAGATGAACTCTCAGTGGGCTCTTCCCGGCGGTGGTTATCCCACGCAGGCTGCCGGTCTTTTCACCGGTACCAACGGCCCCGGTGAAACAGGCAGAACTAAATACGATCCTACGCAGAACTACAATATCATGCGTAAGACCGCCGACAATGCCTATCTTCTTGACAGAGGCTGGTCTCAGATGGTTGACCCGCTGAGCGATGATTATATCCTCTACAAGGGAACCGATATCCTTAAGAACAATATCAACAGCCCCGCTGTGACTCAGGACTATAACCTGAGCTTCTCAGGCGGTAACGACCGTGGCAACTACTACGCTTCTCTCGGCTACTATGATGCTGATGGTGCTGTGAAGGATACCTACTACAAGCGCTATAACTTCGCGTTTACCGGCTCTTATAAGCTCAACAGCTGGCTTACTTCTAACTCGGTGTTCAACTACACCCGCTCCAACTGGCTTACTGACAATCCTCAGATTAACACAGCTTATATGATGAACCGCGGTATCTTCTGGAAGTTCGTCAACTTCGAAGACCTCGACGGAAACCAGATGTATGGCAACAACGGTCCGGTCAACGTGCTCGTGAACAGAGGCAAATTCAACCGCGATTATGAGACCGACAAGTTCCAGATGACTCAGAGCTTCACCGCCCAGATCATCGACGGACTCTCGCTCAAAGGCTCGATGAGCTGGCTCTACAACGAGTATACCTACGACAACTCCAACCTTGAGTATGCCACCAACAATACCGGTGCATATAATATGGCCACACAGAACGGCAGCCTAGTGGGTATGAACACTCAGTATAGCGCAAGCAACTACTTCTACCGTTACTTCGACCAGACCTACAACCTCGTTGCAAACTACAGCAAGACTTTTGCCGATAAGCACAATCTGAATGTGATGGTTGGTACGGAGTTCTATAAGCGTAAATATCTTAGGTTCAGTGCATCAGGTACTGGAGCCCCCATCGCCGGCTATCCTGATCTCGAGCTCACCAAGCAAGACACCCGCAGCATCGACTCGGAGCATCTTAACGAAGCTCTCATGTCGTACTTCGGCCGCGTGGAATACAACTTCGACCAGCGCTATCTACTTGCTGCCACATTCCGCGAAGACGGCTACTCCCGTCTGATCAACAACCGTTGGGGCTTCTTCCCCGGTGTGTCGGCCGGTTGGGTATTCTCTAACGAAAAGTTCTGGAAAGAAAACGAAAGCCTCGGTTTCATCAACTATGGTAAGCTCCGTGCATCGTTCGGTTACAACGCTACCATCAACAGCTCCTATCTCGGCTACTACACCCTGCGCGGCGCTTATGGCGCATACTCCTACGACGGCAACATCGGCTATCGCATCACGACTCTTCCCAACCAGAGCCTCAAATGGGAGAAGACCCGTACCGCTGAAGTTGGTCTCACATTCGGTTTCCTCCAGAACCGCTTCAACCTCGACCTCACATACTACAACCGTCTCACAATGGACAAGTATGCCAGCAAGTCTCTCCCCCAGACCACAGGCTTCAGCTCGATTGTAGACAACAACGGTTCTTACGAAAACCAGGGTGTTGAAATCGATATCAACGCCACTCTGCTCCGCACACGCGACTTCCAATGGACCCTCGGTGCCAACCTCACTTACAACACCAACCGTATCAAGAAACTGCCCTACAGCGGCCTTGAAAACAACCGTGTGATCAATACCGGCGTAGAGGTTTATACCGGTAACGGCGACGAAACCCACTATATCGGTGGTTATCAGGAAGGTCAGAATCCTTACCAGCAGGTGGGCTACCTCGTGAGCCACATGGTGCGCAATCAGGCCGATCTCGATGCTCTGGGCGATTATATCGACGTAGCAACAAGTTATAATCAGCCGGTTTATGCCACCGAGGCAGGCCGTCAGCGCCTTATCGCTATGGGCTACACAGCGTCAAATATGATTCGCCTTATGCCCGGTAGCTTTGTCTACGAGGATATCAACGGTGACAATAAGATTGACAATAAAGACCGCGGCATCATCGGTCACTCTGATGTGCACTGGAGCGGTGGTTTCAACACCACAGTGTCATGGAAGGGGCTGTCGCTCTATGCCCGCTTTGACATGGGCTTCGGTTTCCAGGTCTATGACTCCAACATGTCTTTCTGGCTCGCAGAAGGTCAGGGTGCCATGGCATTCCCCAAGCAGATTCGCGAAACCTGGACTCCTGATAACCCCGGAGCGAAATATCCCCGATTTGTTTGGGCCGACCAGTATGGCTCTGACAGCTATGTCCGCACCAACAGCTTCTTTGCCCAGAACGGCAACTATCTCGCTTGCCGCGAGCTCTCGCTCAGCTATCAGCTGCCCGAAAACATCTGCAAGAAGTTTAAGAGCCAGGGTCTCACCCTCAGCGTGACCGGTCAGAACCTCGGCTACATCAAGAGCTGCACCATTCCTCTGCCCGACAACACCACTTATTGGACTGGTGGTACAGCTGGTAACGGTGGTACATACAACCTCCCCCGCACCGTTATTTTCGGTCTAAACGTAACGTTCTAAATCAATCTTAGAGAGACATCAATATGAAAAATATATTCAGCAAAATAGCCGTTTATGCTGCGGTTGCGTCTCTGGGACTTGGAGCGGTGTCATGTAATGACGAGCTCAATCAGGCTCCTATAGATTACCCTGCTATCGGTTCTTTCTGGAACTCCCAGACAGACTTCACCGGCAATGTCTACGCCCTGTCTGCCCAGTTCCGCAAAAACTATCCCGCCAACATCCTCTTCTGGGCCGGCGAGCTCCGTGCAGGATCACTCACCATCGACCTTATCAATGGTTCGGGCGCTGTCAATGTGGATTATATCCAGAACCTCTATGACGCATCTCACGCTCAGTTCAGCGTGTTCGGCGGCTACTATGGGTTTATCGCCAACCTCAATGAGCTCATCGAGCGCACCAACGAGGCTCAAGAGGGACTCCTTACCGACAATGCTAAAAACGGTCTTCTCGGTATAGCCCACGGCTGGCGTGCATATGCCTACTTCCAGATGTACCGCATGTATGGTGGTGTGCCCATCCGCACTACTCCCGACGTTGTGAACGGTATCTCCAACCCCGATGAGCTCTATATGGCTCGCGCCACTGCCGAAGAAACTCTTGCTTTCATCAAGGAAGAGATCAATACCTCTCTCGCCTATTTCAATGCCTCCAACAACTGGGCTATCAGCAGCTCAAAGGCATATTACTGGAATAAGGCCGCTACTGAAATGCTTGCCGGTGAGGTTTATCTCTGGAGCGGCAAGGTGAGCACCGGCAATCACACCGCCACTCCGGCTGATGTGGCAACCGCCAAGGGCTACTTCGAAAACGTGGTCAACAACTATGGCTACTCACTGGTGAAGGACTACTTCAAGATCTGGACAACTCCTCTCAACAGCGAGACTATCTATAGCGTCTGCTACACCAACAGTGACGACACTGACGAAGACGGCCACTTCCAGTTCAGCGCCTATCAGGCACAGATGCTCTGGTCTAAGTCTGCTGGTGCCAGCACCACCGCATGGTCTGTTCAGGATGCGAGTGGTCTCGGATGGCGCACAGACGGCGGTGCAAGCCGTTTCGGTTTCTACACCGATTCTCCCGAAGCCGCACAGACACCCTATACATGCTGGAGCCCTCTGAGCCCGAGCCCCAACCGCTATATGTATAAGAATGCGATGTACTTCCAGTTTGATGAGAACGACCTCCGTCGCACAATGTTCTTCCCCCAGTGGAACATCAACGAAGACGAACAAGACCTCACATATATCGAAGACTTCGATCCCACTGCCCACGTGCTTCAGGGTACATTTATCCTTAAGTACCGTCCGAGCCTCGGAGTGTCTTGGTCGCCGACCAACTATGTGTTCGCCAACGATGCTGTTATCTATCGTCTGCCCCTCGCATACATGTATCTCGCTGAGATTGCCAACTATGAGGGCGACAACACTGGCGTAGAAACATACATCAACAAGGTTCGTGAGCGTGCTTACGGTGACAACTGGGACGAAGCTACCTATGGCTACAAAGCCGGTTCATTCCGTCAGAACGAAAACGCTATCCTTCGTGAGAAAGACAAAGAATTCATCATGGAAGGTCAGCGCTGGTGGGACCTCTGTCGTCTGACAGCCGTGAAGGGTGGTTCCGATACTGACCATCTCGTATTCCAGCCCGAGAGCTGCCCCGGCTACGGACTTGATGTGACAGCCAACCCCTGGTTTGTTGAAAAGAATGGTTCGCCCGTGCCCACAGCAACCCCCGTTCTCTCCACATCAGAGGTGCACAAGCTCCTCTGGCCTGTTGACCAGACTCTGCTTGGCTCTGACCCCCTGATTGAGCAGAACCCCGGCTATTAATAGTCAATAGCTAATCTATAAAAATGCGCTTCGCGTCTCCGCGAGGCGCATTTTTTTTGTGACCGCCCTCCCGCCGGGCAGCCTGCGTAGCAGGCAAATATGGTAGGCCCGGGTAAGGAGGGCGATAGTCCGGCGTGACCCGGGTGTACGGCGCAGCCCAATGAATCGACCCCGTAGGGGGTCGCACATCATTGACCGCTTGCATATCCGACCACCTACGGGGTCGTATATTCGTTTTGTCTCTTACACCCGGGTCACGGTCGACGTGCCGCGTCTCCCTCACCCGGGCCTACCATATCGCGCGCCTACTCCTTCCCTGGGCTGAAGCCCAGGGCTTCGGACAATCCCACCCCTCCGGGGCGTGAGGCGGGGCTGCACGCGCGGGCAGGTGTGGGATGGGGGGAACCGTCCCCGAGGGGGGACGGGATGTGGTTAGCCCCAGCTTTACGAAGTTAGCTGGGGGGAGGGACGCGGAAAACACGGCGTAAGGTCGAAGACATTTCCTACCCTGGCAAATGGGAAAGGTCTACAACCTTAATTCGCACCACGCTCTTTCACCCCATCTACGCTTCGCTTAAGATGGGGCTAAACAAATAATGCCCGTCTTCGCGGGCCTCACATCCCGACAGGCGGCGTATGCGGGTGATATCACGCCATGCCGGGCCGCGTGGTGGGATCCGCATGGCGCTATATATCGTCACCCGCGCATGCGGGTGACAGGGAGAGGGGTGCGTTCATCGTGGGGTTTCGCTCCGCTCAACCGCCACGCTATTATATCACGACCCGCTCATCGCGGGTCGCCCCCTGCCCGATCCTACCATATCGCGCGCCAACGGCGCTCACCGCAGGCGCATTTTTTTGCCCATATTCGCGGAGCCGTCCCCGGAGGAACACATGGGGGACGGCGCCTCGCGAGAGGCGCAGGTCGTTGAAAACCCTGCATGAAGCGCAGCGGAATGTAGGGACACGCACAACACACCTAAAAAGGAGCCTCGGAGAGGCGACTGTAAGAAAAAAACACTATCTTTGTGACCATGAGCAAAGTCCATGCCTTATACCACATAGTTTTTTCGACAAAGCAACGCGAATTCACTCTCACAGACCACTATCTTGAGGATGTCTACCGGTTTATATGGGCACAGCTGAGAGAATGCGGATGCCCGCTATATAGAATAGGGGGAATAGGCAATCATCTCCATCTGCTCATAAATCTGCCGTCCACTGCACGCCTGAGCGATATTGTGCGCAATATTAAAGCCAATACGAGCAGCTGGCTCATGAGAGATCCCCGTTTCCCTGACTTCCGAGGCTGGAGCCGTGAATATTATGCCATGACCGTCTCTCCTCAGCTAAAGGATGTTGTTGTTAACTATATCAGCAATCAGCGTCAGCATCACTCCGGTCGTGATCTAGGCTCGGAGATGATGGAGATGTGTGGTGAGGCGGGGTTCGTCTACGATAGCCGTGATATGAACGAGTGACACACGGTCGCCTCTCCGAGGCTCCATCTAAGGTCTATCCTCACATTNCCCCACACTCCGCTATCGCTACGTGTGGGGCTTTCAACAACCGCCGCATCATCGATGCGGCACCACACACCCCTCCGGGGCATGGCGCTGCGGCGAACGCGGGCATCATCCCGGCGGGGGGCGCTTCGCGCTGGCAGGGGTGAGGTTATTTTTTGTGGGAGCGGGGGAGCCGGAGGGTGAAGATGGGGAGGAAGATGAAGATGGCTATGAGGCTCATGATGAGGCCGCCGATTGTGCCGATGGCGAGGGGGAACCAGAAGGATTCTTTGCCGCGGCCGATCATGAAGGGGATGAAGCCGAGGATGGTGGAGACGACGGTGAGGAAGATGGGGAGGATTTTGGTGTTCCAGGCGGTGATGTAGAGGCGTATTTTTGAGCGGTGGGGATGGGCTGTGCGGAGGGTGTTGTATTCGTTGAGCAGGTAGATGGATGCGTTGACGGTGATACCGCAGAGGAGGATGAAGGATGCGAAGCCTCCTTGGTCGAAGTTTATGCCTGTGAAGTAGAATATNAGGAATACTCCGATAAATGAGATGGGGATGGTGAAGATGATGGCGAGGGGCTGGATGAGGGAGTTGAAGAGGATAGATGTGGTGAAGAATATTATGGCTATGACGAGGAGCAGAAGCCAGTAGGATGTTGACTGGTTGCGTCCCCAGTAGCCGTAGGAGGAGTCGGATTCGGCNGAGTAGCCGAGGGGGAGTTTCTTGGCGAGGGCTTCGAGGTCGGCTTCGAGTATGCGGCGTCCTTGTGTGGATGAGCCGATGTATTCGTATTGCACGCAGAGGCGGTATTGTTGTGATTCTTTGGCTATGGCTTTGGGTGTGGGGCGGCGGGCCACTGTGGCGAAGTCGGCGAGCTTGAGGGTTCGGTCGCCTATTGAGATGGGCATGTTCATGAGTCCCCAGACGTCGTAGTCCATGGCTTGGCGGGAGTGGAGGAGGATGCGTTCGGTGCCTTCCGGCGCCTGGACTATGCCGGCGTTNATGTCGCGTCCGAATATTGGGGAGAGNGCGCTGAACAGCTGTGAGACACTGAGGTTTTCTTTGGCGAGGCGTGAATGGTCTATTTCGAGATAGAATTCGGAGTAGTCGTCTTTATACCATTGGAATTCGGAGTTGATGGTGACTTCTTTTATGCGCCGGTGGTCAAGGAGCATGGCCTGAAGGGTGTCGGCCCATTGTTCGAGCTCGTCGTAGTTGTAGCCGAGCATTTTTATTCGGTAGGAGCCGGATGATTCNCGCACGTCGTTGTTGAATCCCTGGTCCTGGAGGCCNTAGACGCTCCATGAGCCTCCGCCGAGGGTCTGCGCTTTGGCGATGATGTCGGCTTTGAGGCGGTAGGGGAAGTAGCCTTGCTGGGCTTCTTTGGTGAAGGANATGACGAGGGATGCGCGTGTGGGTGANGATATCTGGGTCTGGAACTGGCGGATTTCNGAGAATCCGGTGAGATAGCTCTCCATGCGTGAGATGAGTTCGTTCATCTGNGAGATGGTGGAGCCGTTGGGCAGTGTGGCGTAGACGTAGATTTCGGGTTCTTGCTCGGTGCGGTTGAAGTAGCTTCCGGCGTAGACTTCTTTGCTGAAGAGGCGGAGGGAGCCACCGAGTATTTTGTCGACCCATGGACGATAGGTCTCTTTGTAGGTCTTTGAGCCGAGGGTGGAGTTGTAGATATTGGCCCAGCGGCTTTCGCCTTCGATTTTTTCGGGTAGCATGAACACCGGCAGGCCGAAGAGGAGGATTATAATCACTATGAGGGCCACTCTGAAGCGTCGGCAGAAGAGGATGAAGCGGTAGTAGAAACGGGAGAAGCGCACTGCGAAGCGGCGGCCGCGGCGGCGGGTGGAGCGTCGGACGGTGAGCCTGATGCGCGAGATGAGTGCGGGGACGAGGAAGATGGCCACGAGGAGNGACACGGAGAGATTGATGATGACCACGGCCACGAAGTCCTGAAGGTTGAGGCGGATGTCTTCGTTGAGGAAGAATACGATGCCGAGGGCGCCGACGGTGGTCAGGGTGGCGGCGAGCACTGATGTGAATGCTTTCAGATTGGCTTTGTGGGTGATGTGGTCGGTCATCACGATGATGTTGTCGATGATGAGGTTGAGCGATATCGTGATGCCGGCAAGGGAGTAGAGTTGGATTTCAATTTTAAGGAGATAATAGAAAATGACCGCTATGGCGAGATTGATTATGAGAGAGATGGTGATGACCATCATGTAGCGGAGATTGAGGGTGATGAGGGCCACGAAGGCGAGGAGAATGAGGAATGTGAGGCCTGAGCGGAAATAGATTTTGGAGAGTTCGTCGGAAATGGATGTGGTAGCGTCGTAGCTGAGGATTGCGCGGTAGCCTTGGGGCATTTTGTCGCGGAGGCGGTNCATTTCGGCCTTGATCTGCTCGGCGAGTTTGAGCTGGTTGGCATCTTCGTCGGCAGTGATGTTGCAGTAGATGGAGTTTAGTCCGTTGATGCGGTAGTAGGATGTCGGGCGTGCTTCTTCGTAGGTGACGTTGACCAGGCGGTCGAGCGGTATGATTGCTCCCGATGAGGTGGTGATCTGGATTTCGGAGGGGCGGAATGAGGTGTTGTCTGCTCCGGCGGTCTGGGCTGTCACACGGAGCCATTGGCCGTCGGTTTCGGCCACTCCGAGAAATTGTGAGGAGGCATTTTCGGCAATTGCCCGCCTGAGGTCGTCGGGGGTGAGGCCGAGAGCGTGGAGGCGGTCGGAATCGTATTCGAGGCGCCATTCCATGGGTGTGGCGCCGGTGAGGTCTACTTTGTAGACACCCTTGATCTGTCCTATGGCGGGTTTGATATATTCTTCGGCATATGACTGGATCTCGAAGGGGGTGGCGGGGGCATTGAGGGTGTAGGCGAGGAATGGGCGCGATGCGCGTGAGTCGGCCTGACGGGCTGCAATCTGGGGATAGCTCACACCCTCGGGGAGTTGTGACCATGCCTGGCGCACCACAGTGGAGACTTCGAAGCGGGTCACCTCTATGTCGGCATGCTTGTCGAGGCCGAGAGTGATGCGTCCGGAGCCGTTGCTTGACACAGATTCTATCTCTTTGACTCCGCGGATGCGTGCGAGCATCGATTCGAGGCGCGATGTGACTTCGCTTTCTATTACGCGTGCGGACGCATCGGGCATATNGAAGGAGATGGTGAGGGAGGGGAGGGCGCGTGAGGGGGATAGCTTGACGGGGAGGAGGGGTATGAGCGCTATGCCTACCACCGCGAGGGCGATAGCCACTACAATGACTGAGAAGGATGATGTGCGGGCGCTCATGAGCGATGGATTAAGTGTGGTGAGTTACGATCAGATGTGGTGGGCAATGTCGAAGCGGGTGGAGAGGGTGGTGCCGGTCTCGAAATCGAAGAGGGTGAGGCGGCGGAGCTTGAAATATGAGAGCCAGTAGTTCTGGAGCGAGGAGATGTAGTTTTTATTGGCATCCTGCTGACGGTTGAGCGAGAGGGTGAGGGAGTTGATGTCGGCTTTGCCTATGATGAATCGCTGGCGGGTCTGGTGGTAGGCAGCGTCGGCGAGNTCGAGGGCTTCGAGGGCTGAGGCTACGAGCTGCTGCTGGATGTTGAAATCGCTCACGGTCATGAGCACATCTTCTTCGATTGAGAGTTCGTCTTGGCGTGCGGCGATTTCCACCACCGAGAGATTGTTTTTGGCCATGTTGAGTTTGCCTTTGCGCACNCCCCAGTCTATGAGCGGTATGGATATTGTGAGCGACACGAGGTCTTGCCGGAGCGGGTGGCTGTAGGCTCCGCGTAGGTGATCGGCCACCTGGTTGAANCCGATGCTGGCATTGAGGTTGGCGTTGAATCGCTGCTCAACCTTGGTGCGGTTCACATCGCGCTGTGCTTCGAGTATGTTCTGGCGGTGCTGTAGGAGTGTGGGATTGTTTTCGCGGGCGAAACTGAGGGCGCGTGTGGCATCAATCTCTCTGGCCATTGGAGCGGAGGGGAGAGTCACCTCAATCTCGGTGTCTTTTTCCATGCCGAGAAATGAGGCGAGCGTGAACATGGCTCGCTTGAGGGCGATNCGGGTGTTTTCGAGAGAGTTGCGTGCGTTTACGCGGTCAAGCCGGAGGGTGAGGAGGTCGGCCTGGGATATGGCGGCAATCTTGAAGCGGCGTTCGCCGATGGTGTAGAGAGTGTCGGCCGAGGCGAGTTGGTCTTTGGCGAGGCGATATTCAGCTTGTGCGAGAGCGAGGGCGAAGAAATAGCTCACGGCGGTCTCGCTCACCTGCTCCATATTGTAGAGAAATTCTTTTTTGACCTTCTCGAACTTGATTGGCTCAATGCGGCGTTCCCATTTGAAGGAGTTGAAGCCGAGGAGGCTTTGGGTATATCCCACGCGGAATGGTATGGATGAGAACTGTGTTGATTTGACTTCACCGAAGTTGCGCATATACGAGAGCGAGGTTTCNACATAGAATGTGCCGCCGAGAGGGTCGAAGTTTTGCGAGATATTTAGTCCGCCACGGGCCGAATACATCTGCTGTGCGCGGTANACGTCGATATTCTCTTCGTAGTTATAGCGCTGGGTGATATATCGGTTGTAGCTCACAGGGGTGAGGTCGAGCGACAGGCTCGGCAGACGGCCGGCGCGGAATGAGCGGTATTCCCAGTATCCGGACAGAAAAAGATTCTGGTTGCGGAAAGCCTGGAGAGAGCTGTCGGAGGCTATCTCGATGGTGCGTGAGAGGTCGAGCCTGACCTGTCGCTGGGCNGTGACTGCGATAGCTGANGCAATCAGAAAGATGGCGAGGGAATATATGCGTTTCATATCTGTGATGCTTTTTTACGGTAGATGAGCCAATAGACCAATGGGATTAGGAAGATTGAGATGAGNGTGCCGACCACCATCGAGCCGATCATGGCTATGGCGAGGGGGCGCTGGAGTTCGGAGCCCATATCGGAGGTGAAGAGCATAGGCACCATGGCGAAGATGGTGGTGAGCGATGTCATGATAATNGGACGCAGACGGCGGAGTCCGGCGGTGTGGATAGCCTCAAGCAGCGGTGTGCCGGCGCGTCGGAGCTCATTGATGGCGTCGAGTTTGAGAATGGAGTCGTTGACCACTATGCCGCAGGTCACTATGATGCCGATGGCGCTCATGAGGTTGAGAGTGTGGCCGAAGACCCAGAGGGTGATGAGGGCAAAGGCGGTGTCGAGCGGNATCTCGAGAAGCACAATGAGAGGCTGCATGAAACTCTCGAACTGCGCGCAGAGGATAAAATACATGAGGAGCACCGAAATGAGAAGGATAATGACCATCTCGTGCATCATGCGGGCGTTGGAGAATATGGAGCCGGTGAATTCCACTTCCCATCCGTCGGTGTGGCCTACAGTCTGNCTGATGCGGTCTTGGGTCAGAGCNGCGTCGGAGAGAAGAGAGGTGTAGGCTATAGGGATGTATTCGCCGTTTTTGCCTGCGGATATGTCTTTGAGGTCATTGTCGCGCACCATAGACACAAGGGCCGAGAGGGGGATTTCGGANGTGTTNCCTTTGTCGTCNGGTCTGGTAGTGACAAGAGTGGAGGCAAGAATCTGATTGACAGATTTATCGTGGGCCGAAATGCCGATGGGNAGATATTGCTGATAGGAGCGGAGGGTAGACACTGTATTGGCCTTGAANGCGGTGAGAAGCGCTCTCGACACGGTGGAGTAGTCCACCCGGTAGAGCAGGAGCTTGCCGCGGTCTATAACGAGGGTTATGCGGTCGCGCAGCGGGATTCCGGCCGACGGAATGCCNGTGGCGCTGTCGATAGCGGCCTCAAGGGCGAGGAGTGAGGGNATATCGGCCTGACGGTTTTTGTCGGAGGGATATATGCGGGCTTCGAGCAGGGCTTCGTCTGAGGCGAAAATCTTCTCAAAGATGTTTTCGGGGGGCGAGAAGCGGGCAATGGCGTGGGGCCATCTTGCAGCAATAAGGCTGTCGACCCTTGCGGTGATGCGGCTGATGTCTGCCGGAGTGGCTGCTTTGATATAGATTTCAGATTCGGAGGGGGAGAGCTCGCTGCCNGCATCGAGAAGATAGTCTTGCACGCCGATATAGGCGGAGTTCTGCACCATTGTGGAGTCGAGGGCGCGAAGAACCTCGTTGACACGGGCTGCGTTTTCGTCAACATTTATATTCTCGTTCCATTCCACCCGGACCACAGCTTCATTCTGGTCAATCTGCGGCATGCGTTCGACCGGNAGAACNTAGAACATCACTATGCATACCGGTATGATGAGCGCCGTGACGATNAGCCAGATGGTTTTGTNGGCAAACACGGAGTCTATCACCGCGGTNTAGGTCCGATCCATCCACCGGTTGATAGAGTCGGTCAGGCGGGCGCTGCGCGAAGGGCGNCGGGGTGAGCGGGAGGCATNGCCGGCNGTGGATTTGCGGCGTCGCCTGAGAGGACGGTAGGCGAGAAGATANATGACCGGGAGAAGCATTATGCCCACGATGTAGCTCACACCGAGGCCGGCTGTGATNGAGAATGCCTGGTCGGTGAAGATGGCNCCGGCAATACCGCTCATGAAGATCAGGGGCACGAATACNGCCACGGTGGTGAGAGAGGATGAGAGCATGGGGGTGATCATCTCTGTGGTGCCGAGGTCGCAGGAACGTATGAGGGATAGGCCGCGGTGACGATATTGGGTGATGTTTTCGGTTACTATCACGGAGTTGTCTATCATCATGCCCACCGCAAGGATAAGGCCGGAGAGGGAGATGATGTTGAGCGACACATGGAAAAGATAAAAAAGCAGGAAGGTGATGATTATGGCCACCACTATGCTTACTCCTATCACAATCGAGGCGCGCATGGAGCCCATGAAGAGGGCTGTGACGAGAAACACGAGGATGAAACCGAGGATGAGGTTCTGGACGAGATTTGAGATGGTGTAGTCGAGAAGCTCGGTCTGATTTCGGCTTTGGGTAAACTCGATTTCGGGGTAGATACGGGTGAAATAGTCTGACACNTCCTGAAGAGCCACTTTCATGCGGTCCATGTTTTCCTCGCTTTGCTTTATGATGGCGAGGGTCACGGCCCGCTTGCCGTTGGAGTATGAGTAGCCGTCTTCGTTTTCGGCCACAATGGCCACTGAAGCNAAGTCGCGTAGCTGCATCATGCGGTCGGCCTTNCGGAGATANATGTTTTCTACGTCGGNGGGTGTGCGAAGCTGGTTGGATATATGNACATTGTATTCATAATATCCGTCGCGCACGGTCATNGANCCGGGCTCCACATTGTTGGCCGCGAGTGCCTGCTCGATATCTTCAATCGTGACTCCGGCGAGCTTCATNAGGCGTTCGTCGGGGACAATGCGGAGGTATTGTCCGGGGATGCCGGTCACATCGGCCATGGCNATCTCGGGCAGCTGCTCTATGCGGCGGCGCACGACATTGTCGGCAAGCTCACACATCTGCAGAAACTTCTGCTCGTCGGGCTGGGTGAAGGGNATGTTATCNCGCAGGGTGAGGTTGAGATAGAGCACCGGGATATCGGTNGCGCTGGCCTTTATGGCTTTTGGGCGCTTGGTGTCTTTGGGGAGGGAGTTCATGGCGGCGTCGATTTTCTCGTTGACCTCGATAAAGGCGAGGTCGGTGTTGACACCGTAGTCAAATTCGAGGTGTATGACGCCCATGCCGTCGCGTGTCTCTGACCGGATTTCATGGAGTCCGCCCACCTGCAGGAGCTGTCGGCGCACAATTGATGTGACATTCTGCTCCAGTTCGCGTGCTCCGGTGTTGTCACCGGATATCTGGACGGTGATGTGGGGTATGGCGATGGCCGGGAGGAGTGAGACCGGTAGCGTGAAGTAGGTGACAAGGCCTACAATCACACAGGCCAGAAATGCCATGATCACGGCGATGGGGCGATGGAGCAGAAACTTGACCATTTTGAGTGATGAGTGATGAGTTAAGAGTGANGGGTGGTGAGTGATGAGTTTTTTTTTACTTATCACTTTCGATGGCTATTTCGAGGATGACGGGGTTGACGTTGTCNGTGCCGGNGACTGTGGACATNTCTTCGGCCGAGACGAGGGCNAAGAAGTGGTCGTCGGTGACGAATTNCACGGGCCANGCCGAGAGGGTGNGNCCGTCTANCTCTACCGGGAGTCCGCGGGTGAGCATNNNATTCTCCTTGNGNGNNAGNTCNTTGCGGAACACNAGGNNGCCNGTNGNGAGGTCGTAGACNTCGGANCGGGTNATGNTNTCGGGCCAGGNTCCCCAATAGTAGGNNATGAATGCGTAGCGGGAATTGAANACNGGNNNGAGGGGNNTNAGATGGTCNGCTTCGGCGGCNCNGATNTCNTNNGTGNNGGTCNGNNTNCNCCANTCGAAGAAGTATTTGCCTTCGAGNAGNGCNATNGCGGGNACNAANTCACCGGNNTTGAGGTCGAAGCGNAGCACGGTNTCGGCNTCGGTGGTGTAGACCTGTCCGTCGTAGACCGGGAGGAAGTCCATTATGTCGGTNGCGCCTACAGACCAGCGGCGCGANTTGAGGGTGGTNGAACCGAGGNCTTTCCAGTCGGGNGAGTAGNGGGTNATGANTTTNTCGCGNACNTTGTGNAAGCCGCCGTTGAGTGAGTAGCTNNNGTTGAATCCGAGCCANCCGCCGTCNGNNAGNGGNGCGAGNACNTCGACNGNGTCGTTGGTNACNGAGCGNNGGAANCGNCCGNNGGCATCATACTGCATGATTTTGTAGACNCCGATNTTGACGTTGAGCACTGTCCATGTGCCANCNNCTTCGGGAGTGTAGTAAGCGTAGTCGGAATATTGATAGTCTTCGGGACCGGCGCCGTAGTGGTTGAAGGCTGAGAGGAGCTTGCCGTCGGGGTAGGAGAATGTGGTCATGTATTTGCCTTCGTGTAGGTAGGCTTTGCCGTCGGCAATGTGGAGAATCTGGGGAGAGTCGAACATCGAGGAGTCGGTGAATTCGGGNCGGAATACGTTGACCACCCGGATTTTGCCTGAGAGCTCGTCGAGTTCGGGCACATCAAAGAATTCCTCGATACGCAGGGCGGNTATCTTGTCGGAGCCGGTGGATGAGCCGCCGGTGCAGGCGGTGAGGAGTGACAAGCTAAGAGCAATGAATGAAAAGTAGAGGACTTTCATAAGTGATGAGTGAGGGGGGTGGGTTACTTGTCGGCGATTACTTTTACNGGAGCTTCGTGGGCGAGGTTNACGTTGCCGTCATAGATAATCTGCATGCCGGGCTCAAGTCCGTCGTCAACCACCACATTGTTCATGTTTTCGAGNGANGTGTGNACNTAGTTCCACATGGCTCGGCCATCCTGAAGGCTGAANACCACCTGCTTGCCCGTGCGGAGCACTACGGCGGTCTTGGGCACTACGAGCTGCCGGTCGAGAGCGCGGTGCACGCTCACCTTCACATTCATGCCGTCGAATAGTCCTGAGGGNGAGGTGACGGTGGCGCGTACCCTCACNAGGCCATCTTTGTCTACCACAGGNTTGATTTCGGTGACGCGGCCGGTGTGGGTNTCGGTCGAGGCAAATGCGTTGACAGTCACTTCATCACCGGGACGGAGAATGGAGAGCTCGCTTTCGAGCACAGAGAATTCNACGTCCATGGNTCCCGACGACACGATGCGGCAGAAAGCTTCCGAGCCGTCAGGACGGTTGTGGGGTTTCTGAAAGAGATTGGCCACCACCCCATCGAATGGTGAGGTGAGGGTGGCATTTTCAATGTCGCGAGTGGTGGAGGCGAGCACTGTCTCGGCTTGGTCGAGACCGCTGCGTAGACGGGCGAGGCGCATCACGTCGTCGGGCACAAGCTCAGGCTTNTCAGGGTCGTAGCCCTGACCGATGAGCACATCAGCCAGCTCAAGCCTGGCTTTGGCGAGGTCATTGCGGTTTTGGGCGAGGGTGTTTTCGAGCTTGAACCGGTCAAGCGACGCTATGGGCTGCCCTTTGCGCACGTGGTCGCCGTTTTTCACGAAAATCTTGTCGATNANAGCATCGGATGAAGCAAAGCGGAGGTCGGCGAAATCATGAGCCGACATTTTGCCGTTGCTGACAATCTCGTGGCTGAACACAGAAGGCTGGAGCTCCATCACCTTTACTTCGGCAATCTTGTTGGGGAGCACGGTGGCAATGGAATCGCTGTCGGCAGCTGATTTATCGGCCGAGCCGGAGCAGGATATGGAAGTGAGAGTTATCACTGTGACTGTGGCAACACTGAGAATTTTAAGGGTCTTCATGCAAGTGAATAAATGATGGTATGGTTGAAATCGAGCCTTTATTCCGATTACTAATATGGAAATGCNGAGGATCTGTATATATTAGACGGCTAAATCCGANAGTTGTGTCGCAAAGGTAGAATTTTTTTTGNTCAAACGGGGTGTATTAGTGAAAAAAGCGCCCCGAGGGGCGCTTTTTTAGAGATTGTTAACAGATTAGAGGCTGAGGTCGTNTCAGGGATCCTGGGCGTTCTCGGGGTCGGTATACCAGCGTGAGTAGGCGAGATAGTTGCGGGCTATCTTGCGGTTGATTTCCTCGGATTGGGCGGGGTCNACCATCTTGATAAATTTGGCCGGTGCNCCTCCCCANAGNTCGTTGGGGCCNATGACTGTGCGCGAAAGCACGACAGAGCCGGCAGCCACAATGGCTCCTTCGCCCACCACGGCATCGTCCATCACCACGGCTCCCATGCCGATGAGGGCGAGGGNGCGGATGTGGGCGCCGTGGATGGTGACGTTGTGNCCTATTGACACATCGTCGCCAATCTCGATTGTCGATTTCTTATAAAGGGTGTGGAGCACAGANCCGTCCTGGATGTTTACGCGGTTGCCGATGCGGATGGAATTGACATCGCCACGAATCACGGTGTTGAACCACACGCTACACTCCTCTCCCATCACCACATCGCCTATTATAGTGGCGTTGGGGGCGAGAAATGTGTCGCGGCCGGTCTGCGGAGTGAATCCGCGNAGNGGNATGATGAGTGCCATNGNTCAGGAGCNGGTGAGAGGACGGGTTTTTTCTTCGAGCCAAGCCTGCTCTTCGGGAGCGAGGGCGGGCGAGAGACGGGTGCGCACGGTGGAGTGGTAGTCGTTGACCCATGCGATTTCCTCGTCAGACATAATAGAGGTGTCAAACAGGCGCAGGTCGAAGGGNAACAGTGTGAGCACCTCGAAGGCATAGAAGCGCCCGAAGTCAGTGTGCATGGCGGGGATGGTGAGNATGAGGTTTTCGCAGCGGATGCCATATTCTCCGGCGCGGTACACTCCNGGCTCGTCGGAAGTAATCATTCCGGGGGTGAGAGGGGTGGGGTTTTCNTTCAGGCGTATGCTCTGGGGNCCTTCGTGGACGTTGAGGAAATGNCCCACGCCATGGCCGGTGCCGTGGAGGTAGGAGAGGCCGTGTTTCCAGAGGAATATGCGTGCGAGAGCGTCGAGCTGNGCTCCGCGNGTGCCTTCGGGGAACACAGCGGTGGCGAGAGCTATATGACCCTTCATCACAAGNGTGAAGTCTGTGCGCTGCTGCGGGGTGGGTTGGCCGAGAGTGATNGTGCGNGTNATATCGGTTGTGCCGTCGAGATAGTTGGCGCCGGAGTCGATAAGGAGNAGATTGTCGGGGGTGATGGTTACGCTGGTCTCGGGNGTNGCNGAATAGTGNACGATGGCACCATGGGGNCCGAATCCNGCAATGGTGTCGAAGCTCTGGTCNAAATAGAGNGGCTGNGCNGAGCGATGGCGGGTGAGTATCTCGGCGATGTCGAGCTCTGTGAGGGTGCGACGGGTGTCAAGAGCCTGCTCAATCTCCATGAAGCTCTTCACCAGAGCCACACCGTCGCGCTCCATGGCGCGGCGCACACCTTCTATCTGAATGTCGTTCTTACATCCCTTGAGCATGGCCACGGGAGAGCCTCCGCGCACGGTGCGTGAGCCGAGGATAGCGGTGAGGGCTCCNGCGGTCTGTGTGGGGCTCACGAGCACCCGTGCCTCGGCGGGAAGANCGGCAAGGGCGGTCTTGACGGAATCATAAGGGGCGGTGGTGACTCCGGCGGCTGCAAGAGCCTCGGTCACTTCGGCAGTAAGCTTGCCCGGNGCGGTGAAGAGGGTGGCTCCTGCGGGAGTGATGAGGAGGAATGCGGTGGCCACGGGATTAGACTCAACGTCGCGTGAGCGGATGTTGAGAATCCACGCNATCTCGGCNAGGTCTGAGATGAAGAGCGAATCGGCGCCGCGGCTGCTGACGTCTGCCATNACCTTGGCTATTTTTGATGCGGCTGATTCGCCGGCATATTTNTCGTCGTGGAGGAAGATGGCGTCGAGGGGCAGGGGAGGACGGGAAGTCCACATGCGGTCTATAACGTCGAAGTCTACAACGAGGGTTATGTCTTTCGAAGCGAGAGCTCCGGCGAGCTCTGCGGTAGCAGTGTCGGAGAACACCATTCCGTCTATGCCCACCACGGAGCCGGGGGCAAGATTGGCGAGAAGCCATGAGGTGATGTCGGGCACTTCAGGCTTGCCCTCTTCCATTACCTCGATGCNGGTGCCTTCGAGCTGGGCGGCTGCCTGAAGCCAATAGCGTGAGTCGGCCCANACGAATGCNCGGTCGAGAGTGACTACGAGTGCTCCGGCCGAGCCTGTGAATCCGCTGAGCCAACGGCGCACCTGCCAATGGTCGGCGAGATATTCGCTCTGATGAGGATCTGTCTGGGGGATGATGACGGCGCTGATGCCGCGTGAGCGCATCTGGTCGCGGAGCGATGAGATGCGAGCTGGNATTTCGTGGTTCATAGGTTGGGGTGAGTTGATGTCTGTTGGTGTAAGATTATTTTGAGGGGTGATATGATTATTTACTATGGTGTAGTGTAAGTGCAAACTTAGTAAATTTTCGCAAGACAGAAAAATNTTAATGCACGNTGATTTTGTAATTCGCTGATTATTAGCTGTNGTATGATTTTCTACAGAAAAAATGTGTAAATTTAATGGCAGAATGTTTGGTAGTTTCAGAAGAAGTGTGTAATTTTGCATCGCTTTTGAGCCGGAGATGATTCGGACAATCGCAATGAATGCCTCTTTAGCTCAGTTGGCCAGAGCACGTGATTTGTAATCTCGGGGTCGTTGGTTCGAATCCGACAAGAGGCTCAAAAAAAAACGNAAGTTGCTTCGGCGCTTTTCGGAGAGAACAATGAAATTCGGGCGAATACCAGAGTGGCCAAATGGGGCAGACTGTAAATCTGCTGGTTTTTACCTTCGGTGGTTCGAATCCATCTTCGCCCACAAATGCTGACCGNGCAACTGCCGGCNANNCAGAGACGCCTCNNAGNCTCTATGTCGGTAAGGCCGGGAAGAAATGCGGAAGTAGCTCAGTTGATAGAGCATCAGCCTTCCAAGCTGAGGGTCGCGAGTTTGAGCCTCGTCTTCCGCTCAAAGACATAATGCCAATGTAGCTCAGGGGTAGAGCACTTCCTTGGTAAGGAAGAGGTCGCGGGTTCAAATCCCGCCATCGGCTCCATTTTCATACAGACAGCCACGAATGTGCCCTGACACTTTCGCGGCGCTGTAGCTAAAAGCGCAACAAACTTAAAACAAAAGAATAAAACAGCAGTTATGGCTAAAGAAAAATTCGAAAGAACCAAACCGCACGTGAATATCGGTACTATCGGTCACGTGGACCACGGTAAGACTACTCTTACCGCTGCCATCACAACCGTGCTTGCGAAGGCCGGTCTGTCTGAGGTGAAGTCGTTCGATCAGATTGACAATGCTCCCGAGGAAAAAGAGCGTGGTATCACTATCAACACCGCTCACGTGGAGTATGAGACCGCTAACCGTCACTATGCACACGTTGACTGCCCGGGACACGCTGACTATGTGAAGAACATGGTTACCGGTGCTGCTCAGATGGACGGTGCAATCATCGTGGTAGCTGCTACCGACGGTCCGATGCCCCAGACTCGCGAGCACATCCTTCTCGCCCGCCAGGTGAACGTTCCCCGTATCGTTGTGTTCCTTAACAAGTGCGATATGGTCGACGACGAAGAGATGTTCGAACTCGTTGAAATGGAAATGCGCGACCTTCTTTCGTCTTACGAATATGACGGTGACAACACTCCTATCATCCGTGGTTCTGCTCTCGGCGCTCTCAATGGCGAGCCCGAATGGGAAGCTAAGGTTATGGAGCTCATGGAAGCTGTTGACACATGGATTCCCCTGCCTCCTCGCGACGTGGACAAACCCTTCCTTATGCCTGTTGAGGACGTGTTCTCAATCACCGGCCGTGGCACTGTAGCTACCGGTCGTATCGAAACCGGTATCGTTAAGGTTGGCGATGAGGTTCAGATCATGGGTCTTGGCGCAGACATGAAGTCGGTTGTTACCGGTGTTGAAATGTTCCGCAAGCTCCTCGATCAGGGCGAAGCCGGCGACAACGTTGGTCTGCTTCTCCGCGGTATCGATAAGAAAGATATCAAGCGTGGTATGGTAATCTGCCACCCGGGTGTTGTTAAGCCCCACAGCAAGTTCAAAGCTTCTGTTTATATCCTGAAGAAGGAAGAAGGCGGCCGTCACACTCCGTTCCACAACCACTATCGTCCTCAGTTCTACATCCGCACACTCGACGTGACCGGTGAGATCACTCTCCCCGAAGGCGTAGAGATGGTGATGCCCGGCGACCACGTTGAGATCAATGTTGAGCTCATCAACCCGGTTGCTTGCGATAAGGGTCTCCGCTTCGCTATCCGTGAGGGTGGCCGCACAGTAGGCTCTGGTCAGATCACTGAGATTCTCGACTAATCTCCGGCTAACGGAAAAACAATAAAAAGAGGAGCCGATTGCTCCTCCGGGAAATATACCGGTTCCTCTTTTTTTTACATACACAGGACTAGCTCAGTCGGTAGAGCACCGGTCTCCAAAACCGGGTGTCGGGAGTTCGAGCCTCTCGTCCTGTGCCAAAGAAACGGAAATGAAAAAACTGAAACTACTTACGGATATCGAGGAGTCTTATACCGAGCTACGATATAAGACTTCTTGGCCAACTAAAGGTCAACTGATCAAAAGCGCGATTATCGTAATGATTGCTTCCATTATTATCGCTTTGATAATCTTTTGCATGGATCAGGTGGTCGATAACTTGATGCATTTCATTTACGGCTTAGGTAAGTAATTACTTTCATCACTCATAAGGCAAGGTATCAACAATGGCTGAAGGAAAGAGAGCATGGTACGTGTTGCGTGCCATATCAGGTAAAGAAGCCAAGGTCAAGGAAGTTCTGGACGCACAGATTCGTAATACTGATCTGGGCAAATACGTATTTCAGGTGTTGATCCCGACCGAGAAAGTACTTACGATGCGCAACGGAAAGAAGGTTGTGAAAGAAAAAAACCTTTATTCCGGCTATGTGTTTATCGAAGCAAATCTCCAGGGCGAAGTGATCCATGAACTCCGTAACACGACCAATGTAATCGATTTTCTCGGCGCCAACGGTAAGGTGAAAACACCTGAACCTCTGCGTCAGAGCGAAGTGACCCGTATGCTCGGCACTGCAGACCAGCTTCTGGATGCCACCGACGACGGTCTGGGCGATTATCTGGTTGGAGAAACGGTGAAGGTGACCTTCGGTCCTTTCAGCGGTTTTACCGGCGAAATCGAAGAGGTAGACCGCGAGAGAAAGAAGCTGAAAGTTATGGTCAAGATTTTTGGCCGCAAGACCCCCCTTGAGTTGGAAAATTCACAAGTAGAGCGCGTGTAAGCGCTGATGGATGTTATGCGCCGGTTACGAGGCGCGTCATTGTCAGAGCTTATGGGCAAAATTACACCAATATCTAAAATTTCAGATTAAAATGGCTAAAGAAATTGCTGGACAGATCAAATTGCAGATTAAGGGTGGAGCCGCAAATCCTTCACCGCCAGTAGGACCCGCTCTGGGTTCTAAGGGCATCAACATCATGGAGTTTTGCAAGCAATTCAATGCCCGTACCCAGGACAAGGCCGGCAAGGTTCTTCCCGTAGTTATCACCTACTATTCGGACAAGAGCTTTGACTTCGTTGTCAAGACCCCCCCGGTAGCGATCCAGCTGCTTGAGGCTACCAAGCTGAAGAGCGGATCTGCACAGCCCAACCGTAAGAAAGTGGGCGAAATCACCTGGGACCAGGTAAAGGCGATTGCTGAAGACAAAATGCCTGATTTGAACTGCTTCACTGTTGAGTCGGCAATGCGCATGGTTGCAGGAACTGCCAGAAGTATGGGTATCACCGTCAAAGGGGCTTTTCCTGAAAATAACTGATAAACTTCAATTGAACAATGAGTAAACTTACCAAAAATCAAAAGTTGGCTTTAGAGAAGATTGAAGCTGGGAAGGCATATTCTCTCGCTGAGGCAGCAAACCTGGTGAAGGATGTGAACTATGCGAAATTTGACGCTTCACTCGACATCGACGTCCGTCTGGGCGTTGACCCCCGAAAGGCCAACCAGATGGTGCGCGGCGTTGTGACGCTGCCCCACGGTACAGGCAAGCAGGTGAGAGTGCTTGTGCTCTGCAATCCGGACGCTGAGGCTGCTGCCAAGGCTGCCGGTGCCGACTATGTGGGTCTGGACGAATATATCGAAAAGATCAAAGGTGGTTGGACTGATGTAGACGTAATCATTACACAGCCTGCCATCATGGGTAAAATCGGTGCTCTGGGTCGTGTGCTCGGTCCTCGTGGTCTGATGCCTAACCCCAAGAGCGGCACTGTGACCAACGATGTTGCCAAGGCAGTAGAGGAGGTCAAGAAGGGCAAAATCGATTTCAAGGTTGACAAGAACGGTATCGTTCATTCTTCAATCGGCAAGGTGAGCTTCACTCCCGAGCAGATGCAGGAAAACGCCCGCGAATTTGTCAATACTCTTATCAAGCTCAAGCCCGCAGCAGCCAAAGGCACCTATATCAAGAGCATTTATCTTTCGAGCACGATGAGTCCCGGCATCAAGGTTGACTCCAAGACCATCGACGACTAACCTCATTAATCAGCACGACAAATGAAAAAGGAAGATAAAAGCGTTATAATAGGGCAGATTGCCGAGACTCTCAAGGAGTATCCCAACTTCTACCTTGTAGAAACCGCCGGTCTTAACGCCGCGAAGACAAGCGAGCTTCGTCGCGCATGCTTCAAGGCTGATGTCAAGCTGGTGGTAGTGAAGAACACCCTGCTTCACAAAGCTCTCGAACAGCTTGAGGGCGACTATTCGGAGCTCTATGGAGCTCTTGAGGGTCCCACCTCTCTGATGTGCACACAGGTGGCTAACGCTCCTGCTAAGCTCATCAAGGATTTTGTGAAGAAGGACGACACCCTTCCGCGCCTTAAGGCCGCTTATGTGGAGGAGACCGTATATGTCGGTGCAGATCAGCTCGACACTCTTGCTACTATCAAGAGCAAGAACGAACTTATCGCCGATGTTATCGCTCTGCTTCAGTCGCCTGCCAAGAATGTTGTCAGCGCTCTGACTTCCGGCGGCACCAAGCTCCACGGCATCCTTGAGACGCTCTCAAAAAAAGAAGACTAAACTAATCGAAAAATAAACAAACAAAACTCATAAAAAAATGGCAGATTTAAAAGCATTTGCAGAACAACTTGTTAACCTGTCCGTAAAGGAAGTAAACGAACTCGCCCAGATCCTCAAGGAGGAGTATGGCATTGAGCCCGCTGCTGCCGCAGTGGCAGTTGCCGCAGGTCCCGCCGCCGGTGCACCCGCCGTAGAGGAGAAGACCTCTTTTGACGTGGTTCTGAAATCAGCCGGTGCAAGCAAGCTCAACGTCGTTAAGGTCGTTAAGGCTCAGACCGGTCTTGGCCTGAAGGAAGCTAAGGAACTGGTTGACGGTGCTCCCTCCGTTGTGAAGGAAGGTCTTCCCAAGGCTGACGCTGAGGGTCTGAAGAAAGAACTCGAGGAAGCCGGCGCTGAAGTCGAACTTAAATAATAGAACCTGACATCAGGTTATGGGTTAAGTATCGCCTTCGGGCGAATACTTAACCTTTTTGTATTCAACGCTACCGTAAGAAAATCTGCGGAGTGCAGTTAAATAAAGTTTGGGTTTCTTTAACGTTTAATAATAGATGTCTGTACAAACCGATAAACCGCGTGTGAATTTCGCGTCGGTCAAGAATCCGCTTCCTTATCCCGACTTTCTGGAGGTGCAGCTGAAGTCGTTTCAAGACTTCCTGCAGCTTGACACCCCTCCTGAGAAGAGGAACAACGAAGGTCTCTACAAAGTGTTTGCCGAGAATTTCCCTATTGCCGACACCCGCAATAATTTCGTGCTGGAGTTTCTCGACTATTATATCGACCCGCCCCGCTACACTATCGAGGAGTGTCTGGAGCGCGGTCTGACCTACAGTGTGCCTCTGAAGGCGAAGTTAAAACTCTACTGCACCGATCCCGATCATGAGGATTTCGACACTGTGGTGCAGGATGTGTATCTGGGTCCGATTCCGTATATGACCGCGCAGGGCACTTTTGTGATCAACGGGGCCGAACGTGTGGTTGTGTCGCAGCTTCACCGTTCGCCGGGTGTGTTCTTCGGACAGAACACTCATGCCAACGGCACCAAGCTCTATTCAGCGCGTATCATCCCCTTCCGCGGTTCTTGGATTGAGTTTGCCACCGACATCAACAATGTGATGTATGCCTACATCGACCGCAAGAAGAAGCTGCCTGTCACCACGCTGCTCCGTGCGATCGGTCTGGAGAGCGATAAAGATATCATCGAGCTCTTCGGTCTGGCAGAAGAGGTGAAGGTCAACAAGACCAACCTCAAGAAAGCTGTGGGTCGCAAGCTTGCTGCCCGTATGCTTAAGACATGGGTTGAAGATTTCGTGGACGAGGACACCGGCGAGGTTGTGTCGATTGAGCGCAACGATGTGCTTATCGACCGTGAGACCGTGCTGACCGAAGACCACATCGACACTATTCTGGAGAGCGGAGTGCAGACCATCTTCCTCCACAAAGAGGATGTGAACGCCGGAGAGTATGCCATCATTCTCAACACTCTTCAGAAAGACCCCACCAACACTGAAAAGGAGGCTATCCAGTATATATACCGTCAGCTCCGCAACGCCGACGCTCCCGACGATATGAGCGCCCGCGAGGTAATCACCAACCTCTTCTTCTCTGAGAAGCGCTATGATCTCGGCGAGGTAGGTCGCTACCGTATCAACAAGAAGCTGGGTCTGACCACTTCGATGGATGTGCGTGTCCTCACCAAGGAAGACATCACAGCCATCATCAAATATCTTATCGAACTTATCAACTCGAAGACCGATGTAGACGATATCGACCACCTGAGCAACCGTCGTGTGCGCACAGTGGGCGAGCAGCTCTACAATCAGTTTGGTGTTGGTCTGGCGCGCATGTCGCGCACCATCCGCGAGCGCATGAATGTGCGCGACAACGAGGTGTTCACTCCCATCGACCTTATCAACGCCAAGACAATCTCTTCGGTAATCAATACATTCTTCGGCACCAACGCGCTTTCGCAGTTCATGGACCAGACCAACCCTCTGGCCGAGATGACCCACAAGCGCCGTATGTCGGCCCTCGGCCCCGGCGGTCTGTCGCGTGAGCGTGCAGGCTTCGAGGTGCGCGACGTGCACTACACTCACTACGGCCGTCTCTGCCCGATCGAGACCCCTGAAGGCCCGAACATCGGTCTGATTTCAAGCCTCTGCGTGTATGCGAAGATTAATGACCTCGGCTTTATCGAGACACCCTACCGTCAGGTCACCGATTCGAAGGTAAATCTCAACAACAACGAAGTGATCTATCTTACTGCCGAAGTAGAGGAGGGTAAGGTGATTGCTCAGGGCAACGCTCCTCTCAACGAGGACGGCTCTTTTGTGCGCGACCGTGTGAAAGCACGTCTCGACGCCGACTTCCCCATCGTGCCCCCGCAGGAAGTGGAGCTGATGGACGTGTCGCCCACACAGATTGCTTCGATAGCCGCATCGCTCATTCCCTTCCTGGAGCACGATGACGCCAACCGTGCGCTCATGGGCTCCAACATGATGCGTCAGGCTGTGCCCCTGCTGCGCAGCGAGAGCCCCATCGTAGGCACAGGCCTCGAAGGTCAGCTCATCCGCGACTCGCGCACCCAGATCACAGCCGAAGGTGACGGCACAATTGAATTTGTAGACGCCAATGTGATCCGTATCCGCTACGACCGCACCGAAGACGAGGAATTCGTATCGTTTGAAGACGCGGTGAAGGAATATCACATACCTAAATTCCGTAAAACCAACCAGAGCACCACAATCGACCTCCGTCCTATCTGTGAGAAAGGTCAGCGTGTGAGCGCCGGTATGATTCTCACCGAAGGTTATTCCACCGAAGCCGGAGAGCTGGCTCTCGGACGCAACCTGAAAGTAGCTTTCATGCCCTGGAAGGGATATAACTATGAGGACGCTATCGTGCTCAATGAGCGAGTGGTGCGCGAGGATATCCTCACATCTGTCCATGTGGACGAATACACCCTTGAGGTGCGCGAGACCAAGCGCGGTGTTGAGGAGCTCACATCCGACATCCCCAATGTGAGCGAAGAAGCCACCAAAGACCTCGACGAGAGAGGTATCATCCGTGTGGGTGCCCATGTGGCTCCCGGCGACATCATGATTGGTAAGATTACTCCTAAGGGTGAGAGCGATCCCACTCCTGAAGAGAAACTGCTCCGCGCCATCTTCGGCGACAAGGCCGGCGACGTGAAGGATGCCTCGCTCAAGGCCACTCCCTCGCTCAAGGGCGTGGTGATCGGCACCAACCTCTTCTCGCGTGCCGCAAAGAAAAAGAAATCAAAGAGCGCCAATGCCCTGCTTCCGAAACTCGACGAAGAGTATGAGGAAAAGCTCTCTGCCCTCAAGCAGCTCCTCGTGAGAAAGCTCATGAAGCTCACAGACGGCAAGAAGTCGCAGGGTGTGAAAGATTTCCTCGGCTCTGAAATCATAGCTAAAGACGACAGGTTTACCGCAGGCAAACTTGCCGACATTGACTACGACACAATCAATCTGAGCAAGTGGACCGGAGATGACCACACCGATAATCTGATCCGCGCCACTATTGTCAACTATCTCCGCAAGTCAAAGGAAATAGATGCCGAACTCCGTCGCAAGAAGTTCGATATCTCCATCGGCGACGAGCTTCCCTCGGGCATCATGCAGATGGCCAAGGTCTACGTGGCCAAGAAGCGTAAGATAAGCGTGGGCGACAAGATGGCCGGACGTCACGGCAACAAGGGTATCGTATCGCGTATCGTGCGTCAGGAGGATATGCCCTTCCTCGCCGACGGTACTCCGGTGGATATCGTGCTCAACCCTCTGGGTGTGCCTTCGCGAATGAACCTCGGCCAGATTTTCGAGACCGTGCTCGGATGGGCCGGACGCGAACTCGGTGAGAAATTCGCCACTCCGATTTTCGACGGTGCCACCCTCGACGACCTCAACGCTTGGACCGACAAGGCCGGTCTGCCCCGATATGGCAAAACCTATCTCTATGACGGCGGCACAGGCGAGCGCTTTGACCAGCCGGCCACAGTGGGCGTGATCTACATGCTTAAGCTGGGCCACATGGTTGAAGACAAGATGCACGCCCGTAGCATCGGCCCCTACTCTCTGATCACCCAGCAGCCTCTCGGCGGTAAGGCCCAGTTTGGTGGCCAGCGCTTCGGAGAGATGGAGGTGTGGGCGCTCGAAGCATTCGGCGCCGCCCATATCCTGCAGGAGATTCTGACTGTGAAGAGCGACGATGTGACCGGCCGTTCGAAGGCCTACGAGGCAATTGTCAAGGGCGATCCCATGCCGCCGGCCGGCATCCCCGAGAGCCTCAATGTGCTGCTCCACGAGCTGCGCGGTCTGGGTCTGAGCATCAACCTCGAACAGTGAGACGCCGCTCAGTCGTGAAATCTATAGAAAAACCGATTACTCTCAAACTCTGAATAATGGCTTTTAGAAAAGACAACAAGATAAAAACCAATTTCTCGAAAATCACCATCGGCCTCGCTTCGCCAGAGGAGATTCTGGAGAAGTCGAGCGGTGAGGTGCTCAAACCCGAGACCATCAACTACCGCACCTACAAGCCCGAGCGCGACGGCCTGTTCTGCGAGCGCATTTTCGGTCCGGTAAAGGACTACGAATGTCATTGCGGCAAGTATAAGCGCATCCGCTATAAAGGCACTGTGTGCGACCGCTGCGGTGTGGAGGTTACGGAGAAGAAGGTGCGCCGCGAGCGCATGGGCCACATCCGCCTGGTTGTGCCGGTGGCCCACATCTGGTATTTCCGTTCACTCCCCAACAAGATAGGCTATCTGCTGGGTCTGCCGTCGAAGAAACTCGACGCCGTGATCTACTATGAGCGCTATGTCGTGATTCAGCCCGGTGTGCTCCGCGGCGAGAAAATCGACCCAAACGGTCCGGAGAGCAAGAACGGTCTGCAGGAGCTCGACCTCCTCACCGAAGAGCAGTATTTCAACCTGCTCGACAAACTGCCGAAAGACAACCAGCTTCTCGACGACTCAAATCCCGATAAGTTTATCGCCAAGATGGGAGCCGAGGCTATCTACGACCTTCTCCGTCGTCTCGACCTCGACGACCTCTCATATAAACTGCGCCATCAGGCAGACACCGACGGCTCTCAGCAGCGCAAGACCGAGGCTCTCAAGCGCCTTCAGGTTGTTGAGTCCTTCCGCGCCTCCAGAGGTCGCAACAAGCCCGAATGGATGGTGCTCCAGGCTGTGCCGGTGATTCCGCCCGAACTGCGTCCGCTCGTGCCTCTTGACGGTGGCCGTTTCGCCACTTCCGACCTCAACGACCTCTATCGTCGTGTGATTATCCGCAACAACCGTCTGAAGCGCCTCATCGAAATCAAGGCTCCCGAAGTGATTCTCCGCAACGAGAAGCGCATGCTTCAGGAGGCCGTCGACTCCCTGCTCGACAACTCCCGCAAGTCGTCGGCAGTGAAGACCGATGCCAACCGTCCCCTCAAATCGCTTTCAGATAGCCTTAAGGGTAAGCAGGGCCGCTTCCGTCAGAACCTTCTCGGTAAGCGTGTGGACTACTCCGCCCGTTCGGTTATCGTGGTTGGTCCGGAGCTGAAGATGCACGAATGCGGCATTCCTAAGAATATGGCCGCCGAGCTTTATAAGCCCTTCGTTATCCGCAAGCTCATTGAGCGCGGCATCGTCAAGACCGTTAAGTCGGCCAAGAAGATCGTAGACCGCAAGGAGCCTGTTGTATGGGATATCCTCGAATATGTGATGAAAGGTCATCCCGTGCTCCTCAACCGAGCCCCGACTCTTCACCGTCTCGGCATCCAGGCTTTCCAGCCTAAGATGATCGAGGGCAAGGCCATCCAGCTCCACCCGCTGGCTTGTACGGCGTTCAACGCCGACTTCGACGGCGACCAGATGGCTGTGCACCTCCCTCTGGGCAATGAGGCTATTCTCGAAGCCCAGATGCTGATGCTCGGCGCACACAATATTCTCAACCCCGCCAACGGCGCTCCTATCACCGTGCCTTCGCAGGACATGGTGCTCGGACTCTACTATATCACCAAGCTCCGCAAGGGCGACAAAGGCGAAGGCCTGAAGTTCTACGGCCCTGAAGAGGCCGAGATTGCCTACAACGAAGGCAAGGTGACACTCCACGCACCGGTTTCGGTTGTCGTAGACGATATCGACGAAGAGGGCAACCCCGTGAAGCGTCTGGTAGAGAACACCTCGGTGGGTCGAGTGCTGGTCAACCAGTATGTGCCTAAAGAAATCGGCTATGTCAACGAGATTCTCTCAAAGAAGTCGCTGCGCACCATCATTAGCAAGGTGATTAAGAAATGCGGTATTCCCCGCTCTGCGCAGTTCCTTGACGACATCAAGAACCTCGGCTATCGCATGGCATTCAAGGGCGGCCTGTCGTTTAACCTCGGCGACGTAATCATCCCTGCCGAAAAGGAAGAATATGTGCGCGAGGGCTACGAGCAGGTTCAGGAGGTGATGAACAACTACTCTATGGGCTTCATCACCAACAACGAACGCTACAACCAGATTATCGACATCTGGACGCACGTCAACTCCCGCCTGGCCGACACTCTCATGAAGCAGATTTCGGCCGACCAGCAGGGCTTCAACCCTGTCTATATGATGCTTGATTCAGGCGCCCGTGGTTCGAAAGACCAGATTCGTCAGCTCTCCGGCATGCGTGGCCTTATGGCCAAACCTCAGAAGAGCGGTGCCGAAGGTGGTCAGATTATCGAAAACCCGATTCTTGCCAACTTTAAGGAGGGTCTGTCGGTGCTCGAATACTTCATCTCTACCCACGGTGCCCGAAAGGGTCTTGCCGATACCGCTCTTAAGACCGCCGACGCCGGTTATCTCACCCGCCGTCTGGTCGACGTGGCCCACGACGTGATTATCCACGAAGAAGACTGCGGCACTCTGCGCGGACTTGTGTGCAAGGAGGTGAAGAAAAACGACGAAGTCATCGTGTCGCTCGGCGAGCGTATCGTAGGCCGAGTGAGTGTCCACGATATCATCGATCCCCAGACCGGCGAAATCATCGTGGCCTCAGGCGAGGAAATCAATGATGCCGCAGCAGACCGTATCAACGCATCGCCCATCGAATCCGTAGAAATCCGCTCGGTGCTCACCTGCGAATCTAAGAAGGGCGTGTGCGCCAAGTGCTACGGCCGCAACCTTGCCAACAACCGCCTCGTGCAGAAAGGTGAGGCTGTGGGTGTGATTGCCGCACAGTCAATCGGTGAGCCGGGTACACAGCTCACACTCCGTACATTCCACGTCGGTGGTGTGGCCAGCAACATCGCTGCCGTATCTTCAGTCACCTCAAACTATGAAGGCACACTCGAAATCGACGAGCTCCGTACCGTAACCACCGACGAAGTCGATGCCAACGGACGCAACGTAGAGGTGGTCATCGGTCGTCTGGCCGAGATGCGCATCATGGACCCCAAGACCAAGATGATGCTCACCAACGCCAACATACCCTACGGCTCCAAGCTCTACTTTGACAATGGAGCTACAGTGAAGAAAGGCGACGTGATTTGCGAATGGGACCCCTTCAACGCCGTTATCGTCAGCGAGGTCGGCGGTAAGGTTGAATATGTAAACTTCACCGAAGGTATTACCTACCGTGTGGACTCCGACGAACAGACCGGTCTCCGCGAGAAGATTATCATCGAGTCAAAAGACCGCGGCAAGGTGCCCGAAGCCAATATTGTGGATGCCAACGGCCAGGTGCTCAAGACCTACGCTCTTCCTGTGGGTGCCCACCTCATGGTCGACGAAGGCGCTCAGCTCAAACCGGGCGACATCTTTGTCAAGATACCCCGCGCCGCAGGTTCGGCCGGCGATATCACCGGTGGTCTGCCCCGTGTGACCGAGCTCTTCGAAGCCCGCAACCCGAGCAACCCCGCAACCGTGGCCGAAATCGACGGTGAGGTTAACCTCGGCAAAGTGAAGCGCGGCAACCGCGAGATTACCGTCACATCGCGCATCGGCGAGGTCAAGAAATATCTCGTGCCTCTGTCCAAGCAGATTCTCGTGCAAGACAACGACTATGTGCGTGCCGGCACCCGTCTTTCAGACGGCGCCATCACCCCCACCGATATCCTCAACATCATGGGCCCGACCGCCGTGCAGGAATATATAGTCAACGAGGTGCAGGATGTGTACCGCATGCAGGGCGTTAAGATCAACGACAAGCACTTCGAGGTAATCGTGCGCCAGATGATGCGCAAGGTCAACATCGTAGACCCGGGCGACACCTGCTTCCTCGAGCAGCAGATTGTAGACAAGCGCGCCTTCATGGAGGAGAACGACCGCATCTGGGGCAAGAAAGTGGTGATCGACGCCGGCGACAGCGAAAACGTGAAGCCCGGCATGATTATCACAGCCCGCAAGCTGCGCGACGAAAACTCACCTCTCAAGCAGAAAGACCTGAAGCTCATTCAGGTGCGCGACGCGGTGCCCGCCACCTCCGAGCAGATACTCCAGGGCATCACCCGCGCCGCTCTGCAGACCAGCAGCTTCATGTCGGCCGCATCGTTCCAGGAAACCACCAAGGTGCTCAACGAAGCCGCCATCAACGGCAAAACCGACACCCTGGAGGGCATGAAGGAAAATGTGATTTGCGGACACCTGATTCCGGCCGGCACAGGTCTGCGCGAATATGACCGTCTGGTTGTAGGCAGCAAAGACGATATCGACGCCATCTATGACCGCAACATCGTAGACGTAACCGCCGAAGAGGTGTAACCCTCCTCTTCCGCCAACCATAACACCTCAGAGGGGCAGCACGTGCTTACGGACTGCCCCTCTGGCTGTTTTATCCACGGGAAGGGTAGGAACAACGGGTATTTATAATATAATCATGCATAAAATGGAATAGGGCTATTTAATTTTTTTTAAGATTGTGTAATCGGATAAAATTCTTACTTTTACATAAAAAGTAACACTATGATTAAAATTCGTAAAAATCTTGTGGGAATCTCTTGTATAGGAATATTAGGGATTTTTGCAATGGCTCATAAAGAGTTTCAGAAGTCGGAATTGTCAGACCTGCAATTGCAGAATATAGAGGCATTGACAAATGAAGAAGATGAAAAAGGAAAGGGCTTCAGAAATATGCACTTTCCTGTTTTCGATATATATGGCAATGCAACTGGTCGATGCACTGCAACATGCTATGAATATTCTGCGTCCAATTCCGGTTGTCACAAGCACGGTTCAAAAGAGTGTTGCTCTTAAAGAGAAGTATCGATTATACTTATGATTGGAGTATGGAGTATTTGAGAAATTGAAGAACCATATGAAGATTATATATTGTTATAGTCTTTTAATCGGAATATCGATTCTTGTACTTGTAGGTTGTTCTCGTGTGCAGGATAATGCTTCAAATAGAGTAACCGTACCGATTGCCCAATATGCCAATGAAGCAATCAAGGTTGATGAGGTAATAGATTCGTGCCGTGAAATTCCGTTACCACTATATTCCGGAATAGTTGGTAATATCAAAGACCTTGTCTGGAATGAGGATAGGATTTATCTTATTGATGACCAAAATCAGCTCTGTGCTATAGACTTATCTGACACTATCATCGTTTGTGTAAACTATACAGGTCAGGGCCCCGGAGAGTATATAGATCCGACCGGAGTAACGGCTTGGGGTGATGGATGCGCAGTGACAGATCTTGGAGCACGTAGACTCGTTGTCTATGACCGAGAACTGAATTATATCAAGGTCGTTTCTTTGCCGGCAACATCGCTTAAGGCGATAAGGGATAAGAATCGGCTGATTCTACAAAATCTAAGTCTGGATTTGTGGCCGAAGAAATTTGTGGTGACAGATACGACAGGAGTTTTCGTAGGGGCATATATAGACGAGAATCCTGATGTTGCCCCACAGTTTTTACAGCCGGCTTCGTCCTTGTCTGATGGTGACAGTATTTTTCTTTTTGTTTCCCCATCAACCATCCTTTATAATATAAATGACGGGATTAGAACCTATATGGCATTTGATTTCGGAAAGAACGGGGAGACTTTGACCTCTTCAGGCTCACTCAATTATAGCAAAGCAGTACTCAATGCCGCGACTTTTAAGATAAAGAATGTGGTAATCAATAGTATATTATATAATGGGAAGCGCTATTACAGTTTTGTGAGTAGTGGGAATATCCCTATAGCAGGGACATTATATGAGGCTTATGGTTATCCGTTTTTTCCGCGATGGCAAGGTGAGAATTGTCTGATAGGACATTATCAAAGTGATTCATCGGAAGAGAAGGATAAGTTATTGCTGTTTTATCCACGTGTGAAGTAAGAAATGAAAACGGGACTGCCGGATTGGCTGCCCCGATTCCACGTATAGTAGTTGGAAAGAATGCTATTTAGAGAGCTTGAAACCGGCACAGATGCCGTCGTAGCCTTTGAACACCGAAGTGACTCCCTTCACGGTGGATGAACCGCTTACGTTGCCCACGGCCTCGATGATGGTGACGAGCTTGGATACGTCGAACATCACCGACATAGAGTTTTTACCCGACATTGACACATAGGTGTCCATTTTGCCGATAGGCAGCTTGCCGGCCACCTTGAAGTTGAAGATGAAGTTGGCCTCGGAGCCTTCTGGAGCAGTGGATATATCACCCTTGAGCGTTACGCGTCCCACCTTCATTGTAAATGTGGAGTCTGTGGCTATAGAGAGAGCCATGTTCTGGAAACCGGCCTTTTGATAATATGGTGCGAGTTTGCTCTCCACAGCGGCCGAAGCGGCGGCGCCTCCGGCTTTCTTGAGCAGATTGTCTGATTTGAATGAAACGGCCGGACCTTTGTATTTCCAGTCGCCGGCCATTGACTCTACGGATATCTTCGAGCCTCCGAAAAGATTGCCGAGCAGGTCGCCGATACCGGAAGCGGATGAAGATGTGGCTGAAGCGGCATCGCCGTCGGCAGATGTCGTGGTGGCGGTTGAGTCGGCCGAGCCTGTAAGACCGGATAGGATGGAGCGGAGGTCCACTTTTGACTGCGCGCCGGCAAAGGGTGCGATTGACAGGAGTGCCACAAGGGCTATAAGAAAGCGTCTCATAGTGTAAAAGAGTTGAAAAAGTGAGTGAAATATAAATTACAACATAATTAACACAAAAAAGATGGGCAACCGTGGGTGAAGTTAACGAAAAATAAGCTATCTTTACAACCATTTTATGCGCGTGAAATGTTATATGAAACTCATTGGCAGTAAAATAGCTCTGTTTTTGGCGTTTGTGGCCGCAATAGCGGTGTTTGCAGGTTGCTCTGACAATTCCGGTTCAGCTCAGACCGGAGCCGGAAAGATAGCTCCTGTTGTGACTGTCGACTCTGATGTGGAGACCAGTGTCAGCACCGATCATGTGACCATTGAGCCTGTGCCCGATTCTCAGGATATGAGTTTCAGACTCTCCACCGCCGACGGATCTTTGAGTCACACATGGACTACGTTTGCTGAATATGACCCCTCAGCACCCTTTACACCCGGCAAATATGTGGCCGAAGGTTACTTCGGATCGGCTCAGAATGAGGGGTTCGAAACTCCGTATTTCTACGGTCGCACCGAGTTCGAGCTTCGCGAAGACGAGATTGCCCGGCCCGAAATACTTTGCACTCTAGGCAATACTATGATGACTGTGGATTTCGACCCCTCTGTCACTGATTATTTCAAAGATTGTGAGGTTACGCTCCATAGCCATGGCGGAGGTTTTGTGGTCTATGCCCCGGGTGAGCACCGTCAGGCTTATCTGCGACCGGGAGATATAGATGTGAGCGTCGCCCTTACACTGCCCGACGGCAAGAGCTGCGATTTTCTGCTCACCACTATTCCCGATGCAAAGGCAGCCTACAGCTATGTGATGAGCCTGTCGGCCCACACCGATGGCGAGAATCCGGTGATAACAATTTCGCTCGACGACCGCATAGAGAGCGACGACGTGAGCGTTGAGCTCACGCCCGCCTTCATAGCCGGAGTAGTCCCCCCGATATATTGCAGCGGCTTTGTGAGCGGAGTGCCGGTTCATGTGGCCGAAGGCACCACCCCCTCTGAGAGAGTCACTATGAAAGTGGAACGCAACGGGCTCCGGTCTTTGATTCTCACAGTCGACGCTCCCTCGCTTCTGGCCACCGGATGGACTGATGAGATAAACCTGCTCGACGCATCTGAAGCGATGACGACATTGATGGCTAAAGACGGACTCCGTCAGACTACAAGCGCCGACGGCGTGATGGAGGTGGATTTCACCGACGTGGTCGGTCGCTTGCGTGCTGACGACGGCGACGTCCGCAGCATGTTTGCTCTCCGGGCCGTATCTTCAGCCGGACAGATGTCTGAGCCCGCTGTACTTGAAATCAGTATAGGTTCCGTCGATGTTGACCTGCTTGCCGTAACGCCTGCCACCGTGGGAGTGGATGAGGCCACCATGACTGTGGAATGTCACGTAGCTGATGCTATAGACAATGTGAGTGTAGAGCTTTTCGGCGACGACCGTCAATGGAAAGCCGTAAAGATAGACGAGGTGATTCCCACCACACAGTCAGGCCGCTATATCCTGCGCTTCAGAGTGCCTGACGGCACAACGGCTCTCAACGCCCGGTTGCTTTATTGCGGAGCAGTCAGAGCCGAGACAAAGATAGGGCGTGTGTCGCCTAAGTTCTCCATCGCCATAGATGCTTTCGCGCGTAAGGCTGTGGTGCGCATTGAGCCCGAAGACGAAGCTCTCCTGGAGGTGATCACACGCAAAGTTGCCATATATAATGGTGACGAGATGCTTTGGGGAGTGACACGCACTCCTGAAAACGGAGAAATCACTGTGACCGGACTCACCGATGCCACAGCCTATGCTCTTCGTGCCACTGTGATGGAGTCTCCTTCTGAAAACGACTTCACCCAGGCGGTCGGATTCACCACTGAAAAGGCACTCCCTCTCCCGAACGGCGACTTCGAAGAGGTGAAAAACGCTATTGACTGGCGGGATATGCCGAGTGGCGGACGCTATTCGCAGGATATCGTGGAGATATTCAATCGTCAGAACTTCATGACCTGGAAGGCAGATGCACCCGACAAATGGGCCAATGTCAACGCCAAAACTTTCTGCACTTCGGCTCAGCGCCCCAACACATGGTATATGCAACCCTCGGCTCAGTCCGTGCGCGACGCCTACTCCGGTTCCTACGCCGTGAGAATAGACAATGTGGGCTGGGACACCGACGGCAAGGCTATAGCCGACTATCTGCAGGAGGGTATGCCCTATGTGGCCTATAGCAAAGTTGTGCCCGATGTGGCCTATCGGGCTGTTGGCAAGCTGTTCCTGGGGAGTTATTCATTTGATGCCTCCTCTCTGAGCGAGCGATACGAAGAGGGCATTGGGTTTACCTCGCGTCCGGCCTCGCTCAACGGTTTCTATAAATTCTCCCCCTCTGCTTCAGCCCCTTCACAGACCGGCATGGCGCTGGTTGAGGTGATTGGCACAGGCACAGACGGAGCTGTTGATATTATAGCCTCCGGTCGAGTGCTTCTCGAGCCCGCCACAGGCTACACTGCATTTTCCATCCCTCTCTCCTATATGCAATTCGGTGTGAAAGCTGTCGGTGTGAGAGTGATGCTCGCAGCCTCGCCAGATATTGGCGACATTCCTTTCGAGACCCGAACCACCCCGACAGTCCCACAGCTTGAGCAGGCAGCTATGCTCGGCAGCACGCTCTGGGTCGACGGACTCACATTCTCATATTGAACCTGCAAAAGATTATCACATATATACACATAACTGCAAGCAATGACCAATCGACTCACATACAAAACTCTGCTCACACTGCTGGGAGCTCTGATATTGGGAGTGGCCGGCGCAAGCGCTCAGGAGCCTTTCAAGCGAGGGCTCGAACAGATTTCATTTGTGCCGAAAGGCCAGTGGATCACCGGCGTGAGTGTCAACTATTCGCAGAGCAATCAGGACAATTACCAGTTTCTGATTGTTGAGGGTATAAACGGCGACACCTATAGCTTTAAGGTGAGCCCGATGCTTATGTACTGTTTCAAGGACAACCTCGCTGCAGGCGGAAAATTCAGCTACACTCGCTCGCGCACCCGTCTTGACAGCGGTTCGGTGATACTCGACTCCGAGACCACCTACGATGCCGACCATCTCTATGCCATAACATCAAACTACTACGGCACGGCCACTTTCCGCAATTATATCTCTCTCGGAAGCTCGATGAGATTCGGTATGTTTAATGAAGTGCAGCTCGAACTCGGTGGCGGCCAGTCCAAGATTTCCAATGGCACAGGAGATGATTTCACCGGCACATTCGAGCGTAATTTCAGCCTTAACGTAGGTCTCACCCCCGGCTTCGTGATGTTTCTTAGCAATTATTCAGCCATAGAGGTCAATATCGGTGTGCTTGGATTCGGCTATACCGACACGAAGTCTACCACAGACCGGATATATGTGGCTCATCGCTCCACGAAGCATGCCAATTTCAAGATCAATCTTTTCTCCGTGTCGTTCGGAGTAGTCTTTTATCTCTGATGACGTATGATAAAGCATATTCGACAGATTCTGACAATGATATTGCTCGCCGCAAGCCTTTGTGCCGGCGCGCAGGCCATAGATTCGCTTGAGGTGTACTCGGAGTTCTCTCCCGCACCGGTAGGGTCGATTCTCGACCAGAAAGTGATTGTGGGCAAAGATACGGTGAGCATTATTCTGCCTCAGCGCAATTTCGGTCGCTATGACCGTGGGTTGTTCAATTTCCTTTTTATCCCTAAAGGCCAGTGGGCTTTCGGCCTCACAGCCTCCTACGGAGAGTTTTCCACCGACGATGTGCAGATTCTTTCTCTCATCAAGGATTTCGATTTCAAGGGCAAGATGTTTTCCATCAAGCCCACAGTGGGCTATTTCATTGCCAACAATCAGTCTGTTGGCCTGAAATTCAACTACACCCGCGGAGAGGCCGATCTGGGCAGTCTGTCGGTCGATATCGACGATGACCTCAATTTCTCGCTACGCGATGTGAGCTATTTTTCCAACAGCTATTCTATCGGGGTTTACTATCGCAATTATGTGGGCCTATCCACTGAAAAGCGTTTTGCGGTGTTCAATGAGGTAGACCTCAGCTTCGGCAGTGGATCGTCGCGTTTCAAACGTTATTATGACGACGAGTTGCGCGACACCCGCACAACTATCACCTCGGCTTCGCTCAATTTCAGTCCGGGCGTGTGTGTGTTCATCATGGACAATGTAAGCTTCAATGTGTCGTTCGGTGTGTTCGGTCTGAGTCTGCGTCACGAAAAGCAGTGGACCAACGACCAGAGCGAAGGCTCCCGTTTTAGCAGCGGAGCAAATTTCAAGTTCAATCTGTTTAACATCAATTTCGGACTCGGTGTACATATCTGACCTCATATCAGGCGGCTGGCGCGCAGTGGCGTCCATGGTCGCAGTAGCTCTCCCGGTTTTATTCGGGAGCTGCATAAAAGATGATATTCCTTATCCTCATATCCAGCCCAATATCACGGCCATTGAGGCCGAGCATCAGTCGCAGCCGTGCGCTATAGATTCGGCCGCTCGCACCGTGACCATATTTCTTGATGAGGCGGCCGATATCAGCTGTGTGAAGCTCAGCAAGCTCATCCTCACTCCGGGAGCATATCTCACCGACACGGCTGCGGTGGTTGCCGGGCTTGATCTGACAGAGCCCTACGAGATGACTGTAGGCTTATATTATTACTATGTATGGACACTTAGTGCCCGTCAGAGCATAGAGCGTTATTTCACTGTGGCCAATCAGGTGGGGGAATCGGAAATAGATGAACAGACCCACACCGTCAAGGCCATGGTGCCAGAGGCGTTGCCTCTCACCGACGTAGAGGTCACATCTATAAAACTCGGAGGCACCACCGCGCAGATGAGCCCGAATCTAGAGGGCGAGAAGGTAGATTTCACCCGGCCTGTGGCAGTCACTGTCACGGAATTCGGACGCACCACCGAGTGGAGCGTATCTGTCACTCAGACAGATATAGCCGTAGATATCACTCAGTTAGACGCTTGGACCAATGTCGCTTGGATTTATGTGACTGCAGAGGCCGGAAGAAGCGTCGGCATCCAGTATAGAATGACCGGAGTCGATGTATGGACCGACGTGCCCGACTCGTGGATCACCCACAACGGTGGCTCATTTATCGGCCGCATAATCAATCTTCAGCCCGAGGCCGTATATGAAGTCCGTGCGTTCAGCGATGAAGATTTCACTCTGCCGAAACAGTTCACCACCATGAGCAATGTGCAGCTGCCCAACTCCGGCTTCGAAAACTGGTGGATGGAGGGGCGCGTGTGGTGTCCGTGGATTGAAGGTCAGCCGGCTTTCTGGGGCACAGGCAATAAAGGTGCTACCACCCTCGGAACATCCAATACCGTGCCCGTGCAAGATTCCTCTTCCCCCACCGGCTATCATGGCGCACGCCTTGAATCGCGCTTCGTGGGAATCTCTATTCTTGGCAAACTTGCCGCAGGCAATCTTTTTGCCGGCGACTACGTGGCCACCGAAGGCACCAACGGCATTCTCTCTTTTGGCCGTGAGTTCTCTTCCTACCCCACCAAGCTCACCGGACGCCTGTCATACACCTCGGCCACCATTTCCCATAGCTCCTCCGGATTCGAAAGCCTGAAAGGTCAGCCGGACACATGCATTGTGTGGTGTGCGCTCGGCGATTGGGAGCAGCCCTATGAGATACGCACCAATCCCGCCAACCGTCATCTTTTCGACCCTGCCGATCCGGGGGTGATTGCTTATGGTCAGATGCAGAAAGGGGAGTCTACCGACGGCTTCATAGACTTTGAGGCTGTGCTCGACTACCGCAGCACCTCGCGCCGCCCGCGCTACATACTCGTGGTGGCTTCCGCAAGCAAATATGGCGATTATTTCACCGGTGGCAATGGTTCCGTGCTGGTGATAGACCACTTCAATCTGTCTTATGACTACTGATGATTGACCGCTTTCTCACATATCTTCGCCACGAGCTCAACAGTTCGCCCCATACGGTGGAAGCCTACGGGCGCGACTTGAGGCAGTGGCGTGAGTATGCGACCTCTTCAGACCGCTATGAGTTCCGACCCTCGGAAGTTACGCCGTCAGATTTGCGTCAGTGGGTGCTCGGTCTTTCGCGCGGGGGAGACTCCAACCGCACCGTCAGGCGCAAGGTTCAGGCCATAAGGGCATTCTATAAATGGATGCTCCGCTGCGGTATGGTCTCTTCAAATCCGGCGGCCGAAGTGGCTCTGCCGAAACTTGACAAGCCGCTGCCGGTATATGTCAGGCCGGAGGAGACGGCTGCTGTGATTGACGACCATCTTCCCACCGACGACTTCATTGCAGTGAGAGACCGCCTGATTGTCGATATGCTTTATTCCACCGGAATGCGATGCTCGGAGCTTCTTACTCTGCGCGATGCGGCAGTTGATACCCGTAAGGGTGAACTAAAGGTGCTTGGAAAACGTAATAAAGAGAGAATAATCCCATTCGGGCAAGAACTGACAGATATGATTGCACTTTACCGCCAGCTTCGCACAGACCTGATTGAGTGTCCGGCAGAGGAGTTTTTTCTCCGACCCACCGGCGAACCGCTCTATAGGAAACTGATTTATAATGTGGTGCACACCGCATTGCAAGGGCGTGCTCATGCTGCCAGGCTTAGCCCTCACACTCTCCGCCATTCTTTTGCAACCGATATGCTCAACAACGGAGCCGACCTCAATGCTGTGCAGCAGCTTCTGGGGCATGCTTCGCTTGCCACCACACAGGTGTATACACACATATCATACCGTGAACTCAAACAGAATTACCAAACCGCACACCCCCGTGCACTAAAAAAAGGAGATTAACACCATGGAAGTAAGAATTCAAGCCATCCATTTCGACATCGCCGAAAAGCTCACCGCGTTTATCAACAAGAAGGCTGAGCGTCTGGCTCGTCACAACGTAAATATGACCGAGGTAGATGTGACCCTTAAGGTCATCAAGCCCGAAACCGCTATGAACAAAGAAGCAGTGGTGCGTGTGATAGTTCCTCAGCAGGAAGAGCTCGTGGCCACAAAGACCGCCGATAGCTTTGAAGAGGCTATAGACCTCTGCATGGAGGCTCTCGATCGTCAGCTCGAAAAGAAGAAGGCGAAGAAATAAGTTGTGTCATAACCGGACACGTCAATATCGCGGCGGGGCGCTTATGCACTCCGCCGCTTTCAGCATATAGCCATTTCGTGTTCAGTAGCAAAACCCGGTTGAATTGTTAAAAAACGGGTCAGTGGCAAACCTCAGTTTATAAGTTAAAAAAGGCCCGGAGGGCCATGATTTTGTTAACCCGGCACGTGCCGTGCCGGGAAAAGCCAGCCCCAATCACACTACGACCCCGGAGCGGGTCGTACCGCGTAGATTTATCATAAAATTCATGAACATAATTGTTTACAACTAGTCCAACCCTTTCCGGGATCGTGGAAGATATGTTATACAAGCTAACATGATATCAGGCCATCTCGGCCAGGCACATTGCTTTCATTTGCTCTACAATCACTTTTTAACAACCGCTTTTCTATATTGACCCCCATTTCGCCAAACGGCCGAACGAAAACGCGCCAAACAGCCGAACGGAAACGCGCCAAACAGCCGAACGAAATCGTAATCAGCTCATAATCAAGTTGGGATTACCGACATAATCTACCCATTCCTCTCACGGCTAAATCGGCTGAATGAGTTTCAGCGTGGGATGTCAAGAAGCGGAATCAGTTCGGAGGGGGAGGTAATGATATGGTCGGCATGTGTCTCCTCAAGCTCTGTCTGAGGACGGAAGCCCCAGGCCACTCCTACGGAATCAACGCATGCGCGGCGGGCCGTCTCCATGTCCACTCCCGAATCCCCCACATATAGCACTTCGGATTTCGGTGTAGGATGCTGATAAAGAATCTGAAAAACAATCGATGGATCTGGCTTGGTGGGAACACCCTCTTTCTGACCCTCTACGGCTACCCATGGTATCCGGGGGAAGAAGTGAGTGATGAGTGTGGCTACAGCTTCCTGATATTTGTTGGATGCTACAGCAACCTTTACACCTCTCGATGTTAATTCGTCGAGTAGCTCGGGAATACCCGGATATGGTACAGTGAAATCGGTGAGATGTGCACTGTAATATTCCATGAATGCAGTGCGGATTTTGGCAATGGTTGAGTTATCGCGATGTTCTTCAGGGAGGGCTCGCTCTATGAGGCGTGTGATTCCGTTGCCAACCAGCATGGGGTATATTTCGCGTGGGTGTGTTGGAAATCCGAAGCTTTCGAGAGCATGGTTTGTGGCATCGGCAAGGTCGGTGATAGTGTTGAGCAGAGTGCCGTCAAGGTCGAATATAACGAGCTGTTTCATATTGTTGGCATTTAATGGAGGGTTATACTACTTACTGACCAAATAATCAGAACGGATATCCCACAGAGAAATGGAAGGTGGCGTCGCGTCCCCACCGTGGATGGATTATAGGCCAGTGCTCCTGACTCATCGCCGGATTGTGGGCTTTCAGGCCAAGGTCAAATCGGAGCAGGAAATAAGAGAAGTCAAGTCTGAGACCGGCTCCATAGCTTGCAGCTATCTGGCGCCAGAATGTGGAGAAATGAAACATTCCTCCGGGCTGGTTCTCATAGTTGTGGATAGTCCAGATATTACCCGCGTCGGCAAATACCGCTCCTTCAAACACCCAGAAGAGCCGACAACGATATTCGATATTGAGAAGCAGGGAAATATCTCCACATTGATTGATGAAGTCTGTCACAGAGTTGCGGGCATCATATGAGCCGGGGCCGAGGGTGCGGACACCCCAGCCGCGCACTCCGTTGGCACCGCCGGCATAGAAGCGCTTTTCGAAGGGGAGCACCCGGGAGTTGCCGTAAGGCACTCCGATGCCTGCACCCACATGGAACGCAAGCGAATGGCGGTCGGCAAAATTACGGGCTATGGAGTAGTCGAATTCAGCTTTTGCATACTGAGAATATTGTATGCCGAACAGCCTGTAGACATCGTCATGACGTTTCTGGCCTGAGAGAGAAGATATGGCATAGAGGAGATTGCCGGCGGTTTCTCCGGCAGCGCGCAGAGAGTAGACAATCGGCTGACGGGTTGTGCGCCGGGTGTCGGTGGCCGATGCGATGCGCCGGTTGGTACGGTAGTAGGTGTAGCCCGTGCGGAGTATGAAGTGGTCTTCGTAGCTGTAGCGGAGCAGCGGATTGGAAGGTGCGATCTGGTTGATGAAGTCGATGGTGCTCTCAGGAAGATAGACGTAGTTGAGGTCTACAAGGTCAAATGTGCGCCGCTCCCGTCCGGAATGTGCGGTCCACCTGTATTTCCATGCCGCTCCTGCTATTATACGGGTATATTCGGGGCGCTCCTGATAGTTGAACGAGAGAGCGAGCTCGGTTGTGGCTTTCACCCGCTGCTTGAATGAGCGCGAAAGAAACGGGAACTGGAATTTCGGAAACGTTATGCCTGTTTCTGCCGCAAACTCGGTGTAGCGGTTATTTATGAGCCCCGACACATTGCCCGAGAGGCTTTCATAGTTCACTCTGAATTTAGTGGTGAGGAGGTCGCTGACATGGCCGAGATTTCGGTGGAGATAAGTTATGCCCACACCGAATCCGAGGTCGCCCTCCGAATTGGTGCCTTCGAGTTCGAGAGTGATTCCCTGCTTTTTGTTGCGCGAGAGGTAGATGTATGCATCGAGCAGCCCTTCAGTGCCGAGAGTGCCCACCGGCACCATTTCTATGTTGATAGACCGGAGAATGCCGAGCTGCGACAATGCCTGATATGTGCGGTCTGCTTCGATGGAGCTATATTTGTGGCCGGGACGGATGAAGCATTTCTCTTCAAGAGCCGACGGTTTGATGTAGTGGTCTGGGCCGTATATCACATCAATGCCGCGATAGCCCACAGTGTCGGTGGGCGCGGGAGTATCATCGCCGGGACGGTAGTCGGTTACGAAGTAGACATTGCGCACTATATAGGTGTGGTGGCGCGGTATGGAGTCTGCACCGTTTCCTTCAAGATTTGTGGCAGCGTGTCGCGGAGGATGAATGGTCATCACCAGGTCAACATCCTCTGAAAACTCGGCTGTATCGGCAATAAAGGTGATATACTCTTTAGTGAATGCATAATAGCCCTTATTGCGCAGGCGGTTTGTGATGAGTGAGCGCTCTGCGTCAAGGCTTGTGCGGTCAAAAAGGTCACCGGGGCGAAGCGTAAACAGAGCCGAGTCGGCCATGACGAGTTCTGCTATAGCAGAGTCGGGAATATCGTAAGCGAGGCTCGATATGCGGTGTGGTGTGCCAGGACTCACGTTGTAAGTCACATCAATGCGTCGCCTGATAGGGTCGGCTACAGTATCGGCTGTAACTACGGCATCCATATAGCCCTTATTGACGAGTGCCTGGCGGAGTTGGCGGGTAGAGGCGGTGGTGAGAGCCGGGTCGTAGATCACCGGGGGCTGCCCGAGGCGGCGTAGCCATCGGTTATACCATTTAGTGGTGTCGGCGCCGGAGAGTGAGTAGGTGGCGAGCTGAAGCTTTAGAAAACCGAGCACTTTATGGTTGGGGGTCTGCCGGAGATAATTTACGAGATCGGCCGAGCGGATTTCGCCGTCTGACTCTTCGATGTGAATGTCTACATTGTCTACAAGGTATTCACCCTCCGGCACATGCTTTACAGAGCTGCAGCCCCAAAAGATTGCAGCTCCGGCAGTAAAGGCGCACAAGCGCTTCAGTGTTGTGAGAACCGACCTACGCATTTCACTGCAAAGTTACTAAAATTCCCTGAAACGGAGGCTCATTGAAGAGGAACGGTGAGCCAACATCCTGCGGGAGCGTCAATCGTAAATGTCTTGCCGTCGGCTTCGAGAGTCACGTGGCCTCCATGCTCTGAGAGAATCTGCAGGTCGGCGACACGTCCGTCTTTGCGGATGGCGCTCACGAGCACGCCTCCCATTGCGCGCAGGGAGTTGAATGACACGTCGCTCCAGTCGGAGGGTATGGCCGGGAAGATGCGTATCACTCCGGTGTGGCTCTGCATGAGCATCTCCTGAAGGGCTGATGCAAAAGCAAAGTTGCCCTCAAGGGTGAAAGGACGATAGGTGAAGGCCGATTTGCCTGTGCGCGACTGGTCGCCGTTGGCATGGAAAGAGTTGGGCAGACAGAAGCAGGTGGCGAAGGTGTGGAGTGCCTCGGCGGCTTCGTCTCCTCTCATCGCGCGGGCGAGCATTGCGCCATACCAGCTGTAGGAGTATCCCACCCACAGACTTGACCCCTTCTCTTTGAGCCGCGCGAGAGTTGCGTCTATCGTGCGACGGTCTTCCTCGCTGCCGGAATAGTCTATGAGACCGAGAGGATGGATGGCCATGGCGTGGGAGAAATGGCGGTGCGACTGATTATAGGGATGCCCTTTGGCAAATGTCAGTGCTCCGGTTGAGTCGGTGTCGAAAGCGGGTAGCTGATTCATTACGGCAGTCCATCTTCGCGCGTCGGCAGTCTCGCCGAGGGAGTCGGCCATTTCTGCGGCCGAACGGAAGAGGGCGCGGGTCAGGGCAAGATCATAGTTGGTGATGGTGGGAAACCATGCCTGAAGAGAGTTGTCGTTGATTTCGGGAGAAGTGCTGAACTCGAATGTGCGCACAGAGTCGGGCCCCGTCTGAGTGGCTTGTTCGAGGAAGATGGCTACGTCGCGCACAAACGGATAAGCTCTGTTGAGCAGGAAATCATGGTCGGTCGAGTATTTCCAGTGGAGAAAGAAGTGTTGGGCGAGCCATGCCGATACGGTCTGCGACATGGAGTATTGCATCCACCCGCCCATCGGCTCTCCGGTGAGAGTGCAGACGCCGGGGATGTTGATACCGTCATGACCGAAAAACTGTCGGGTGTAGTTGCGGTAGGTGTCGCGCTGATTCCAGAGGGTGTTGAGATAGCCGAGCCCCTCGGTGAGATGATTGCCGGCATATACGGGCCAGTAGCTCAGCTGGGTGTTGAGGTCGTGGTGATAGTCGCCTTTCCATGGTGGGAGAAAGCCGTTGTCGGCTGTCCAGACGGCCTGCAGTGATATGGGATAGGAATTCTCACGGGCTGCCGAGCCGAGCTTATACATCTCGCGGTCATACTGCGCCTGAATCACTGAGTCAGGCACAGATATTGATGATGCCTGCCAGAATGGAGTCCAGTAGGCAAGGTGGTCGGCGAAGTCATTGTCAAATCCTCGTGCCATGGCCTCGTCTGTTTCACTGACGGCTTCGTCGGGCGACAAGGTGGAGGTGAGACTCCACACGCCGGTGAGGGTTGAGCCATGGCGCTGCCAGCTCACTGAAAGGTCGTAGGCGAAGTCGCCCCACCCCGGCTGGTGGTAGCTGGCGGTAGTATCGGTCAAAGTGACGGGACCCTGGCTATAGCCGAGAGATGTGATGGCTGCTCCGGCGTGGGAGTTATCGGCCTTAGCGTCGCTGTCTTCATAGCGGGGTGCGGCGATTACAGGCACCACTCCATCCGGAAGATTCTCGAAGCGGAACCATCCCACCGGACGCGTGGCATGGACAAATGTGGTGAGTGTGGGGCCTTCGGGCCAGGCCACAGTGCAGAGCGCATCGGCAAGCGATAGCCTCACATCGGCTTTCGGAGAGAGGCCGGGGATGGTAAATTCGATAGCCGCGCCGGGTATCTTGGCCGGAGCCGGCTCTATATCGTAGGGCATGTCGAATTTCATCTGCACCGGCTCGTAGTTGCCCGAGCGGATATGCTCCTTGACCCATTCGAAGGAGTAGTTGGGACCGGCCAGACTGTCTGATGCACGGAGGTCCCAGAGGTCGGTGCGGTCAAGCGACATCCGCACTGTCGAGTCGCCTTGCTGCCACACGAGCGCTCCTATGGTGGCGTTGCCCAGAGGCATGGCTTCGTCCCACCGTGAGGCAAGCGATGATGCTGTGATATCTGAGGATGGAGCGGGGAGATGGGGATGCCGAGATGAAGATATGGCCGCAAGGGAGCTTGCGGCCATAGTGAGAATAAGAAGTGTTTTTTTCATTGACGGTTTGTGGTGAGGAGGCTCAGGGATGAAGCTCGATGATGAAGCGGGCGCCTGAATTGAAGCTCTCGTCGAGGCGTATGGTTCCGTTCATGCGCGAAATGCGGAGAGCACAGGTGGGCAGTCCGAGGCCGTCGCCCTGAGTGAGGTCGCTCACGCGGGCAAAGGGGATGAACAGGTCAGCCCGGAGTTCTTCGTCAACACCGTTGCCGGAGTCGGTGATGATAAACTGGATGTTGTGCGGGCCGCGCTTCTTGAAGTCGACTGTAATGCGTCCGCCTTCGGGGGTGTGGATGGCAGCGTTGTTGAGGAGGTGGAGCAATACCAGGCGCAGCTGGTCGGGAGCCACCGGGGCGGCCATCTTGGGGGCGTTGACTGTCAGTGTGACTCCGGGAGCGAGACGTGGACGAACCTCGTCGGCGATCTCTTCGAGGAAGGTGGCCATATTGACATCTTCGGTGTCGAACATCACGGTGCGGTCTGCTTCGAGCGATGCGAGCTCCTGGATGTGTGATGTGAATTCGGCGAGGGCTCTCACTCCGGGGTCATTATGATTGAGCGCTGAGATGGTGGGAGCCATCTGGGCTGAGATATTGGAGATGAAAGTGTTCTTGATCTCCTCGCGGCGGAGCGACTGGGCTATCTCTTTTTTCTGTCTGCGCGAGAGGGCGATGTAGCGCATGAGGGTTATTGCGCCAAACACGAGAGCGGCCGCAAGCACACCGGCAAGAATCAGGAGGCCGATGATTATGGCGTTTTTGGCGGTGAGAGATGAGTCGCGCTCTTCGATAGTGGAGCAGGCTTCGTTATACTGGGAGTCGAGGGCGGCATAGCGCTCTGCTGCGCGGAGTGCGGCCACGGAGTCGTTCCAGGCAAGATATTTCTCATAGGAGCGGCTCACGAGATGTGCGTTGTTAGAGCGGAGAGCCATGTCGATAAGGCTCTTGTAGCATTCGTCGGCTTTGTCGTAGTCGCCTCCGGATAGATAGAGCGAGATGAGCTGGTTGATTGCTTTGTCGCCTTTTTCGGTCTGGCCAAAGGTGTAGTATTGCTGTGCGGAGGCAGAGAGGAGGTCTATGTCGATGGTACGGTCTGCGGCATCTTTAGCCTGCTGCTGCATGCGGGCGAGCTGGTCGTTGGCCCGCTCAGAATTTTTGAGCTTGATGTAGATGCGCTGCCGCTCGCGCGAGATGGGATAGTGGAAGGCAGGGGTGGTTTTTTCGTTTTTCTGCTCTTCGGCTGTGACGAGGGCGTCGGCGTGCGAGAGGATTTCGAAGGCCTCCTTATAGTAGTTCTCTCTGTGGTAGAGTGAGCTTACATTGACAGCACACTGCACGGCGGGCTCAATCTGGCCGGCATCGGAATATGCTTCGTAGGCTCTCTTATAGTAATAGCGTGCGGTGGTATACTCTTTGTTTTCGAGGGCTGCGGCTGCCTGGTCGCGCAGACGGTCGCCGGATGTCTGGGCTGCAGCCCCGATTATTGAGATGAGACAGAGGAATATGACGGTGAGGCGTTTCATTTCTTGATATGCTTGGACGAGAGTGTTGTTAACTAATTTTGTGGGCTTTAGCTTTGAGCGGACTAAAGCAAGCACAAAGTTAGATAATAAAATGGGAAATATGAAATGAAAAATGATAAATATGAATCCGGAATCGAGAATTGGGAGGGGCGGATATACGCAAGGCCTCTGCAGGGTGAGTGCAGAGGCCTTGTTTAAGAGTAAAGAGAGTTAAGAGGGAGCCTTACTGGGCCTGGATGGTGGGATGGGCATGGAATGTGCCTTGTGTGTCGTCGGTAGAGGGGATTTCTTCGGGTGAGGCTACAACCTGAATGGTTGTGGCATAGTAAGCGGTGGCGAGTTCGCATCCCTCTTCGGCGATGGTCATCGTGAGGGTGAGGAGGTGGCGTCCGGTCTGGAGGGTAGATGTGTCGAATTCAATAGCAAACGGAGGATTGGAGCTGACTCCGAGCACCCAGCCGTCGAGCCCGTAGGCCACGTTGGTCACGCCGGCTTTATGTCCTTCGCGCACCGCTGTGGCCACTACCGATGATATGGCGAACGGTTGTGTCTGGTCTACATAGAGGGTGCCGTCTACTGTGGTCGCTCCGGTGTAGGTCACATCGATATCCACATCGGGAAGATCGTTTTCGTCGCTGCATGACGGTAACAGAAACATGGCGAGTGGCAGGAAGATAGCTGCGAGAATGCGCATTCTTACGGTGGTGTTGTGTGTCATAGTAATGAGTTTTGGATGTGTGTGTTGATAGTGAAAAAAGAGATGAGTTGAAAAGTGTCAGGTTTGAGTGTGTGGTTGAAAATTGTAAGGCCTGCCGGACAGCAGTGTGGGTGTGACCGGCAGGCCTTGTGTGAATGGGTTTATCTGGCAGCAGAGGTATCAGTTGTGGAATGTGAGCTGAGTGTCTTCTCCGGAGCCGGTGGTGTCTATAACGATGGGGCGCTCTTTGTCGACTTTCTGCGAGAGAATGTCTTTTGAAAGCTGGTTGAGCACGAGGCGGTGTATGGCTCTCTTGACAGGGCGGGCACCAAACTCGGGGTCGTAGCCTTCGTCGGCAAGGAAGCGGAGGGCGGATGGTGTGACTTCGAGTGTCACTCCGTTGCGTTCGAGCATCTTGCGGATGGAGCGGATCTGGAGTCCGACGATTTCCTCAATCTCCTGCTTGTTGAGCGGAGTGAACATGATGGTTTCGTCGATACGGTTGAGGAACTCGGGGCGGATGGTCTGCTTGAGCATATCGAGTACCTGCCCCTTGGTGGTCTCTATGGTCTCAGCGCGATTCTCGTCGGTCATTTTGGCGAAGTTGTCGCGGATCACGGAGGCACCCATGTTGGAGGTCATGATGATGATGGTGTTCTTGAAATTGACCAGTCGTCCCTTGTTGTCGGTAAGTCGTCCGTCGTCAAGCACCTGCAGCAGGATATTAAACACATCGGGGTGAGCTTTCTCTATCTCGTCGAAGAGCACCACAGAGTAGGGTTTGCGGCGCACTGCCTCGGTGAGCTGACCGCCTTCATCGTAGCCTACATATCCCGGAGGCGCTCCGACGAGTCGGCTCACGGCGTGCTTCTCCTGATATTCGCTCATATCGATACGGGTCATCATGTTTTCGTCGTCGAAGAGGTATTCGGCAAGGGCTTTTGCGAGCTCGGTCTTGCCGACACCTGTTGTGCCGAGGAAGATGAATGAGCCGATGGGTCGCTTGGGATCGTTGAGGCCTGCACGTGAGCGTCGCACGGCGTCGGCTATGGCGCGGATGGCGTCTTCCTGGCCGATCACACGGTTGTGGAGCTCGGCTTCGAGGTGGAGCAGTTTTTCTTTCTCGCTCTGCACCATCTTGTTGACAGGTATGCCGGTCCAGCGCGACACAACATCGGCAATATCTTCGGCATCAACCTCCTCCTTGATGAGGGCTTTCTCGCCCTGCATCATGTTGAGCTGTGTCTGAATCTCGGCATTCTCGGCCTCCTTCTGCTGCACTTTCGAATAGCGGATCTCTGCCACCTTGGCATAGTCGCCTTCGCGTTCGGCGCGTTCGGCCTCGAAGTTGAGCTGCTCTATGTCAATCTTGTTTTGCTGAATGCGGTTGATGAGGTCTTTCTCGGCCTTCCATTTGGCGGTGAATTCCTTCTCCTCCTCGCGCATGGTGGCGAGCTCCTTCTCGATGTCGCGCACCTTCGGCTCGTCGCCTTCGCGCTTTATGGCTTCGCGCTCAATCTCCTTCTGGGCTATGCGGCGTGAAATCTCATCGAGTGCCTGGGGCACGGAGTCAATCTCCAGACGGAGCTTCGAGGCAGCCTCGTCCACAAGGTCGATAGCCTTGTCGGGGAGGAAACGGTCGGTGATATAGCGCTCCGAGAGCTGCACTGCGGCGATAATCGCTTCGTCGCGGATGCGCACTTTGTGGTGGTTTTCGTAGCGTTCCTTAAGTCCGCGGAGAATTGCGATGGCGCTCATCTCGTCAGGCTCGTTGACCATCACTTTCTGGAATCGGCGTTCGAGAGCCTTGTCTTTCTCGAAATATTTCTGATATTCGTCGAGGGTGGTGGCACCGATGGAGCGGAGCTCGCCTCTGGCCAGAGCAGGCTTGAGGATATTGGCGGCATCCATGGCTCCTTCGCCCTTGCCGGCGCCCACCAGAGTGTGGATTTCGTCGATGAAGAGGATGATTTCGCCGTCAGACTGAGTCACTTCGTTGACAATGGCTTTGAGGCGTTCCTCAAACTCACCCTTATATTTGGCTCCGGCCACGAGGGCGCCCATATCGAGCGAGAAAATCTGCTTGGTGCGGAGATTTTCGGGCACGTCGCCGCGAATGATTCTCTGGGCGAGACCTTCGGCGATGGCTGTCTTACCGGTGCCCGGTTCGCCGATGAGCATCGGGTTGTTTTTAGTGCGTCGGCTCAGAATCTGAAGCACTCGGCGGATTTCGTCGTCACGGCCAATCACCGGGTCGAGCTTGCCCGAACGGGCGCGGTCGTTGAGGTTGATTGCATATTTGCCCAGGGCGTCGTAGGTGTCTTCAGCTCCTTGGTCGGTCACCTTTTTGCCTTTGCGGAGCTCAGCGATGGCTCCGGTGAGGTCTTTTTCGGTGAGACCGGCATCTTTGAGGGCATCTGCGGCCTTAGACCTGACGGTGAAGAGAGCCACGAGAATGGCTTCGAGAGTCACATATTCGTCGCCCTGCTTCTTGGCGATGTCGATGGCTTTCTGAAGCACATCGTTGCTCTCGCGGGAGAGATAGGGCTCGCCTCCGCTCACCTTGGGGAGGGCGGCGATGTCGCGCTCCACGGCCTGACTGACCATGGGAAGCGAGGCTCCGGTCTTGGCAAAGATAAATTTCACCACCGATTCGCCTTCGGCGATGACGGCCTTGAGTATATGGACCGGCTCAATGGCTTGATTGCCGTTGTTTTTGGTAAGCTCTACAGCTTTCTGTATGGCTTCCTGCGATTTAATCGTGAAGTTATTGAAATTCATAGCGTCTCAATAAATAGTTTGTTTCGTTTTTTCTAAGATTGTAACAATCGCAGAGGCAGAATGGTTTTTCAGAAATGAAGAGGAATCTCTATGGCTTAGCCCGCCGGGGGGCGGTAGTGAGACCATGAGATTCAAGCCGGCGCACGAGCTCGGATATCGGGGAGGGGTTCTTCTATTATGTTATTATGTGGGATGGCTTGGAAAGGAGTGACGGGGCTTTGTGTGAGTGGCTCCGTCGGGGTGGTGGCTCCTTCGTCGTCCTTGCGGGGGCGGCGGAGGGGGATGTGAGGAGAAATAAGATAGATGAGGGGGAGGACGCGGCGCAGGCGGCGGCCGTTTTCCACGAGCATGTCGCGGATTTC
>JAAVDA010000013.1 GCA_014802045.1 Bacteroides sp.
AACCAGACCATCTGGGATGGAGGTGCATCAAAAGCACAAAGAGCGATAGAACGTGCATCGCTGGCCGAATCAAAAGCCGCGCTTGATGTCGAACTATATGCCATCAGAAGCCAAGTGGAAAATATATACTTCGGGATACTTCTTATCCAGGAACAGATGAAACAGACCGAATCTACTATCGAACTGCTATTCGCCAATCTGCAAAGACTTGAATCAATGGTTAGAAACGGCACTGCAATGCAAAGCGACGCTGATATGATAGAGGCTCAGTGGCTGACGCTAAAACAGTCTATGGCCGATGCCCGAAACGCAATGAAAGGTTACCGCGATGTCCTGTCGGTCTACATAGGAGAAGAACTCGGAGAGCAAATCCTGATCTGTCCCGAAGCAGAGATGCCACAATCCGCGGAATCGGAACGTCCGGAACTCATACTGTTTGACAAACGGGTAGAAAATAATATGGCCCATATGAAAGCAATTGACACTTCGGTCATGCCGCATATCGGCTTTTTCACACAGGCCTACTACGGATATCCGGGCTATAACTATTTCGAAAGCATGACTAACCGCAACCTCTCCTTCAACATCATGGCGGGCGTGAGACTGAGCTGGAACGTGGAATCACTCTACACCAAAGACTCAAAACGCCGCAAACTGATGCTCAGTTCAGATATGATCAATGCAGACAAAGAAAAATTCCTATTCAACAGCCGCATCCAGTGTGCCCGCGAGAACAGCGAGATTGAAGCCATTCGCGATGTGATCAAAGAAGATTCCCGCATTGTGGAACTACGACAGAATGTCAGACACAGCGCTGAGTCCCAACTCAAGAACGGTATTATTGACGCCACCGCACTGCTGTCGAAAATAAATGACGAGAATCAGGCAAAACTCAATTCTGCCTACCATAATATACAACTTATACAGAACATCTATAAACTCAAAAACACCCTCAACCAATGAAGAAAACATATATTTTCCTTGTATCCGCCACGCTGCTTGCATCATGCTCATCGAAGCCTGACTATGATGCCACCGGTATCTTCGAAGCGACTACCGTGACCGTTTCAGCCGAGACCACCGGCAAGATTCTTTCGATCTCCGCAGAAGAGGGCGACAGTGTAATTGCTGAGTCGCAAGTGGCTCTAATCGACACCACTACCCTCGCCCTCCAGAGACTGCAGATCATGACCGAGCAACAGGCCACTGAATCATCTTCGCCCGACATTATAGCACAAGTGGCAAGCCTGCGCACCCAGATAGCACACTGGCAGAACGAGACTGCACGACAGGAACGCCTTCTTGCCGACGGAGCAACAACCCGGAAACAACTCGATGATGCCCGGACACAACTGAGCACTTTGCGTGACCAACTCTCCGCTCAACTTTCCACCCTCGGCAAAAACCGTAGTTCGATCTCCGACAACGCCTTAGCACTGCAGTACCGCAGGGAGCAGGTGGAAGACCAGATCAACCGCAGCAAAATAATCTCGCCCATAAGCGGCACCGTGCTCATAAAATATGCCGAGCCCGGAGAATACGCCACTCCCGGCAAACCGCTTCTCAAACTTGCGGATCTCAACGACATCTATCTCCGCAGTTATTTCACAGCATCGCAACTCGCCGCCCTGAAAATAGGACAGAAAGTGACCGTGGTGGCAGACTTCGGAGGCAACGAAAAATACGACTATCCCGGCACGATAACATGGATTGCAGAGGAAAGTGAATTTACTCCAAAGTCGATCCAGACTCCCGACAGCAGAGCCAATCTTGTCTACGCCGTGAAGATAGCAGTGAAAAACGACGGCCGCCTCAAACTCGGCCAGTATGGAGAAGTCAGATTATGAGTCTCGTCGCAGAAATAAGGGATGTCAGCAAATCATACGGCAATATCCAAGCTCTCAGCGAAGTAAGTTTCTCAGTGGAAGAGGGCGAGATGTTCGGGCTTATTGGTCCGGACGGAGCCGGGAAAAGCACGCTCTACCGCCTGCTCGCCACGCTTCTGGTTCCGGACAGCGGCAGTCTCACCGTCATGGGACATGACACCGTGAAAGACTACCGACTACTGCGTAGACTGATAGGATACATGCCCGAGAGGTTTTCCCTCTATCCGGACCTTTCGATCTCAGAAAATCTAAACTTCTTCGCATCTCTCTTCGGAGTAACGATAAAAGACAACTACGAACTCATAGCCCCCATTTTCAGTCAACTTGCCAAATTTCCCGACCGCCCCGCCGGAAAACTATCCGGCGGCATGAAGCAGAAACTCGCATTGAGTTGCGCGCTGATACACAGGCCACCTATCCTCCTGCTCGACGAACCGACCACGGGCGTAGACGCTGTGTCGCGCAGCGAATTCTGGGACATGCTCGCCAGTCTGCGCAAGCACGGGATCACAATCCTTGTGTCGACATCATATATGGATGAGGCCACCCGATGTGACCGTATCGCCATGATAGACCATGGCAGGATATTGCGCACCGACACTCCCGAGCGGCTTGTAGCCGGACTTGACGAGAATCTATACAATGCTGTGGCTCCCGATATGTTCCGCCTTCTCTCGGGATTAAGGACACTGCCGGAAGTGATCGACTGCTATACTTTCGGAGCCGCGCTCCACGTCGTGGGCACAAATGCCTTCAGCCCCGAAGATATAGTAAGGAAACTTGCCGGGATGGGTATAGAAGGTGTCAGCATATATCCGGCAAAGGGAGTGATAGAGGATCTATTCATAAAACTCACACGAAATGACCAACAGTAACATCGCCATATCGGTGAGAGACCTCACCAAATGCTTTGGCACCTTCACTGCCGTAGATCATATCAGTTTCGACGTAGGGAAAGGAGAGATATTCGGTTTTCTCGGTGCCAACGGCGCCGGAAAGACCACCGCCATGCGAATGCTGTGCGGACTAAGTTATCCTACTTCGGGGAGCGGAACCGTAACAGGATTCAATGTCTGCACGGAAGGAGAGCAGATTAAGCGCCATATAGGCTATATGAGCCAGAGGTTCTCGCTCTACGGCGACCTCACCGTAGCACAGAACCTGCGTCTGTTCTCGACCATTTATGGACTGACAGACGGTGAAATCAAAAGTCGCATGGACATTGTCATGAAAAGACTCGACATGGAGGGAATGGCCGACGCCCGGGTTAAATCCATTCCGGTAGGATGGCGTCAGAAACTCGCGTTTGCAGCCTCCACTATCCACACACCCGAGATCGTATTCCTCGACGAGCCCACGGGAGGAGTTGATCCGGTGACACGTAGAAAATTCTGGGAACTAATCTATCAGGCGTCTTCAGAGGGAATGACGGTATTCGTAACGACCCACTATCTCGATGAGGCAGAATACTGCAATAGGGTGTCGATCATGGTAGACGGGCGTATCGCCGCTCTCAACACTCCGGCGGCACTGAAAGCAAGGTATCATGCGGAGACAATGGACGAAGTATTCCGCACCGTAGCGAAAAACGCACAAAGGTCGGAATAACCAATCAAATAGAGAGATGAATATTTTAGGATCATTGATAAAGAAAGAGGCAATCCACATCACCCGCGACAGACGGACGATGTTCATTACTCTTATCATGCCGCTGGTGCTTCTCCTGCTGTTCGGATTCGCCATTTCCACCGAGGTCAACGATGTGAAGGTAGCCGTCGCGGTAGACAAGCATACCGACACCACACGCGACATAATACAGGCATTGGATGTGAATTCATATTTCACGTTCGAGGGAATAACCGAACCCTCCGAGGTGGAATTACTTCTGAGACAGGGAAAAATCGATGCCGCCCTCATATTGCGTACTGATGGCGGCGCAACGACATATCAGATAATAGTGGACGCTTCGAATCCTACTGTAGCCCAGGCTGCAGTGTCGTACATATCGGGAGTCGTGGAGCACCGGACAAGCAGTCCTGTCATCACGCGCACTCTCTACAACCCTCAGATGAAGAGCTCATACAACTTCGTGCCGGGCATAATGGGCATGATATTTATCCTGATATGCGCGATAATGACCTCCGTCTCAATCGTCAGGGAAAAGGAGACTGGAACGATGGATCTTCTCCTTGTATCTCCGGTAAGACCCGTAAGCATACTTATCGGTAAACTCGTGCCTTATTTTATTCTATCGTGCATAATACTTGCCATAATGCTCACTATGGCCTACACTGTGCTCGGTCTGCCTACATCCGGATCCATTTTCTCAGTCATCGCAGTCTCACTTATCTATATCATTTTGTCGCTAAGCATCGGACTTCTTATATCGACAATGGTCGACAATCAGGTGTCGGCACTTATCGTGTCGGCCATGCTCTTCCTGGTGCCCGTGATAATGCTTTCGGGTATGATATTCCCTATCGACAATATGCCACTGCCTCTGCAGGGCGTATCGTGTATCATCCCTGCACGATGGTACATTGCGGCCATGCGCAAACTTATGATACAGCAAATCGGCCTTGAGGGGGTTATCACTGAAGTCCTTGTCATGACAGGCATGATCTTGGTGTTGTTGCTGGCCCAACTTGGAAAGTTCAATTCTAAAAAATGAATTCATTATGAATCTTCGCATACTTGGCGCATTGCTGCGTAAAGAGATTGTCATGATGAGGCATAACCCAATCATTCCGAAAATGATTGTGGGTCTGCCCATACTGGCGCTCCTGATTATTCCTCTGGTAGCCACTTTTGATGTAAAGGATGTGGAAGTCGCTGTGATAGACAATGATCATAGTCTGCTTTCACGGCGGATCATATCCGATATGGATGCTTCCAAGGAACTCTCCGTCATGGCCGTAGTCAACACCCATGGAGAAGCAATGGATCTTATCGAAAAGGATAAGGCCGATGTCATCCTTTCGATTCCTCAGCATTTCTCACGCGATATATCTCAACTCAATGTTGAGGCCAACGGCGTCAACGCCACAAAAGGAATGCTCGGAATGCAATATGTGGTAAGTTCAGTGTCATCTACCCTTCGGGATGCCAATATGGAAGAAGGCCGGAATGTGCCGGATTCGCTTGCAAGCGTGCTCTATAGGTTCAACCCCACTCTTAATTTCAAGCACTACATGATTCCGGCGCTTATGGTGTTTCTTATCATAATGATATGCGGATTCCTGCCGGCCCTGAATCTCGTGAGTGAAAAGGAGACCGGCACTATCGAAGCAATGAATGTGACCCCGGTGAGCCGAACTGTATTTGTACTTTCAAAACTTATTCCTTTCTGGGTGACCGGTATACTTGTTATCACAGTCGGCATTCTCATCGGATTCTTCGTCTATGGAGTGGCTCCCGCAGGCAATATAGCCTGCATCTATCTCGCCGCAATCCTGCTGAGCCTTGTCATGTCAGGGCTTGGTGTGACCATTGCCAACAAGTCGGCCACAATGCTTCAGACAATATTCGTGATGTTCGCCTTCATTATAATCTTTCAACTTATGGGCGGACTCTTCACTCCTATCGGATCTATGCCAGAGTGGGCGCAATACATCACTTATGCCGTGCCCCCGAGATTTTTCAACGAGATAATGCGTTCAATCTATCTGAAGGGAACCACTATCTTCGAACTGCGGAGCCAGTTTATATGGCTTACCGCCTACGCAGTGCTGGCAATAACATGCGCCGCACTTACATATCGGAAGAGAACATAATATGCATGCAAGATGTCCGACAACGCACGCAACGGTTTCAAATACGTCTCATCTCAGGTATGTCGTTTCTGCTGCATCAGTCGTGCGTGGCACGTAAATCTGGACTAAACATAAAGTTTTACTATATCACCGAGATTCTTAACGGCGATGCAAAATATGCACCCATGAGCAAATAGGTCAATCACCTCAAACTCGTCGCTGAATTCATAGCCGATACCCTACATAGAGAGCAACGACCGTTAACTCTGGGCAGGACACACATGCGTCCTGACAAAGCAGCCTCCACTCTCCTGGAATGGGAAGATATGCGCGATTTTGCTTCCGCAATCAAGGAGCATTCACTGTCCGCTATTTTACCGACACTCGTCCGAATTGTATTCGTATAACAAAATCTCTATCAAATTATTAGAGTAGTCATCATTACTATTTCGTTACTATTTTGATTTTCAAAATTTCAGTAACGAGTTAGTAACGAATTTCTGTCTGTTGCGGTCTTTTTTCGGTCTGATGTCGGTCCTTAATCGACACTTTAGGACATTAAAAAACCGCAAAACTAATTGATAGTCTGCGGTTTCTTTGTAGTCAAAGCGCCTATAGGGCGATGAGACTTCTTTTGTCCGAAGAAGTTCGGTAGTACATAGTGGAGCTGGGGGGAGTCGAACCCCCGTCCAAACGCGGAGTTAATATGCTTTCTACATGCTTAGTTTCTGCTTGGTTTTCGAGCTGCGGCAGGCCGGAAACCACCAACCTCAGCCTTAGCCTCTAAGATTTCGGACGCCTCGCGAGGCTCTCGGTGTCCTATTCCCGATTTACCTGCACCGCCTTGTCGATTAGTCTCGGGACGACGACAATCGGGCGATGTCTTGTCTCTGCGACTGTCGCGGAGATTAAGCCGATTTACTGTGCTTCAATCAGGCAGCAAGAGCGTAGTTATTTTCGCCATTTGAAATTTTGATGTCCCAGATTAAAGAGCGTAGCCATCATTGCTCTGCATGCTTACACACCACCTCTACACGCTGTCAAAACCGGTCAACCCCATGAAGGGAGGAGATAGATGTGAGTTTGCAAATTTAGGCATCTTTCTTGAAATATTCAAGAGTTTCTGAAAATTTAACACATAATCAATCTCACACAATCGTTATTTAAGGGAAAGCGGACGGATTGTAGAATGGAAAAGGGTGGAGAGGAGGTTTGTTAAAAATATGTAGATAGATGCATAATATTACAAAAAACTATGCAGCCGGGAGAAAAATCAGTAATTTTGCAGATGATTTGATTCAAGAGATTTCTGAAAGATGACAAAACGAAATATGCCCGCAACTCTCCCTCCGGTGTGGATTTCAGCGCTTCCTGTAATAGCGCTTTTAGGGGTACTCATAACTATTATAGCTACCAAGGGAGCTGACTCGGTGCAGACCTACAGCTGCCACACTTTGCTTGGCGCCGCCACGCTGTGTGTGGTTCTCGCATGGATTTCCGGCCATATGAGGCTCAGGATGCTTGCTGCCGGCTTGAAGAAAAGTGCCCAGCAGATTCTTCCGGCGGTGCCTATCCTCGTGCTCATCGGCACTCTGAGCTCCACATGGATGCTAAGCGGAGTGGTGCCGGCTCTGATTGACTATGGCCTGGAGATTCTGAATCCGAAAGCATTTCTGGTGCTTACGTGTGCGGTTTGTGCGGTAGTGTCGGTTGTGACCGGCACCTCATGGACCACAATAGCCACCATCGGCGTGGCTTTCATGGGCATAGGCACAGTGATGGGCTATGACCCGGCATGGGTGGCCGGCGCAGTGATTTCAGGAGCTTATTTCGGCGACAAGGTGTCGCCGCTGAGCGACACTACCGTGCTGGCAGCCTCGTCGACAGGGGTGGAACTGTTCGCCCACATAAGGTTTCTTATGATTACGACTATTCCGGCCATGACTATCGCTCTGCTGGTGTATGGCTTCATCGGACTCACCACCGACACCCTCTCCCACTCCCAAAGCGCCGAGATGGAGGAGGCTCTGAGAGCCGGCTTCAATCTCACTCCGTGGGTGCTTGTGATTCCGGCTCTCACAGGGATTATGATAGCGCTGCGTTTGCGTACAGACCTCACACTGGCTCTGAGCTCCCTCACTGGCCTGGCTGGAATATTTATTTTCCAACCTGCTATTGTGGAGAGTCTCGGCGGGGGCAGTCTGTGGGCCGATGTGATGCTGGCGGTCAATGTACTGGCCACTGAAACATCGGTCTCCACCGGCAATGCGCTGCTCGATTCGCTTGTGGGCACCGGAGGTGTGCAGGGAATGCTCCCGACCGTGTGGCTTGTGCTTAGCGCCATGGTGTTTGGCGGAGTGATGCTCGGCACCGGTATGCTGCAGAGCCTCACCGGCTCTTTCACCCGGAAGCTGCACAATCCGCGCCGGCTGGTAGGAGCCACGGTGGCAAGCGGGCTCTTTCTTAATTCATGCACCGGCGACCAGTATCTGTCAATCATCATCGGAAGCAACATGTATAAAAGCTCCTACAAGCGATATGGGGTGAGGCCGCAGACTCTCAGCCGTTCGCTTGAAGATTCGGTGTCGGTCACATCGGTGCTCATACCGTGGAATTCTTGCGGAGTGACCCAGAGCACAGTGCTCGGAGTGGCCACCCTGGCCTATCTGCCCTGCTGCATATTCAACCTTATGAGTCCGGTTATGACTCTGATTGTGGCATGGGCAGGATGGAAAGTGAAAGTGGCTCCACGGCCGGTGGCTCCCGCGGCCTAACGGCGCCGGTTGCGCTCGCGGCGGCGCAGATTGAGATGGAGCAGGAATATGGCCAGCAGCGTGATAGCTATTATGCCGAAATAGTAGAGATAATGGCCGGCGGCAAGCTCACCGCGGCCTATATAGCTCATCACCCCGAGATATACAAGCAGGATGAGAGGAATCACAACAGAGCGTTTGATTTTCATGGCTGTTCTTCAGGAGATTCGTCAGGGAGGACCACACGATAGGCCGATTCGGCGGGATTAAAACGCCCGTCGCAAAGATGACGCCAGATGCGCAGGCAAGCCCAGGCATCAATCGAGGCATAAATCTGTTGAGGCACAGTGAGCTCGGGAGCCTCCCAATTGGTGAGCCGCTGACTCTTCGAGATTCGTTCGCCGAATATTATTGCATAGACTTTCTGCAGGCTCATATCGGCAATCTCATAGGAGCGCACAGCTTTCTGAAGATCGACAAACCCTGCGGGAGCAAACGGAGCAAGACGATTGAGCACCATAAAATCATCTTTGAGCGACAATCCGACCTTCGTGAAAGAAGCATCCTGCATAAACTCCTGAAGGATGGGCATGAACCCAATTTTATTGAGCCTGAAAAGATAGCAATGAGCGCCGGTGGAAATCTGGATGAGCGACACCTTGTTGACCTGTCCTTTTCGAAACGAAGGCTTTGTCTCAGTGTCGAATCCCACCACATCATATCGGCGTATATCATCTAATGCCCTGACAGCATCGTCGGGAGTCTCGATGACCGATATCGTGCCGGGGTATTCCACCGGAGGCAGCTGTGACAACTGTTCTTTCGTGATTTTTATAACGGTATTCACTACTATATGGACGAATCTTAAAAACCGAGTGCAAAATTATAACACATCTGGCTTATGGAGTATCGCTCCGTCAAATCTATTCCAACTGCTTAACAACGTTTAACACCCCGGCGGCAGTTAGTTTTTGTCGGGCGTGCGGGTGGGTTTTACGCGCGGAGAGGAGATGTATTGCTCGTAGTAGCTCATTATGAGCGATGTGACCGGAAGAGCTATAATCATTCCGATTATACCGAGCAGGCTGCCCCACACCGACAGAGACAGCAGAATCACTGCGGGATTCAACCCCATCTCCTTGCCCATGATATGCGGAGTGAGGATATAGTCGCAGATGCTCTGGCTTATGACGTAGACCAGCAATGACTTGCCGAACAGCCCCATGAAGGTGGTTCCTCCGTCGAGAGAATAGATGCCGCATATCAGCGCCACCGGAATCAGAGTGACATATTGGAAATAGGGAATCATGTAGAGAATACCGACTATGAGCCCCATGGGGATGGCAAGCGGGAGACCTATGATTGAAAAGCCGATGCAATAGAATATAGCTGCGCAGATTGCCACATAACCCTGTCCGCGGAAATAATGATCCATGTTGGTCTGCACGTTGCGCACCACCACCATTGCGCTGTCGCGGTATTTATGGGGCACGATAAGCTTGAATCCCCTCACTATCTGAGGATAGTCTATAAGGATGAAAAGCACATAGACCAGGGTCAGAGCCCATTCTAGCACTTCCATAATCACGCTCAGCGACTCGTTGAGCAGTGATGTGCCTTTGCTTATCAGTGTGCCTATATGCAGCTCTGACAGCTGAGCTTTCAGTTCATTGGGGTTGATATGATGTTCGACCCAGTTGATCACATTCACATATTCTTTTGGAAGTGAACGTTTGCCGGAGCTGACATTGTGGATTATAGCATTTAGGGTGTCGAGTTCGTTTACCACATGAGGCAGAAAAAAATAAACTATGCCGGTGAGCACAATCGCCACTTCAAGAAGAGCGAGAATCGAGGAAATCACCCGTCCTTTTTCATGAATCATGCGCCGGTTGAGTCCCACAAGCGGCTGAAGAAGATAGGCAATGAAACATGCCACGAAAAAAGGGAGCAGCACATGGCTGAGATAGCCTATCAGCATTACAAGTGAGACAGTGAGAACAAGGCCTATAATCAGTTTCATGATTCGGTCTGTATTCCAATAGGGGATATATTCAGGTGTGGGCATAGTGTGATTGATTTTAACGTAGCCGCGGAGACTCTACCTCTTACGCGCTTTATGCCACAAATATAACGCAAAATCGCGTGCATGCCAAATTTTCATGCATGCACGCGTGTGTGATAGCGGGGAAAGGGTGAGGGGTGAGCTATAAGGGGCCTCTTGATGGGCTTTTCAGCGCGCTGAGGGCTTTTCGCGCATAATTACATTGAGAACCGTCTGGCCAACCGCTCTCAAGGGGTTGATGTCGATGCATGCAAGGTCGTCGTGGAGAGTATGCCATGTGGGAGGGAAAGATCTGGTTATGGCATTGTTGCACTCCACGATGTCTATACACGGTATGCCTGCACGGTCTATGAATATGTGGTCATCTACAATCGAGCCTCCGACTTCGTTGATGAAAGTCTGCGACAGGCCATTGCGTGCGGCTTCGCCCCACACTTTATCTACTACGGAGCGGGCGGTCTTGTCTGAGAAAAATTCGCGGTGGAAGCGTGCGTTAGTCCCTGCAATCATATCGAGCACAATGCCATAGCGGGGACGGTTGGCGTCTGTATATGGCATATGCTCGGCCCAATACTGCGTGCCCAGACACCATGAGTCTTCGTGCATGCTGAATCCTCCGGAGTCGCCATAATCTTCCGCGTCTACAAGAAGGATATCTACGCCGATTTCAGGCCGGTTCTCGCCGATTATGCGTGCGATTTCAAGGAGCGCTCCAACGCCACTGGCTCCGTCGTTGGCTCCGCTGATGGGTGTGTTGCGCTTGTTCTGATCGGCTTCATTGTCGGCCCAGGGGCGGGTGTCGTAGTGTGCGGCGAGTATCACCCGGTCTGTGGCCTTGGTGTTATACATCGCCATTATGTTGGTAATGGGGAGTTCGTCGCCGGTGAAGGCCGACACCTGTGCATTCTGCACGATCAGACTGTCGGGTGAGGTAAGGGCAAGCATTTCTGCGAGCCATTCCGCACAGCGGCGGTGGGAGTCTGTGCCGGGCACACGCGGCCCGAACTCCACCTGCTTCTTAATATACGAGTAGGCTGAGTCGGCGTTAAATGTGAGTTGATTTCTTGAGGCTTCGGCTGCTTCTGCGGGATTGGTTGCCGTGGTTGTTGCGTTGCCGGCCTGACGGCATCCGCAGAGTGATATGATGGCGGATAGCGAGAGGGTTAGGAAGAAGTGTCGCATCTGTGTCAGTTAGTCATTGTGCGCTTAATTGCATCGGCAAAGTTACGAAATTGTTACGGATATATTGCAATAAATCCCTATTTAACAGTCCGCCCACACTTAAATTTTGTTAACACACAACTACGGGTGGTTTGGACGGGCGAGTCTAATCTACTATCTTTGTAGTCTGAAAAAAACGATTTGGATATGGTTAGAGACACCGCAGGCGCCAGAGAGCGCATAGAGCAGCTCCGGAGAGAGCTGGAACAGCATAATTATAATTACTATGTGGCGAATGCTCCGGTGATAAGCGACAGAGAGTTTGACCTGATGATGAAAGAACTCGAGAGGCTTGAGAAGGAGCATCCGGAATGGGACGACCCTCTCTCTCCCACCCATAGGGTGGGGAGTGACCTCACCAAGGGTTTTGAGCAAGTGAGCCATAAATATGCCATGCTTTCGCTCGGCAACACATATTCTGTGGGTGAGGTGGATGAATTTGTGCGCCGCACCCGTGAAGCTCTCATGGGCGAAGAGGTGACAATCGTTGGCGAAATGAAATTTGACGGCACTTCCATATCTCTCCTCTATGAGGACGGCCGTCTTGTAAGAGCCGTGACCCGAGGTGATGGCGAAAAGGGCGACGTGGTGACAGACAATGTGAAGACTATCCGCAGCATTCCTCTCCGTCTGTCGGGCGAGGGTTGGTCCCGCCGGTTTGAAATCAGAGGGGAGATAGTGTTGCCCTGGGAGGCGTTTGACCGCCTTAATGCCGAACGAGCCTTTCAGGAGGAGCCCCTCTTCGCCAATCCTCGCAACGCAGCCTCCGGCACTCTTAAGCTGCAGAATCCGGCAATTGTGGCAAAGCGTGGTCTTGATGCCTATTTCTATTATCTGCTTGGAGAGAATCTGCCTTGCGACACTCATTATGGCAATATGATGGAGGCCCGCAAGTGGGGATTTAAGGTGAGCGATGCCATGACACGGCTTCACACGATAGAAGAGGTGGACAAATACATCAGCCACTGGGACAAGGCGCGCAAGGAGCTCCCGGTGGCCACAGACGGTCTGGTGTTTAAGGTCAATTCCCTGCGCCAGCAGCTCAATCTCGGTTTCACAGCCAAGTCGCCGCGATGGGCCATTGCTTATAAGTTTCCGGCTGAGAGAGCGCTTACAAGGTTGAGATATGTGTCGTTTGAGGTGGGTCGCATCGGTGTGGTCACTCCGGTGGCCAATCTGGAACCGGTGCTTCTATCGGGCACGGTGGTGAAGCGTGCTTCGCTTCACAACGCAGACATAATAGCCTCGCTCGGCATCCACGAGCACGATATGCTCTATGTGGAGAAGGGTGGTGAAATCATACCGAAGATTACCGGGGTAGACGAATCGGCCCGCGAACCGGGGGCGCCTGAGATTACGTTTGTGAAAGATTGTCCCTCATGCGGCACTCCTCTGGTGAGAGTGGAAGGTGAGGCTTCATGGATGTGTCCAAACAAATATGGTTGTGTGCCACAGATTACAGGCAGAGTGGAGCATTTCGTGGGTCGCCGAATGATGAATATCGACGGTATCGGCGAGGAAACCGCCGAAGCTCTCTTTGCTTCCGGTCTGGTGACCAACATTGCAGACCTCTACTCTCTCACTATGGAACAGCTCACTCTGCTCGACCGCCTTGGAGAGAAATCGGCTGAAAGAATACTCCGCGGAGTGGCCGATTCTAAGAAAGTGGGGTTTGAGAGAGTGCTCTATGCTCTGTCTATCCCATTTGTGGGTGAGACGGTTGCAAAAAAGCTGGCACGCAGCGTCCGCTCCATGGACAGGCTGATGGAGATGAGTGTGGAAGACCTCACTGCCATAGACGATATTGGACCTCGCATTGCCGAGAGCATCAAGGAATATCTCTCAGCGCCGGTGAATATTGAGATTATCACCCGCCTGCGTGAAGCCGGAGTGCAGATGGCCATGGGCGAGGAGAACGATGAGGGACGCAGCGACCGTCTCGCAGGAAAGACCATAGTGATAAGCGGTGTGTTCAACCGTCATTCGCGCGACGAATATAAGGAGATGATAGAACGCAACGGAGGCAAAAACTCAGGCTCCATATCAAAGAAAACCGATTTTGTGCTTGCCGGAGAAAATATGGGTCCGGCAAAGCTCGAAAAGGCTCAGAAACTCGGTGTGCCGGTGGTGAATGAAGATGAGTTTCTGAATATGATTTCTGAATGAGGTGCGAGAAAGACTGATGCAGAACAGGTCATGAAGATCAGTATGCACAATCCTGCGCGCCACACATTGCTCCGTCACTGCGCGAACACAGCTGCACAACGCTTGGCCGCCCGGTATTAACAAATATTGGGTAACGGGGCCTGATTTTCACGACTTACTTACAAAAAATAGTGTTAACTTTGCCGCGAATACTAAAATAAACTAAAAATGAAAACACTCAAAAGTATTATCGCCGTAGTTGTTGTGGCTGTTGCCGCTCTCGCAGCCCAGCCCGCGCACGCACAGTTCCGTTTCGGCCCGAAAGTGGGTCTCAACGTCAACAGACTTCATCTCAGTGATGCCTCGGCCAACCTCGACGGTAACAACCGTGCCGGATTCAATGCCGGTGCGATGGTAGAATTTACCGCCCCGATTATCGGTGTGGGCGTGGATGTGTCGGCCATGTATGTGCGTCGCACTGCCAAATTCATGCGTCAGAATAATCTCCAGTTTGACCGTCGCGACTACTTTGAGATTCCCGTAAATCTTAAGTGGAAGATGAACATTCCTGTGGTCAACAACATCATCCGCCCCTATCTTGCCACCGGTCCCAGCTTTGCAGTGCTGACAAGCCGCAAGGCCATCAGCGATTTCCGCAACAAGAAGTGTGACGTGGCCTGGAACTTCGGCTTCGGCGTTGAACTCCTCAAGCATGTGCAGGTAGGCGCAAGCTACGGTCTTGGTCTCACCAAGGCATTTGAGACTGTGGGCACAGGGGTTCAGGCTGCCGGTATCGAAGGTAAGAACCGCTACTGGACTATCACTGCCGCCTATCTCTTCTGATAGACCCGGCTTGAAAAGACCGCGATACAGAATCGGCGGCATCACTCCCGGAGTGGGGTTGATGCCGCCGATTTATTTTTGCACGCGATTGAAAATCTGTGTCAGAGCGAGGGTATATCCACAATCCGCGTGGCGGGGAAATGTCGCTCCACATAGCGGGCTATGAAGTTGCGTGTGTCGGGAGCTATCACCGGGTCGTTGTCGAAGTGGTGGTTGTAGGCCACAGTGTCGATCCTCATCCCTCTCCTTTCAAGCGCTTCGAGCGAAAGGATGGTGTGATTGATACTTCCGAGGCGTCCGTTGGTCACGAGCACCACCCCGATGCCACGCTTCTGAGGATACTCGATGGTGAGCATCTCGTCGGTGAGCGGCACCATCAGACCTCCCGCTCCCTCTATCAGCACCATATCATAGCGCTCGGCCAGCAGCTCGGCGCAGCGGTCTATACGGTCAAAATCTATCTCGCGACCATCTATCCTGGTGGCGAGATGAGGCGAGGCCGGATAGCTGAAAATCTGAGGCGCAGTGATGAGCTCAGCGTCTTCGGGCAGCTCAGTGCCCATGATACGGCGATGGACGGCTATATCTTCAGAGCTGCCCTCATTGCCTGTCTGCACGAGCTTGAGAGTGGCCACTCTCAGCCCTCTGTCCATCATCTGCCGTGCTATCCAGCCGGTGGCGTAGCTCTTACCGGCATCGGTGTCGATGCCGCTCACAAAGAGCATTTTGTCAGTATGTTTCATCTTTTACCGGATGTTTGGGGAGTTTCGTCGGCAAACCGGTTGGGGAAACTGAGTTTCACCTTCGGGCGCGACATGGCGTAAATGACCAGCGCAACCCCTGCAAGAATAAACGGTATGCTTAGAAGCTGACCCATGTTGAGCACCATATCTGCCTCAAAATCCACCTGATCGTTCTTAATGAACTCTATCAGAAATCTCGGGAGGAAGATACCGATAAGAAACACTCCGAATATAAGCCCCGGACGCTCCTCGGCATTCTTGCGCCAGTACATCCACATCAGCAGAGCGAAGAGCGCGAAATAGCACAATGCCTCATATATCTGCGTCGGATGGCAGGCCTGACCCTCATAGAGCATATGCCATTCGCGCGAACGAAGAAACATAAAGCCCCAGGGAAGGGTGGTTGCGGTGCCGAATATCTCCGAATTCATCAGATTGCCGAGACGAATCATGCCGCCCACGAGGGCTATCGGGATGACAAGACGGTCGAAAGTCCAGATCGGATTGCGCCTGGTGGTGAATATCGAGAAGAGAATCACGGCAAGAATTATGGCGATAGTGCCACCATGACTTGCCAGTCCGCCTTCCCACACATAAAGTATTTCCAGCGGGTGCTGACTGTAATAGCTCCACTCGTAGAAGAACACATGACCCAGACGGGCGCCTATGATAGTGGCTCCTACCACCCACATCAGCAGTATGCCGAGCCATTTCTCGGGCGCACCCTCGTGGCGGAATATCCGCCCGAGGATATTATAGCCCAGCAGAAATCCGACGGCAAACATCATGCCATACCATCTCACCGTGAGGGGACCGATGGAAAAAAGCTCGGGGCTGGCATTCCAGACTACAAAATCAGGCAGCATCGCTAAGGCTTCCGGTTTAGTAGGCAAAGATGGGATAAGCGGCCATCATATCGTTGACCTTGGAGCGCACGTCGGCTATCACGGCCTGATCTTCAGGAGCGGAGAGCACACGGTCTATGAATTCCACGATGGTGTTCATCTCAGCATCTTTCACGCCGCGGGTTGTGATAGCGGGAGTGCCGAGGCGTATGCCTGAGGTCTGGAAGGGTGAGCGGCTGTCGAAAGGCACCATGTTTTTATTGGCTGTGATGTCGGCTTCTACGAGCGCCTTTTCAGCCACCTTGCCGGTGAGTTCGGGGAATTTGGTGCGGAGGTCAACGAGCACACAGTGATTGTCTGTGCCGCCCGACACTATGTTGTAGCCGCGTGCAATCAGTGCGTCGGCCATAGCAGCGGCGTTTTTCTTCACCTGCATCTGATATTCCTTGTATTCGGGCTTGAGAGCTTCGCCGAATGCCACAGCTTTGGCAGCTATCACGTGTTCGAGCGGGCCGCCCTGCACCCCGGGGAACACAGCCGAATCAATCAGCTGCGACATCATCTTCACCTGTCCCTTGGGAGTCTTCTTGCCCCAGGGATTCTCGAAGTCTTCGCCGAGCAGGATGAGGCCGCCACGCGGACCGCGGAGGGTTTTGTGGGTTGTCGAGGTGACGATGTGGGCATATTTGAGAGGATTGTCGAGCAGACCTGCAGCGATGAGTCCGGCCGGATGGGCCATATCGATCATCAGGAGAGCACCCACTTCGTCGGCAATCTTACGCATACGGGCATAGTCCCATTCGCGCGAATAGGCGCTGGCACCACCCACAATGAGTTTCGGACGTTCGCGACGAGCCACTTCCTCCATCTGGTCGTAGTCTACCAGACCTGTCTCTTTGTCTACATTATATTCCAGCGCCTGGAACATCAGGCCTGAGAAATTCACAGGGCTGCCGTGAGACAGATGGCCTCCGTGAGAGAGGTTGAGGCCGAGGAATTTGTCACCGGGATTGAGGGCGGTCATAAACACAGCCATATTGGCCTGCGCACCCGAATGGGGCTGCACATTGGCATAAGCGGCTCCGAAGAGCTTCTTCACACGGTCTATGGCTATCTGCTCCACCTCGTCGACCACCTGGCAGCCGCCATAGTAGCGGTGGCCGGGATAGCCTTCGGCATATTTGTTGGTGAGGCACGAGCCCATGGCAGCCATCACTTCGTCGCTGACAAAGTTTTCACTGGCTATCAGCTCTATCCCTTTTTTCTGGCGCTGATGCTCGCGCTCGATGAGGTTGAAGATCTCGGTGTCTTTTTCCATTGTCGTTATCTTGTTTAATGTAATGCGGTTGGGGAGACGCCTGGTGCATCTCCGTTTTAGCGTTGCAAAATTACGCAAAAAAATCGGGTTGACTTATCCCCGGCCGGGAGATGAGTTCATTTTTTCTTCTTCACAGACCATCCGAAGTGGCCCAGCTCGGCTCCCTGCGAGTAGTAGTGGCCGTGGGCATAGTTCATTAGTCCGGCTTCGGAGAGCATGAATCGCCCGGTCTCGGCATCCATAAGCCTGCCGTCAGGAAGCACTGCCAACACTTCAGCCAGAAACATGTGGTGACTTCCAAGCGCCATAATTTCTTTCACCCGGCATTCGATGGCCAGCGGCGACTCCTCTATATACGGGCACCCCACTGTCACACCCTTGGTCTTGTGCAGCCCGGCGGCGGTCCATTTGTCGGTATCACGGCCCGACTTCACTCCGCAGAGGTCTGTGGCACGCGCCATATCGGCCGTTGTGAGGTTGACGGTAAATTCCATGCGTTCCTTTATGAGGCCGTAGCTGTAGCGCTCGGGGCGCACGGATATGTAGAGCATTGCCGGATCCGTACAAATTGTACCGGTCCAGGCCACAGTGATAAGGTTGGCATGGTCATAGTCACCGCAGCTCACTATCACGGCCGGCACAGGATAGACCATCGTGCCGGGTTTCCATATCTCGCGAATCTTCTGATTTTGTTTCATTCCACGGCGATTTTCAGTGGTGAACTTCGACTTCCTCAGCGTCAGCAAGAAATCATCTCCATGAGCTGAGGGAATTTAACATTAGCGCTGAAACAAGTTTATCAGATAATCTGGGCGTCGGAACTCTTCACAGCCTTGCCGCAATAGTGACAGCGCACGGTCACATCCTCGCGGTCGGTCACTTCAAAGCGGGTGCGCATAGGCTCGTTGTTGGTGATACATTTCGGATTGCCGCAGCGTATGATTCCGACAATGGTGTCGGCCAGCTCCACGGGCCGCTTTTCAACGACCTCAAAATCGCGGATAATGTTGATTTTCGCTCCGGGGGCAATGATTGCGATGCGGTTGAGTATGGCTTCGGGGAAAAACACATCTGCCACCTTTATGATGCCCTTACTCCCCATGCGCTTGCTGTCGAGATTATTGCCGATGGTCACATGGCTTGGCATCTGCTCTATGCCGAGCAGTTTCACCACCTTAAAGAGCACGTTGCTCGGTATATGGTCTATCACGGTGCCGTTGCGCAGAGCCGCCACGGCCAGTTCTTTCTTATCGTTGCTCATTTCTCCGGAAGTATTTCTGGTTCGATGCCGAGCGCGCGGCAGATTATGGCCTGGCGTGCAAAAAGTCCGTTGCGGGCCTGGTCGAAATAATATGCTTTGGGGTTGTCGTCCACATCCTGGTCTATCTCGGTGATGCGTGGCAGCGGGTGGAGCACTTTGAGATTGTCCTTGGCATTGGCCAGCATGGAATTGCGCAGAGTGTAGAGATTTTTCACCTTCTCATATTCCATTATGTCTGTGAACCGTTCGCGCTGCACACGGGTCATATACAGAATGTCTGACGAATTAATCACCTCGGGCGAGAACTCGGTGTGCTCATGATAGCGTATGCCGTGCTGATCGCAGAAATCCTTATATTCCTGAGGCATCTTAAGCTCGTCGCAAGCCACGAAATTAAATGTGGGATTGAAATATCTCATGGCCATGAGCAGGGAGTGGACCGTGCGCCCGTATTTCAGGTCGCCCACCATCGTAATGGTGAGATTTTCGAGAGTGCCCTGGGTCTTCTCTATCGAATAGAGGTCGAGCATAGTCTGCGAAGGATGCTGGTTGGCACCGTCGCCTGCGTTTATCACCGGCACATCGGTCACTTCTGTGGCATAGCGCGCAGCGCCCTCCAGATGATGACGCATCACGATGAGGTCTACATAGTTGCTCACCATCTTTATGGTGTCTTTCAGAGTTTCCCCCTTGGCCGAGCTCGAAGTGCTTGCATCGGAAAATCCTATTACGCGGCCGCCGAGGCGGTTTACAGCGGTTTCAAAACTCAGGCGGGTGCGTGTGGACGGCTCGAAAAAAAGCGTGGCCACCACCTTGCCGTCGAGCACCTTGTGGTTGGGGTGCTCCTCAAAGTAGCGTGCACGCTTGATAAGGTCGAGAATCTCGTCGCGGCTTATGTCGTCGATAGACACGAGGCTGTTCGTATTCATAGCGATTCACATTTTTTTGTAGCGCAAAGATAATACATCCCCGCGCTTTTCCCAAAAAAATCATTCGCCCGATATCTCTTCCTCCAGTTCCTCCTTCATCTGCGCGAGCATGCGCCGCAATTTTCGCCAGCACAGATACCCCATGGGCAACCCTACTGCAATTCCGGCACAACCACCCGCAAACATCGCCATATTGGTTTTGTAGAACACCACCATCATGCAGGCAAGCAGCGGGATAGCCATAATCCATCCACCCACCCGGTGGCGCAATATGCGCCTTTCGGCCTGATACACCCCCTCCAGAGCTTCCATCACTGTGAGCCGCGCCGGGTTTATGCGCCGCAGACTCCTCCTGATACTCTCCAGACTCAGCAATATCACAATAAAAAACACGAAGCTCGCCGCGCTCAGCCACCATGGCATATCAAGCCGGTGAAACATCAGCGAGGGCACAGCCACCGCCATTCCTGCAGCTGCTATCTCCATCCGCCCGAACCGGCTTATCAGAGCCATCCGTCCTCCCGAAGAGAGATGACCATACCGGCTTCGTGGTGCAGCCGGAGTCTCTATTCTGATATCGCGCCATGCCTTGCGCAAGTTGTCTATATTACAATCGTCATCCATATCCATCATAGGTGTGCTTGTTTTGCCAATCGTTGACGGGCTCTGTGAAGCCGCGAGGCCACATTGCTCCTCGAAAGCCCGGTTATTTCTGCCATCTCGTCGTAGCTCTTTTCGTCGAGCCAGAGCAATATGAGAGCCTTGTCAATCTTGCCGAGGGTAGATATGAGCCGATACATCTCTCTGAGCTGTTCGGCACGCTCGCCATTGTCGGCCTCCACACAGGCGGCATTCTCAAGATCCACAGTTTCTACCCGGCGGACATTCTGGCGCCTGAAGTAAGACACACACGTGTTGAGCGCCACGCGATACACCCACGTTGACTCCGCCGACTCGCCCCGGAAACTTTCATATCCCTGCCAGAGATTTGTGGCCACCTCCTGACAGAGGTCCTTGAAATGCTCCCCATCGGTGGCATACATATAGCACACCTTATTTATAAGCTGCCGGTTTCTCTCCAGCAACTCCATAAAAAGGTTGTCGCCACCGCGGGGCTGCATACTATGTCCGTCTTTTAGGGCTCTCATACCTCCGTTAGACGCATCACCCCTCAAAAAATTGCACCCCCTCACCGAAAAAAACATTTCCGTGAGGCTTCTTTCTCATCGGGTGGCCACGCAAATAATGGGCGCCCATTTTGCATTTTCATTTTTCTGTTCTCTTTTTATTAACTAACTTTGCAGAAAACCGCTGAAATATGACTATCGACCAACGTCAAGACCGCATAATAGAAGACTTCGAAGGAATAGATGACTGGATGGACCGCTACGCTATGATTATAGATCTGGGCAATGCGCTCCCTCCCATCGAAGAGAAATATAAGACCCCGGCTCATCTCATCGAGGGGTGTCAGAGCCGTGTGTGGCTCAACGCCGAGCTCACTCCTGATGGGAAAGTCAGATATACCGCTGATTCCGATGCCATAATCGTGAAAGGCATCATAGCATTGCTTATCGATGTGCTCAATGACTCCGCGCCTAAAGATATAATTGATGCGAAGCTATATTTCATAGACCGCATCGGCCTGTCGGAAAACCTGTCGCCCACACGCTCCAACGGACTTCTGGCCATGGTGCGCCAGATGAAGATGTATGCTGTGGCATTTCAGGCTCAGCTTGACGCAGAGAATTAACAACACTATCATAATAAACCAACCTTACCATGTTCAAAAATCAACCGGCGGGGCTCTACGTGCTGTCGCTTGCCAATACCGGCGAGCGATTCGGCTACTACACCATGCTCGCCATCTTCCTGCTGTTCCTTCAGGCCAAATTCGGCTTTGACTCAACAGTCTCCGGCCAGATTTATGCCGGATTTCTCGCTCTTGTCTACTTCATGCCCCTTGTAGGCGGCTGGGTGGCAGACAAATGGAGCTTCTCAAAATGCGTAGTCACCGGTATCGCGGTGATGTTTATCGGCTATCTCGTAATGGCTATCCCGACCGATATCCGCTCCACATCATCGCTCGTGATTCTCTGTGCGGCTCTGGCTCTCATAGCTATTGGCACGGGTCTGTTCAAAGGCAACCTCCAGGTGATGGTGGGCGACCTCTACAACACTCCCCGCTATTCGGGCCAGCGCGACGCTGCATTCTCATTATTCTATATGGCCATCAACATCGGCTCGATGTTTGCTCCCATGGCAGCCACCGCCATGTGTAACATGGCTCTCGAAAGCCAGGGCTTCTCTTATGTGGCCTCACTGCCTGCAGCATGCAATGCTTTTCTTGACGGCAACACCACCGCCGAAGCTCTTGCCACGATTGCCGCTGAAGGAGGCATGACCTTCAGCAATGCCGCTGAATTTGCCTCACAGTATATCACCACCCTCACCACCGGCTACAGCTATGCCTTTGCAGTGGCCTGCGGTTCGCTCATCATCAGCTTCCTCATCTATTTTATCGGGCGCAAGACCTTTGCCCATATCATCACCGACAAAAAATCGGACGCAGCCAAGACCGCCCAAACCGCCGGTCCGGAACTCACTCCTGCCCAGACCAAACAACGCGTTGTGGCTCTGCTGCTGGTGTTTGCCGTAGTAATCTTCTTCTGGATGGTATTCCACCAGAACGGCGCCACCCTCACCGAATTTGCCAAGAGCTGCACCTCTCCCGAGGCCGGAGGCTGGACACGCATCGGATTCAACGTCTGGGCACTGCTCTCTATCGCCGTTGGCGTGTATGCGCTCTTCAATCTGTTTCAGTCTAAAGGCACCACATCGCGTGTGGTTTCTGTGGTGATTCTCGCTGCAGTGGCCGGCGCACTCTGGTATTTCTACGGTGCTACAGAAAATCCGCTCACCGGCATCCAGCCCCAGCAGTATCAGCAGTTCAACCCCTTCTATGTGGTGGCTCTCACTCCGGTGTCGCTCGCCATATTCGGATGGCTCGCCAAGAAAAAGAAAGAGCCCTCCGCTCCCCGCAAGATTGGCTACGGTATGCTCATGGCCGCGGTGGCCTATGCGGTGATGATGATAGGGTCGTTTGCCATTGTGGGCACATCGGCCACCGTGTCGCCCAACTGGCTTATCTCTACCTACCTGCTTCTCACTTTCGCCGAACTGCTTCTCTCGCCCATGGGCATCTCGTTTGTGAGCAAGGTTGCTCCTCCGAAACTCAAGGGTTCGATGATGGGCGGATGGTTTGCCGCCACTGCCATAGGCAACTATCTGGTGTCTATCCCGATGCTCCTCTGGGGCAAAATCAATGTGTGGGTGCTCTGGGCCATCCTCATCGGCATCTGCCTTGTGTCGGCTCTCTTCATTTTCTCAATCATGAAGAAACTTGAAGCTGCCACTGCCGACTCCCCCACCCCCGAAGCCGAAGCCAACGCTCTCGAAACTGTGGAAGACGACGCTATCTGATAATCTGAAAGAAGCGAGTCAGAAAATATTCACTTTCCTGCCCCGGCCCGCGAACCATAGCGGAGCCGGGGTTGTTTTCTTTACAAAACTAACAGAAAATCCACTTGAAGATGTATCCCCCTCACGAACATGCATTTTACCTCTGGCTCATTATCATCGGAGCCGTGTGTGTCACCACAATAATCGGGGCGGCTATAGACCGCTTTTTTCTCAACCGACGGCTCCGTGCGGTGAGGGCACGTCATGCCGAAGTGATTTTATCGGCTCCTCAAATAAAAAAACGCCACAATTAGGATTATATTTCAAAAATAATTCTTACCTTTGTGCCCGCTAACACAAAGTTGCTCGGGGTGTAGCACAGTTGGCAGCGCGCCACGTTCGGGACGTGGAGGTCGGAAGTTCGAGTCTTCTCACCCCGACTCACACATTAGAGAGGCATAGGCCGGCAAGCTGGTCAAAGCCTCTTTTTTCTTTGAAACTACTTGACGTTATATGAACACTGAATTAGACTGGAGCAACCTTTCATTCGGGTATCTCCCTACTGATTACAACGTGCGCTGCCGGTATGCCGACGGCAAGTGGGGAGAAATTGAAGTGTCGCAGTCCGACACAATCAACATCCATATGGCCGCAACCGCCCTCCACTACGGCCAGGAAATTTTCGAAGGCCTCAAGGCTTTCCGCGGTAAAGACGGCAAAATCCGCATCTTCCGTCTGGAAGAAAACGCACGTCGCATCCGCTCTTCGGCCGAAGGCATCAAGATGCAGCCGGTGCCGGAAGAACTCTTCCGTGAGATGGTAGAGAAAGTGGTGAAGCTCAACGCCCGTTTCGTGCCCCCCTACGGTAGCGGTGCTTCTCTCTACATCCGCCCCATTGAGCTGGGTATGAGCGCACAGATCGGTGTTCATCCGTCGTCGGAATATCTCTTCATGGTTATGGTGACCCCGGTTGGACCTTATTTCAAAGAGGGATTCCGCCCTACCAACATCTGCATCATGCGCGAATTTGACCGCGTGGCTCCCAAGGGCACAGGCCGCTGGAAAGTGGGTGGCAACTATGCCGCCAGCCTCGAAGCCGGCGAAAGGGCTCACGAACTCGGATATAGCGCTGTGCTCTATCTCGATCCCAAGGAGAAGAAATATGTGGACGAATGCGGTCCGGCCAACTTCTTTGCTGTGAAAAACGGCACCTATATTACCCCCGCGTCAGAGTCTATCCTCCCCTCCATCACCAACAAGAGCCTCATGCAGCTCGCCCGCGATATGGGTATCCCCGTAGAGGAACGCCACATCCCCATCGAAGAGCTTGCCGAGATAGACGAAGCCGGCGCATGCGGCACAGCCGCCGTGGCTTCTCCCGTGGCCGAAATCCATGACATCGACACCGGTGTGAAATATATCGTTGCCAAAGACGGCGAACCCGGCCCCGTGACCACTGCCCTCTACAATAAGCTGCGTGCCATACAGCTCGGCGAGGAACCTGATGTGCACGGTTGGAACACAATAATCGAAGAATAATCACATGCGCACCACACAATGGCAGCGCATAGTCGACAAATACTATCCCGCAGACTCTGAGCTGCGGGATATTTATTTGCGCCATTGCAAGGCTGTGGCCACCCTCGCCGCAGATATTGCCGTAAGCCGCCACCTGCCGCTCGATGCCGCCGACATAGAGGATGCGGCTATGCTCCACGATATTGGCATATTTCTCACCTCCGCCCCCGGAATCTGCTGCCACGGCACCGAACCATATATATGCCACGGTCCTCTCGGCGCCGACCTTCTGCGCAGGGAGGGTGTGAGCGAAGAGATAGCCCGTGTGGCCGAACGTCACACCGGCTCCGGCATCTCGCCCGCAGAAATCGCACAGCAGGGGTTGCCGCTCCCTGAAGGGCGCGACTATATGCCCCGCACACTGCTCGAACGGTTGGTGTGCTACGCCGACAAATTTTATTCCAAGAGCGGCGACATGAAGCGAAAGAGCGTTGAGCGTGCCCGCGCCTCGCTTGCCCGCATATCAGAAGCCTCGGCAGAGAGATTTGATGCTCTCCACCATGAATTTTCAGAGAATTAGCTCATAATCGGCCACATCAAGCCAACGGTCGAACTTACGGCCCACCTGCCTGAACTCAGACACTTTCTCAAAGCCAAGCTTCTCATGGAAGCGGCAACTGGCCTCATTGTCGGCAGTGATGCAGGCTATGAGCACATGAAGGCCGGCCTCGCGGCAGTCGGCAATCAGACGCTCCATGAGCATGAGCCCCACACCGCTGCGGTGGAATCCCTCGGCCACATAGACGGTGGTTTCGGCAGTGGTGTCGTAGGCCGCTTTCTCTTTCCATTTATGGGCGTAAGCGTATCCGGCGAGGCGTCCGGTGGCCTCATCCACACATACTATACATGGATAGCCTGACGCTATCGCTTCAAGACGCGCGCCCATCTCGGCAGGAGTCACGTCTGCGGTCTCAAACGACACGGTTGTCTCTCTTACATGGTGATTGTAAATAGCGGCCACCTCCGGAGCATAGACCGCTTCATATTTCTTTATAGTCATAGTTCGGGAAATCGTGATGTGACGCGCACCTGCATTCCTCCGAGAGAGTCGGCCACAACAATCATCGCTGCGGTGGCCTCCCGCCTCTCGATCATTTCCATAGCCTTATCCACATCCATTGCCATGCAGGCGGTGGCAAGCGCATCGGCTGTCATAGCATCGGGGGCAGTGACAGTGGCGCTCAGAGTGCGTGATTTCACAGGGTGGCATGTGAGGGGATTGATCGTATGGCCTATGCGTCCGCGGTCGGTGTCGCGATAATTGCGATAATTGCCCGATGTGGCTATACCGCAGTCGGTCAGAGCCACAACCGTCAAGCGCTCATGAACCACGGCAGAGTCGTTTTCCACCGGGGCATCGACCATAATGCGCCAGTTTTCACCATGACGGTTTGACCCTCGCAGAGCTATCTCGCCGCCAATCTCCACCATATAGTTTTTGCAGCCATTGCGCTCAAGCATCCGACCCACCTCGTCACACCCGAACCCCTTGGTTATGGCGCTGAAATCAAATTCTGTAGCAGGCGATTTCTTCACTATTCGCCCGCCAATCAGAGCACAATCGCCGATTCCCACCAGCGCGCGCACGCTATCTATCTCAGCATCCATCGGTTCGCGTCCGGAGTCTCTGTAGCCGAACCGCCATAAGTTGACAGCCGGAGCAACCGTGGGGTCAAACAATCCGCCGCTTGCTTCGGAGATTTCTGAAGCCCGGCTAAACACGGTGGCAAGCATCGAATCGGCGACATCGGTCTCTCCGCGGTTGATTTTCGATATGAGCGATTCGTTCTCAAAGGGCGAAAGCGACTCTTCCACTCTCGCCATCACAGCAATTATTGAATCGTGAAGCTCGCGGTCGGCAAGATAGGTGATATGATAGGTGGTGGCCCACACTGCCCCGTCGGCAGAACGCCATGTGGATCGATTAGTGCATCCGGACAGAGCCAGCAGAGCCGTGCATAGAATCAGAAAATATCGCATCCTCTCATTTTTTCGGCCAAAATTACTGACTTTTCGGCGGAAATGAGCTATTTTTGTAGAAAATCAAACTATAATTATGAATAAATCTTACCTTTTTCTTGCTCCCGGCTTCGAAGAAATCGAAGCTCTGGCCACAATCGATGTGATGCGCCGCGCCGGAATGGATGTAACCACAGTAGCCATAACCACCGACGACAGTCAGACCGTGACAGGCGCCCATGGTGTGACAGTCAAGGCCGATATAATGCCCGGAGATGAGGATATGAGCGTGGCCGAATGGCTCATCTGCCCCGGGGGAATGCCGGGTGCGTCAAATCTCGCGGCGAGCAGCGAAGTCACCGCCCTCCTCAAGGCTCAGGCGGCGCGCGGAGGGAAAATAGCCGCAATCTGCGCCTCGCCGGCCCTCGTGCTCGAACCCCTCGGCATACTCGACGGTCGCGATGCCACCTGCTATCCGGGCATGGAACCGAAAAATTCAAAAGCTAATATGACCGGAGAGCGTGTGGTGGCTCTCGACACCATAATCACCGGCAACGGCCCGGCCTCTACATGTCCCTTCGCGCTCGCTATCGTGAGCAATTCCTGCGGCAAGGTGGCGGCCGATAAGGTGGCGGCCGGCATGCTCTTCTGCTGACCGCAATAAGAGCCGGGCAAAACCGTGCAGAACAATCGGACCGCGAGGGGCGTTTAGACAAAAAAGGAAACAGATATAGGTGAGTTTGAATAACTTTTCCTAATTTTGTCGCTCCAAATCATGAAACCACCTTTACAATGATTAAAAATCTCGTCATCGTAGAGTCGCCTGCCAAGGCGAAAACCATAGGCAAATTTCTCGGCAACGACTACACTGTCATGTCGAGCTACGGTCATATACGCGATCTCCGGAAGAAAGATTTCAGCATAGAGAAAGATAATGATTTCACACCGGTCTATGAGGTGCCGGAAGACAAGAAGAAACTTGTGGGCGAACTCCGGAAAGCCGCTTCCGAAGCCGAGACCGTGTGGCTGGCTTCCGATGAAGACCGCGAAGGAGAAGCCATAGCGTGGCACCTTTATGAAGAGCTGGGGCTGAAGCCTGAGAATACGAAGCGAATCGTGTTTCACGAGATTACGAAAGATGCAATCCTCAATGCCATCGCCAATCCGCGGAGCATAGACCTCAATCTGGTCGATGCCCAGCAGGCGCGCCGAGTGCTCGACCGCATAGTAGGCTTTGAGCTTTCGCCCGTGCTGTGGAAGAAAATAAAGCCTTCGCTCTCCGCCGGGCGAGTGCAGAGTGTGGCCGTGAGATTGATAGTGGAGCGTGAGGAGGAAATCAGAGATTTCAAAGCCGAGCCCTATTTCCGTGTGACCGGCAATTTCCGCACGGCAGCCAATGCCGAAATCAAAGCCGAATTATCCCGCCGTCTCACCGACGAGGCTTCAGCCAAAGAGTTTGTGGAAGCTTGTGCTGATGCGCAATTCACCGTGGGCGAAGTGACCGTGAAAGAGGCCATGAGGTCGCCGGCTCCGCCGTTCACCACCTCAACCCTCCAGCAGGAAGCCTCACGCAAACTCGGATTCACAGTGTCGCAGACCATGATGGTGGCCCAGCGCCTATATGAGGCCGGACACATCACCTATATGCGTACTGACTCTCTGAATCTCTCTACTCTGGCTCTCAATGCCATTTCAAAAGAAATCACCGATAAGCTCGGCGCCCGCTATCTGAAGCGCCGCAAATACCACACTTCGTCAAAGGGCGCTCAGGAGGCTCACGAAGCTATCCGCCCCACATATGCCGACAAACGCACTATTGACGGCACCGCGCAAGAGAAACGTCTCTACGACCTTATATGGAAGCGCACCATGGCTTCGCAGATGGCCGATGCGGAGATTGAGAAAACCACTGTTGAAATCAAACCCTCCACACGCAAGGAGCATTTCACTGCCAACGGCGAAGTGATAAAATTTGATGGCTTTCTGAGAGTATATATCGAGAGCACTGATGATGCGCAGGAGGGTGGCGACACTCTTTCCGGCATCCTCCCTCAGGTGGCCGAGGGTGAGAAACTCACTGCCGAGACAATTATGGCTATGGAACGCTTCACCCAGCATCCCCCACGCTACACCGAGGCTTCACTGGTGAAAAAGATGGAGGAGCTCGGCATCGGGCGTCCGTCTACCTATGCCCCGACCATCTCTACCATCCAGCAGCGTGGCTATGTGGAGAAAGGCGACCGCCCCGGCGAGAAACACTCGCTGCTCACCCTCGCCCTCACAGACGGCAAGGTCACAAGCTCGCGCCGCTCGGAAACCACAGGAGCCGACAAGGGCAAACTTCTCCCCACCGATACCGGCATGGTGGTCAATGAATTTCTGACCGAATATTTCCCGAATGTGCTTGATTATAACTTCACCGCATCTGTAGAGGAACGCTTTGACCAGATTGCAGAGGGAAATGCCAACTGGAACAACGAAATCGGAGAGTTCTACGGAGTGTTCCACCCCGAAGTGACCAAAGCCAACGAGATGAGACTTGAGCACAAGGTGGGCGAACGTATGCTCGGCATCGACCCTGAAAGCGGCAAACCGGTTTCGGTGAAAATCGGCCGTTTCGGTCCTGTGGTGCAGATTGGCGACAGCGCCGACACAGAGAAACCCCGGTTTGCGTCCCTGCGCAAGGAGCAGTCGGTGTTTGATCTCACTCTCGAAGAGGCTCTGAAACTTTTCGACCTGCCGAGAAATCTGGGAGAGTTCGAAGGCTCTGAAGTGAGCGTAGGTGTGGGTCGTTTCGGCCCCTATGTGCGCCACGCCGGTAAATTCGTGTCAATACCCAAAGATTTGAGCCCCACGGAAATTTCACTCGAAGAAGCCATAGAACTGATAGCCGCCAAGCGCGACTCAGACAGCAAAAAGGTGGTGAAGAGTTTTGAAGAAGACCCTGACCTCCAGATACTCAACGGCCGCTACGGAGTGTATATCTCCTACAAGAAAGCTAACTATAAGATACCCAAAACCGTGGCCGACCCCGCAGCTCTCACTCTCGAAGAGTGCATGAAGATAATCGACGAACAACCCGAGGCAGCCAAAAAGTCAACCCGACGCAAAGCTGCGAAAAAATAAGACAGTTGAAATGAAGCGTCCCAACCATAAACCAGGAGCCGAACGTCAGGCTTTCAAGCCCGATGTAATAGAAAAATACAGCGTGACCGCTCCCTCCACCTTGCTGGAATATCTGCTGCAAGTGATGCCCCAGCGCAAGCGTACGAACGTGAAAGAGCTGCTCAAGCATAATCAGGTGGCAGTCAACGGCATGCCCGTGACACAGTTTGATGCTCCCCTGGCCGAGGGCGACGAGGTGAAGGTCAACCTTACCCGCGAGTTCAAGGTGTTCTATCACCGCCGGCTCAAAATTGTGTATGAAGATGACGATATCATCGTTGTCAACAAAGGTTACGGTCTCCTGTCGATGGGCAATGACAAGGTGAAAGACGGCACAGCCTATTCGATACTGCGGGATTATGTGAAATGGGGCGACCCGCGAAACAAAATATTCATAGTCCACCGTCTGGACCGCGACACATCCGGGCTTATGGTGTTTGCTAAAAACGAGGAGGCCAAAGAGAAACTGCAGCACAACTGGAACAATATGGTGCTCGAAAGAAAGTATCTGGCTGTGGTGGAAGGCACTCCCGAGCCCCCGCAGGGCACAGTCAAGAGCTATCTGACCGAAAATTCTCAATTTGAGGTCTACAGCACCAACGACCCCACCCAGGGCAAGCTCGCAGTGACCCGCTATTCGACCCTGAAATCGCGCGGCAAATATGCACTCCTCGAAGTGGAGCTCGACACCGGCCGCAAGAATCAGATAAGAGTGCATATGAAAGATCTGGGCCACCCCATAGCCGGCGACAGAAAATATGGAGCGGATTCAAGCCCCATCCACAGGCTCGCGCTTCATGCCCGCACCCTCCGGTTTGTCCATCCTATAAGCCGTAAGGAGATGAGCTTCACCACCCCTATTCCGGCATCGTTTGCCTCGATGGTCAAGTGACGGCGGCTACAGGAGCCCGGATTCAGCTCCCAAAACCTTGCGATGAAAGGGTAATTTGCATTTTCATTTCTCACTTTTGATTTTTCTGGTTATCTTTGCAGGGTAAACCATTACGAAGTCACATTTGAGGCATTCTCAAATCTATATAATCCTACTGATGGCCCTCCTTTGGGTCGCGACAGCCACCGCCGGCTCACGGGCTTATATGCCCGGCGAAGAGGCAGGGCTGATGCGTCGTGCGGTGGACGAGCCGGACAGTGTTGCAGGAGTTAATCTTGCGGCAGACAGCATCATGCCCGACACGATATCTCGTGCAGACTCTACCCAACCCCACCTCACCCCCTCCCAGATGCGCCGCCGCAGGCTTCCGGCAGACACCACTGCTGCCACCAATCAGGCAGTGAAGCCGCGAATCTCACGCGTGAAAACCGACATAAACAACGCCGTGGATATCTCTGCGGCCGACTCCATGGTGATAATGGGTCGCAACAACGCGTTTCTCTACGGCACAGGAAGTGTGGTCTACGGCAACCAGCAGATAGATGCCGACGAAATTCATCTCGACATGGCCACCAACACGGTCTATGCCGTGGGCCGACCCGACTCTACGGGCGAAGTGCAGGGCAATCCGGTGTTTCAGGACGGCGGAGCCTCCTATACAGCCAAGACCATGGAATATAACTTCCGCTCGGAGAAAGGCATAATCACCGACATAATCACCGAGCAGGGAGAGGGATATCTCACCGGCGGACGCGCAAAGAAAGTGGAAGAAAACACATTCTATCTGCAAGACGGACGCTACACCACCTGCGACCATCACGACAACCCCCACTTCTGGTTTCAGCTGACCAAAGCCAAGGTGAAACCTCAGAAAGATATCGTGTTCGGACCCACCTACCTCGTGCTCGCAGGCCTCCCGCTGCCTCTCGCTGTGCCGTTCGGCTATTTTCCCTTTTCCGATAAATACTCCTCCGGCATCATCTTTCCCACATTCGGCGACGATTACAACCGCGGATTCTATCTGAGCAACGGCGGATATTACTTTGCCATTTCCGACAATATCGACCTTGCCCTGACCGGAGAAATCTACACCAAAGGCTCGTGGGGATTGCAGGCGCGGTCGGCCTACGTGCGCCGCTACAAATATTCCGGCTCGTTCAATCTCAGCTATCTTAAAACCATAACCGGCGACAAGGGTGCTCCCGACTATTCGGCCATGACCAACTTCCAGGTGCTATGGAGCCACTCGCAGGATTCTAAAGCCAATCCGGCGCTCAACTTCTCTGCATCGGTCAACTTCACCACCTCCGGCTACTCGCGCAACGACCTCAACAGCTACTATTCCAACTCGTTTACTGAAAACACCAAGAGCTCGTCAATCAACCTCACCTACCGCAAGCCGGGTTCGAAATGGTCTGTGTCGACCAACGCAAGCATAGCGCAGCGCACACAAGACTCCACCCTGTCGGTGTCGCTTCCCAACGTCACCGTCACCCTCTCGCAAATCGCCCCGTTCAAGCGCAAGGTGGCTGTGGGATCAGAAAAATGGTATGAGAAGATAAAATTATCATACTCCGGTGTGTTTAACAACTCTCTCACCGCCCAGCAAAACCAGTTTTTCAAGAAGAGCCTGATTAAAGACTGGCGCAACGGTATGCGTCACTCCATACCGATTTCAGCCACATTCAATGCCTTCAACTACATCAACATCACCCCCTCGATTTCGCTGACCGACAGGATGTATACCACCAAAATCAAGCGTCAGTGGGATCCTAACGCCGCTGTAGAGGTGTGCGACACCAGCTACAGTCTCTACAACGTGTGGGATTTCTCGGCCTCGATGTCGTTCAGCACCAAAGTCTACGGTTTCTTCCAGCCCCTGCCGTTCTTAGGCAACAAAGTGAAGATGATACGCCACGTGCTCACCCCCACTGTGTCGCTGAGCGCTTCGCCCGACTTCGGCTCCCCCTTCTTCGGCTACTATGGCAACTATCAGTATCCCGACGCTCAGGGAGTGATGCAGACCCGCACCTATTCCCTCTTCCCCAACAGCCTTTTCGGTGTGCCCGGACAAGGCAAATCGGGCACAGTGTCATATTCGCTCGCCAACAATCTGGAGATGAAGGTGCGCGACGACAACGATTCAATCGGAGAGCGGAAAATCTCTCTCATAGAGAACTTTGCCGTGAGCCAGAGCTATAACTTCGCTGCCGACTCGCTCAACTGGAGCAACATCAACACTACCCTGCTGCTGAAACTGATGAAGAATTTCAATCTCAATCTGTCGGCAGTGTGGGATGTCTACACCTATCAGCTCAATTCGGCCGGCAATCCGGTGAGAGTCAATGTGCCGCGCTGGAAAGCCGGCAAAGGCCTGGCTAAACTGTCGAGCACCGGCACATCATTCTCCTACACGCTCAACAACGACACATTCAAACGGAAAAAGAAGAACACCGACACCCCCACACCCACCGGCCCCGACTCCAGAGACCCGAATGACCCTCTTGCCAATGCCCCTAATGCCGACGACGATTCAAGAGGCAATGTGGAAAACAATACCGATATAGGCACAGACGGGTATATGAAATGGGATGTGCCATGGAGCCTGAGCATAAACTACTCCATCGGTTATGCCTACGGCACATTCAACAAAGAGAAGATGGACTATAACGGAAAAGTCACACAAAATCTGAGCTTCTCGGGCAATATACGTCCTACTGCCAACTGGAACTTCAGTTTCAGCGCGAGCTATAATTTCGACACCCACAAGATAGCCTATATGAACTGTAATATCTCACGCGACCTCCACTGCTTCACCATGCGTGCGAGCTTTGTGCCCGTGGGACCCTACAAAAGCTATAATTTCCATATATCGGTCAACTCCTCGCTGCTGTCGGATGTGAAGTATGACAAGCGTTCGTCCTCCAGCAACGGCGTGACATGGTATTGAACCGCTAAACAAAACAGCCCCGGCAGGGGTTGTAATATGGAGTAGCCGGCAGAAAGTAGGGCTATATCACATTTCACCCCCCTATATATCCCCTCACGGAGGGATTACATTATGCTTAGAAAAATCGGTAAGATAATACTATGGGTGCTGATTTCCGCTGTGGTTCTTGTCATAGCGGCAGCCGTGGCACTATATATACCCGCCGTACAGAATTTTGCAAAAGATATAGCCATCCGCGAAGTCAGCAAGTCGACCGGCATGAATATATCGCTCGACAGACTGCGGCTTAACTTCCCGCTTAATGTGGCACTGGAAGGGGTGACGGTGATAGAAGCCACCGGCGACACTATGGTTACGGCCTCATCTATTGCTGTAGACGTAAAGTTTCTTCCACTGCTCAAAGGAGAGATAGATGTTGCATCGGCAAATCTGCGCCACGCTTTCTATCAGATGGGCACCCCCGATTCGGCAATGTGGCTCAGAGCGAGAGTAGACCGGCTCGATGCCGACGGAGTGTCGCTAAATCTCAAGAGCGGAGATATTGATCTTGACCGCGCAAAGCTCAACGGCGCAAAGGTGAGACTCATCATGAACGATTCGATAGCCGTGCCGACCGACACGGCTTCGGCCACCACTCCAATGAAAATAAGAGCCAACGAGATAGAGCTCCGTAATGTGGACTATACGATGAGCATGCTCCCTATTATCGACTCCCTCTCGGCAACAGTGCCATTGGCCCGCCTGACCAAAGGATTCATTGACACCGGGCGGAGACTTATTGATGCCGAATCGCTGAGCGTAGACTCCGTGTCGGCACTCTATCTGTTGCCCACAGCCGACTACACAGCTACTCATCCGGCCCCTACCGACACAGTAGCCCCTACACCCGACTCACTGATGTGGGACATAACCGCCCGGAAGATAGAACTCACTGGCCGAACGGCCACCTATGCCGTGAGAGGCGCCGAACCGCTCCCGGGATTAGACCTGAACTATCTTCAGGCCAAGGATATAGCCATACGGGTAGATTCGTTCTATAACCGTGGCACCCAAATCAGAGTGCCTCTCACACAGCTGAGTGCAACCGAAAGAAGCGGCATAAAGCTCAATGCCACCGGTCTCTTCACGATGGATTCGGTAATGCATGCCCGCAATTTCAATATCTCCACCGCATTCTCCACCATGCAGCTCAATGCAGCCATGGGTATGGGCGACCTCACCACCGACAGCTCGCTCCCCTTGACACTCGATGCCATAGCCTCTATCGGGCTGGCCGATATAGAGCTTGCATATCCGTCGCTCGGCCCGAACCTCCGGCCGCTCCCCCGCTCTTCCGACCTGTCGCTCAAAGCCGATATTGACGGCACAGCCGGACTGATAAACATCCGTGAACTTTCGGCGTCGCTGCCCGGCTTCATGGATTTCAAGGCAAGAGGCGAAATTGCTGATGCAATGGACTTCAACAAGATGAGCGGACAGGTGGACCTCAACGGCACATTCACCGGACTCAACCGGCTCAAGCCCACTCTGCTCGAAGCAAAAGTGGCCCATATGGTGAATATCCCGGCCATGACCCTCAAAGGACGTGTGGACTATAAACCCGGAGAGATAGACGGCCGGATGGCGCTCACCGCCGCCGGCGGACATATGGCACTCGGCGGAGGATGGAAACAGCGTAGCGAAGGCTACACTGCCGATCTGATGCTCGACCGTTTCCCGGTCAATCAGTTCCTGCCTGAAATGGGCATAGGAGAAATAACCCTCACCGCAACCGCTTCCGGCCACGGATATGATCCGATGTCGGCCCGCACAGCCATGCATGTGAACATCGAGGTAGACGAAGCATTTTACATGAACGAACGCTACAGCGACGTGACCGCCGACCTCACTCTCGCCGACGGACACGCCGAGGGTTCTATCGTGTCTAACAACCCTTCGGCCGAAATAGACGTGGATCTCACAGCCAACCTCGGCAGAGAGGGATATGAATGGGACATAGAGGGCGACATACATCATCTCGACCTCATGGCTATGAAACTTTCGCCCACACCAAATTCCGGCTCGCTGTCTATTGCCACCACCGGTACCATGAGCGCTGATGCCCGCAATATAGACGCAAGCATGACAGTGAGACATGTAGACTGGAGTCTCGGCGAGAAGAAACTCATCATCCCCGAACTGAAGGCCGATCTGAACGCCAGCGACAGCATAGTCGGTGCCCAAATAGCCTCCGGCGACATAAACGGTCAGGTGGCTGCATTCTGCCCGCTCGACACCCTGCTCGGGAAATTGTCGGGAATTTCGGCTGTGCTCGACTCGGCCATAGCCAACAAAACAGCCGATATCAGAGCTCTGCAAAGAGCCATACCTCCGATGGAGATGGCGCTCACTGCCGGACAATCCAACTTCCTGACCGAATATCTGGAGCAGTCTAAGATGGGATTCAAGAGTGTGGCGGTCAACTTCCATAACGACACCCTGATGTCGTTCAACACATCGGTGGTGCGTTTCGTGACCGGCGACACCAAACTCGACACCATTACATTCGGAGCCGTGCAGCAGGGAAAATATCTCGCATTCAAGGGTGCGCTCAACAACCGCCCGGGCACACTCGATCAGTTTGCCCACGTGAATCTCACCGGCTTTCTTTCCGACGACAAACTCGGGTTGCTTCTGCGTCAGCGCGATATCGAAGACAAGCAGGGATTCTTCCTCGGCATGAGCCTCACCATGAACGATTCGCTTGCCACACTTCGCTTCGTGCCCTACACCCCCACCGTGGGCTACAAGAAGTGGACCCTCAATTCCGACAACTTCATATCCTATAGCTTCCCCGACCGCCATATCGACGCCAATCTGGCCATGCAGTCAGACAAGAGCTACATCAAAGTGTTTACCCAGCATAATCCTGCCGACACTCTCCACCACCATCAGGAAGACCTGATAGTGCAGCTCTCGGATATACATCTGTCTGACTGGCTCTCCATCTCGCCGTTTGCCCCACCGGTGAAAGGCGATCTCGGAGCCGATCTGCGCATCCATTGGGAAGAAGGCCAGCTCACCGGCGACGGCACAGTGAGCCTCAACGATCTTTTCTATGGACGCGACCGTGTGGGCTCGTTCGATATCGGTCTTGATGTGTCGGCCGACCGCTCCGGACTGCTCCGTGCAGACGCCTCGCTGATGGTGGACAGCTTCAAGGTGATTACCGCCACCGGTGTGCTCAACGACACCACTTCGGCCAACCCCTTCATGCTCGACTTCTCCATGATTCACTTCCCGCTTCATATCGTAAATCCGTTCCTGCCTAAGGATATGGCACAGATGAGCGGTATGCTCAACGGCAAGATGGATATCACCGGCTCGCTCACCCAACCGCGCTTTGACGGATATCTCGACTTCGATTCGACAGCTGTGAAAGTGGGCATGCTGGGCACCTCGTTCAGCTTCTCCGAAGATAAGATACCGGTTGACAGCAGTGTGGTCCGCTTCAACAACTTCGCCATAAAAGGCACTAATGACAATCCGCTGAGAGTGGACGGTAATGTGGATCTGCGCAACCTCGCCGACATAAATATGGATCTCACCCTATCGGCTTCGGATATGCAGATTGTCAACTCCTCACGTCCGCGCGGAGCCGACGTCTATGGCAAAGCTTTCATCGATGTAGACGCCACAGTGAAAGGCCGCATGAGCCTGCTGTTTGTCGACGCCAACCTGGCTGTGCTTCCCGGCACGAATGTGACCTATATAGTGAGTGAGGCCGAATCTGTCATAGCCTCGCAGAGCACCGGAGAGATGGTGAAGTTCGTGCAATTCTCCGACTCCGCCGCAGTGGCAGCAGCCGACAGCGTTACCCCGCCATCAATGGCAATGGTGCTCAACGCACAGCTCGACATCAGGCAGGGCTCTACTATCAATGTAGACCTCTCGGCCGACGGCAAAAACCGCGCTACTATCCAGGGACAGGGCAATCTTGAATATTCAATGAACCCGATGAACGACGGCCGTCTCACCGGACGATTCAATATCAACTCCGGATTCGTGCGTTATACTCCCCCGATGATGTCGGAAAAGAAATTTAACTTCGAAGAGGGCAGCTATGTGGCCTTCAACGGCGATATGCTCAATCCGATTCTCAATATCCATGCCGTAGACCGCATGAAAGCCAATGTGACCCAGAGCGGACAGAATTCGCGTCTGATAGACTTCGACGTGAGCGTGGGCATAACAAACACGCTTGAAAATATGAATGTGGCTTTCGACCTCTCTACCGACGATGACATAACCGTGCAGAACGAGCTGGCATCCATGAGCCCCGAGCAGCGTGCCAACCAGGCCATGAACCTGCTCCTCTACAATACCTATACCGGCCCCGGCACCCATGCAAGCTCAAGCCTTTCGGGCAATCCGCTCTACTCTTTCCTTGCCTCCCAGCTCAATTCGTGGGCGGCAAACAATATCAAAGGCGTTGATATCTCGTTTGGCATAGACCAATATGACAAGACCACCGATGGCTACACCTCATCGACCACGAGCTATAGCTACAGAGTGTCTAAGTCGCTCTTCAACGACCGCTTCAAGATAATAGTCGGAGGCAATTATTCAACCGATGCCGATGCCGACGAGAATTTCTCGCAAAATCTCATCAATGATATTGCATTCGAATACATGCTCAACCGCAGCGGCTCGATGTATGTGAGAATATTCCGTCACACCGGGTTTGAGAGCATTCTTGAGGGCGAAATCACACAGACCGGCGTAGGCTTCGTGCTACGAAGAAAAATCAACTCACTCAAAGACCTCTTCCGCTGGGCCGGACGAATGAAGCGATCCATCTTCAAGCCTAAAACCACCGAGGCCGAAACCGATACCCCGGCCGCTCCCGATAAAACACCAACAACCGCCACAACTCCTGCCACAAATAAATGAGACCGACCACTGATATGCTCCGCCTTATGCTGCGCTCACTGGCCATACTGCTGGCCGTTATTACCGTCAGCTCCTGCTCCACGACCCGCCGTCTGGGTCCGGACGATGTGCTCTATACCGGAGTGAAGAAAATCGACATCACAACCTACGAGAAAGAACCGATGGCTCCCGGGCTGCAAAGCAGTGTGAAAAACGCAGTCAACGTGGCTCCCAACAACTGCCTCATCTCCCCCTATCTCCGCTATCCTTTTCCCCTCGGCTTGTGGGTCTACAACAACTGGAGCAATCCGCCAAAGGGATTCAAACACTGGCTCTATGAGAAGCTGGTGAGAGAACCGGTGCTCATCAGCGATGTGAGACCCGAAGTGCGCACCGAGATGATAGACCAGATTCTTGACAATAACGGCTATTTCAGAGGGCATGCCACCTATGAGCTTCTCAAGGGCAAGAATCCGAAGAAAGCAAAGATACTCTACAAAGTGTCTACCGGACCGGCATATCCCATAGACACCGTAGAGATGCTCCCCGACACCACACAGCTCTATCATCTCATAGACTCCATAGCCCTGAAAGGCACCTATCTCCATGCAGGCAGCAGATATTGCACCGACTCACTGAGCGCCGAAAGGGTGAGGATTGCCAACGCGCTGCGCAATAAGGGCTACTATTTCTTCAGACCTGAATATGTGGAATATCTTGCCGACAGCACCATCACCCCAGGCAAGATTGCATTGCGCATGACCGTAGGAACCAATCTCCCTAAACTCGCCCTCGTGCCCTACAAGACCGGCACCATCACCACCCGCATAAACCGCAACCGTGGCGGAGGCACACCCGACACTACCATGACACGCCGCGGCATGCTCATTCAGATGATGCCATCGAGACTGCGCAAGAATCTTATTCCGCAATGCATCGGCTTCAGAGAGGGACGCACACTCACCGTGCGCGAGATGGACCGCACTCAGACCCGCCTCTCGCGCCTCGGCATTTTCAACAGTATTGAAATAAATGTGTTTCCCGACACCACGGCCGAACGCACCCTCAATGTGGATATAGACTGCACGTTCGACGCTCCTCTCGAAGCATCTCTTGAGGTGAACGTAACGTCCAAGTCAAACAGCTATCTCGGCCCGGGCCTCATGTTTGGAGTGACAAACCGCAACCTCTTCGGCGGAGGCGAACAGCTGAGTGTGAATCTCACCGGAAGCTACGAATGGCAGACCGGACGCGACCGCGGCAAGTCGATATTCAACTCCTACGAAGTGGGGCTCACCACCTCCCTGTCATTCCCACGACTGCTGGCGCCCAGATTCATTCCACGCTCACGCCGTGAAATCAACTGGACCCGCATATCGCTCAATGTGGATGTGCTCAACCGCCCCCACTATTTCAAGATGGCGCAGTTCAACACAGGCCTCAGCTACGACTGGCGCGTGAACCGCTATGTGAGCAACACACTCACACCTTTCAAGCTCACCTACACCAAACTCATCAATTCAACCCATGAGTTTGATTCGATAATGAACGAAAACAAAGCCATTGCCGAGAGCTTCAAGAGCCAGTTTATACCTCAGCTCTCCTACAGCTTTGTCTACGACCGCAATATTGACCGCGACAACAATATCAACTGGCAATTCTCTGTGCAGGAAGCCGGCAACATCTTCTGGGGCATCTACGAACTCTGCGGCAAGAAAGGAGAGAAAAAACTCTTTGGCACACCATTCTCACAGTTTGTAAAAGGCCAGACACAGCTCGTGTATGGGCGCAGGCTGTCTGGCGACAACTGGATTGTGACCCGTGCGGCTGTAGGAGCAGCCCACGCCTATGGCAACGCCACCACAGTGCCATATAGCGAACAGTTCTATGTGGGAGGTGCCAACTCCATCCGTGCATTTACGGTGCGCAGTGTTGGTCCGGGCAGCTATAAGGTGCCCCAAAATCTCATAAACGGCTATTTTGATCAGACCGGCACATTCAAATTCGAATTTAATGTAGAATACCGTTTCCCGATTTTCGGACCGCTCCACGGTGCGCTGTTCTTCGACTCGGGCAACGTGTGGCTGCTCAAGGAAGACCCGTTGCGCCCGGGTGGAAAACTGCGCGGCAAGACATTCCTTCGCGACCTCGCCACCGGCACCGGCGCAGGACTGCGCCTGGATATCGGTATGCTCGTGGTGCGCGGCGACCTCGGTGTAGGCATTCACCTGCCCTACGACACCGGCAAACGAGGCTACTACAACATGACCTCATTCAAAAACTCCCTCGCTTTCCACCTCGCCATCGGCTATCCCTTCTGACTCACCGTAAGGAATAATAATATGGGCGGCCTCCTTTTCGGGAGGCCGCCCCTGCTTTATCTATAAATCAGAAAGCTATCAGAGAGACACCGGGGGATAGAGCTTGTCCCACCATGTGGGGTCATCTTTCAAATATTTTGCAAACCATGCATAGATGGTGTCCTGCCACTTGATGCGCTTGTCGTAGTCGAGGATATGATGGTCTTGATCGGCCACTGCCACAAAAGCAGTCTCGCGGCCGAGGAGCTTGAGAGCCGTAAACATCTGGATGCTCTCGCCCACCGGCACATTATTGTCTTTATCGCCATGGAGAAACAGGAGCGGAGTGTGAATCTTGTGGGCGTTGTAGAGCGGACTCTGCTTCACGTAGAGCTCCGTGTCGCTCCAGGGATATTTATCGCCCATAGACACCTCACTATATGAATAGCCCCAGTAGCCTTCACCCCAGTAGCTTGTGTGGTCGCTGATACCGGCATGAGATATTGCAGCTGCAAAAATATCGGTCACAGTCTGGAGATACTGGGTCATGAACCCACCATAAGAAGCTCCGATACACCCTATCTTGGAGGCATCCACATAAGGATGCTCTTCGCAGAAACGCTTGGTGCCTTCGATTATATCGTCGGCCACACCCTGCCCGGCAGTTGCCACATGGCGCGATGAAAACTCCTGACCGAAACCGGTGGCACCGCTCGGCTCTATCACATAGACCACATAGCCCTGAGCAGCATAAGCGTGGTGAGGATAGCGGCTCTCGAAATTGCGCGAAGTGGGGCTGCATCCGCCGTAATAATTCACAATCAGGGGATATTTCCTGGATGGATCGAAGCCGGGGGGAAGATAGAAGCGTCCGTGTATGCTGTCGCCGCGCGAATTCACGAAGCTCCAGCCATCCACTGTGCCGAAGTCCACATCGGCGAGCATATCTTTCTGCGGCTCCTCTATCATTGCGGAGCGGAGCGTGCGGGTGTTGAGGGTGTAGAGACGGTCTGGATTAGCCGCACTCTGCCCGAACCACACCGCCGATGTGCCGCTGCGGGGCATGGAGAAGCCTTTCACGAGGTCTTCGCCTGCCGGAATCATCACTATGTGGCCTGTGCGCGGGTCAAGCTGATAGAAGCTTATGCAGTCGCGGTTTTCAGCCGTGAAATATACCTTGCCGTCTGCACGGCTCCATTCGAAAGCTTCCACACTGGGGTCGAAATTGCGGGTGAGAGGTTTGACCGATGATCCATCGAGCGAGCAGAGAAAAAGCTGATTGTCCACCATGCTCGGTATGCGGTCGGCCGGCAGATTACGGCCAATACCGCCGAATGCCTCGGGCGAACCGCTCACAAGCACGGAAGATGCATCGGGAGAATATATAGCGGCTCCCACAAAACCATCGCCGGCCACAATTGTGTCGGCTTTCATTGTCTCAAGATCAATGGAAAGAATGGTGGTGAGGGTGGTGGGGCGCTTCTCCAGACGGCTCTCACGCACCCCCACAAGAGCATGGCGAGAATCATCGGCCACATCAAGCAGACTCAGACCGCGATATCCGTGGGTGACAGGGCGGAGAATCCCGCTGGCAAGGTCATAGACCGAGAGAATCGAACGGTTTCGCCACCCCGGCTGACGGTCTTCCGGCTCAAGGATGCGATAGACAGCCGGATCCTCTTTCGGCCCTTCCTGAGTGGAGACTACAAGCAGAGCGCTTTCAGAAGGCAAGACAGAAAAATACCCGTCGGGCACACGTGAGGTCAGCACAGTCTCGTTGCCTGTGGCCGGGTCAACAGCCACCAGACTGCGGCCGTCCACCTCCTTGCGGGTCACATAATAGCGGTCGGTGGAGGGCATCCATCGGAGAGGTTCGGTCGACACGGTGAGAGTGCGGCCGTCGGCAAGAGAGCGCACCGCCCACCGACGGCTCACTGCTCCCCCACGCGAAGTGACGGTGTAGGAAGTAATCATATATTTCCCGCCGGGCGACACTGATGTGCCTGCTATCCTCTCGCCATGAAGCACATCATCGAGACCATAAAGGCGTTTGCCATCGGCACGGAGAGCAATCCCTTCGGCTCCTTCGAGAGCCACTCTCACTGAGTCGGTCTTACCCGGCTCGGAAAGATATTTTATGACCACACGATGAGTGGCCGGCTTGAGGCTGAGAGACGATTGAGATTCAACGCCGTCTACAGTCACTTTGTAATTATCAAGCCCCTCCACCGAGAGAGTGGGAGTGGCAAATGAAGTGTTTTCCACAGAGAAGGCCAGCATATGGAGAGCCGGAGCCGAATCATGGCCGGGAGCCACAGCCGACGCATGGCGCACACCCGACGGGCGGGTGGCTCTCGACTCAACCGGCTGGGAAAGCAGCGAAGCCGGGTCAAACGGACGCGAATTGACATCCACGCTGTCTACCATAAGAGGAAGCGGCACCGCAAACGGGCCGTAGTAGTCGAACTCAGTGACCTCTATACGAGGCTCCTGAGCCTGGGCAGCCAAGCCGAGCAGAAGAGCCGGCATTAAAGCATATCTCAGATTCATAAGCATATATAAGTAAGAAGTAATGATTTTATTCGGTGAAAGCTGATTGGTCTACACCTGTTGGTGTGTCAAATTTACAAATATTTCGGCAAAAGAACAATAACCGCCCCTCAGGCCGTCTGAGAGATGGAAGATAATGTCCGGCCTTCATAAGCGGTGAAACCTTTTGAAACACAGCCTCCCGATTCCTTTGATGAAATCAAAAATGACACATTGAATTCACACCGATTTAGAACAATGGTTGCCGTAAAGTCGTTGAAAATTTATAAAACCAATTGAATCATCATTATGGATACCGTTTCAACTACTCCAACAGCAGCCGCTCCGTCACCGAAACCACGACACAACGCGAAGATAAAACATTATGTGACCAGTATCATGAATTTCATCATCCTGGTGCTCTCCATATTGCTTATAGTCTGGATTTCAATAGACACTTTCGAACAGGTTGATTTTCTTGAGAACCATGCCTATATGCAGTTTCAGTTCTGGGCATGTATGTTTTTCATCCTCGACTTCTTCGTAGGGCTTTGGTATGCCGATGACCGGTGGAGATTTTTCCGCCACCGCCTGGTATTCCTGCTATTGTCCATCCCATATCTCAACATAATCAACCTGATGAACATCCATCTGAGCCCCGACGCGCTCTATTTCGTGAGATTCATTCCTCTGGCGCGGGGTGCTCTGGCTGTGTCTATAGTGATAGGCTACCTGTCGAGCAATGCCATCAACAGTCTGTTTTCATCCTATCTCGTGATTATGTTAATGATGGTCTACTTCTGTTCGCTTATATTCTTCCAGCGCGAACATGGTGTGAATCCGCAGGTCAACACCTATTGGACAGCGCTATGGTGGTCGGCAATGAACATGTCGACAGTGGGATGCAATATATCTCCTGTCACTATAGCAGGAAAAATCGTGGCCGTGATTCTTCCGGTGGCCGGTATGGTTATCTTCCCGCTGTTCACGGTCTACCTCACCAACTATGTGACAACCGCAATGAAAAAAAACAAGGAGCAGAAAGAGAATCTCTGATTTCGCAAAATTCGGTTGCGGATCGGCCGGCTCAGTTGAGCTCCACGCGGTAGCGGCTGGGCGACACTCCGGTGACTCTCTTGAACATCCGCGAGAAATGGGCGGGATAATCAAAGCCCAGAGCATAGGCTATCTCGCTCACATCATCGCCCGTTGTGGCGAGGCGTTGCTTAGCAAGGCTCACTATATGAAGGGTTATCAGGTCTTTGGGCGACGATCCGGTCTCTTTCTTTATAAGGTCGCCGAAATAGCCGGGAGAAAGATTGAGACGGTGGGCAAAATAGGCCACCCCAGGCATAGTCACAGCTCCCGGACGGGAATAATAATCCCGAAGTTCCTGCTCGAAACGGCACACCACCTCTGAATTCACTCTATGACGGGTGATAAACTGGCGGTCGTAGAATCTGTCGAGATATTCCAGCAACACCTGAATATTGGCAGAAATCACAGAGGCCGAATGGTGGTCTACCGGATGATTGAGCTCGCTATCTATCTTCTTGAGGCAATCAAGAAATATATCTCGCTCGCTGTCCGACAGATGCAGGGCTTCCATCTGCGAATAGCCGAAGAAGCCATACGACATTATTTTGCTCCCCAACGGTGTGCCGTAAATCAAGTCGGGATGAAACATCAGCCCTACCACATCGGGGGCTATCTCAAGCTCAGGTCTGGAAAATTCAACCACCTGCCCCGGAGCGAAACTCACCACCGTGCCCTCCTGATAGTCATAGCTTCGACGGCCGTAGTTGAGCGAGCACTGCGTGCCCTTCTTTAGAAAAAGGGCATAGACACCATAGGTGATTCTCACATTGTTGAGACCACGGGTGGACTGCTTTAAGTCTATCACATTCACGAGCGGATGGCGCGTAGTGAGTCCGTAGCGGCTGTTATAACCCTCGATAGAATTGAAGCTGATTTCTTCCATTTTTTCCTGAGCAATGATATTTACGCTGCAAAATTATCCTATCTCCGCCAATATTCCTCCTCCACATGCAATAATGGTAAGAGATATTCTATCGTGGCTGCCGTTCTTTAGCCGCCACACGCTCAATAAACAGCGGTGCGGGCAATGAATCATTCTCTCCCGGCTCGGCAAGAAAATGCACGTAGCTTATGCCATCGGCAGTAGGGTTGCTCATCGGTAGCTTGATTTTGCGCCTGCGACCATCCACTCTCACTATCGCTTTGTCTGACGGACGGTCCACATCCCACTCCACCGTCAGAGTGTGCCAGCGGTCATCTTTTATTCCGAGTTCCTTACGCGAAAGAGGAAGTATGTAGATACCCTCATAGCGTGCAACGGTGTCGCAAGGATTCATCCAACGGTCGTTGAGCACCATCGTATGCCCTTCCGCTCCCTCCGGCAACCGGATTGAAGCTGTGAACTCTCCCTGCCTCAAAGCCGGAAAATTCCACACAGCTCCACGGATATCGCTCACCAGACTATCGGCTTTATCATAGCGCAGCGAGAGCACATTTTGCCCCTTACGGTCGGGGTGAGCCTTCAGTTCCACACCATTTATCCGATTGTAGGAGCAGTGTCCCTTTATACCTTTTATATAGTTGAAGGTCGTCCAGTTGCGAAGACTGTCAGAGAAATCATCCGTGCGCTCTGTCTCATAGAGCCAGTCTGTGTCAAACGCCACTATCGCACGATGGAGAGGATGCTGACCGATGGCCGCCACAATCTTCCCCGGTTCCGGCTCTACAAACTGCGCCTGATGCATGCCGCGGTCTATCCCACCGCCTCGCAGGGCATAGTCGCTCTCATTTCTCATAGGGTCAAGCATCAGTTCCCGAAATCCTCTCCATGTCTTTCCGTCGTCATCAGATATGGCCACATGGGTCACATCGCGGTTGGTAAACACATCGTCCCACACCCCGTTGGCCGTGGGAAGCTCCGGCAGAGGGGTGGTATTACACCAGAAGAATATCAACCGCCCGTCCTTTAGCCGTCCGATGGTAGGCATCGTTATTGTGCCGTAGAACCGCGACTGGCGAGGCTCGCTCCATGTCAAGCCGCCATCCTCTGAAAAGGCCTCATAATGTTTGTCGTGAGGAGTGCGCATAAGCATCCAGAGCCGTCCGTCGGTAAGTTCTACCACGGTTGGTTCGACCGCACCATGATTCCAACGGATACCCTTATGGAAGCCTCCCCCCGTGTGGGGAGGAGTCACAACAGTGTTCGAGCGCTGCCATGTGAGGCCGTCGTCATCCGACACATAAGTGTAGCACCCCTTTTCACCTCCGTGGGCGGCCACTATCATAAGCTTTCCGTCGCGGGCAAATACCGGAGGCTTTATCATGATAGACCCTATGCTGTCTACTTTCGTCACCGTACGGTTGCCTTTCGGACCACCCTGTGTGCGGATGCAATACACTCCATCGGCCCCCATATTCACCAGGCGCACATACTCTCCGCTTACCCGACTCGCCACATCGGCCTGCGGCATATCGCGGGGAGAGCTCACTTTTCGCCATGTGAGGCCGTGATCACGGCTTGAAAGATAAAAGCTGCCGGCATCTGCCTGCTCGCCGTAATTATAGTGGCGCAACTCGCCGTCTGGCATCATCGACAGTCCTATATAAGCATCAGAAGGACCTGTTGCCACTTTTACCGGAGCATGAATCGAATCAAGAAAACCTCCCTGACGGGGCAAAGGATTGCGGGCTATTCCGGATGCGGCCGCAGAGGAAACGGACATGAGACCACACATTCCTCCGAATATTGTCATTACGGTGCGTAAAAAGTAAACACTGATTTTCATGGTTTGCTTGTCTATATGAGTTTACCGCAAAGATACTCAATTCCAACCGATAATCACAACCGTAGCACAAGAAAAGAGGAAAAATGGCGTGAAAAAAAATTGCCATTCTCCCTCTTTTGATTCTTTTCTTGCATAAAAGTCACTCTGCAGCAGCCGCGGCTATTCTGGCCAGACGCTCAGGAGTGAGAAGCGTGCGCTTTTCGCTGATACGGATTTTATTGAGCTCGGAGGCCGAGAGCACTCTCCCGCTTTTGAGTTCCGGACGCGCTATGCGTTTGGGGGCGTTATTCCTGTTCATCTTTTTCAAATTTTGGAAGAATACGGTTCAGGATAAGAAGCACGGTGACATATGTGGCGCCAAGCACAAAGAAGCCTATGCCGAGAGGCCAGCCGAGCTCTATCCATCCACCACCGAGATAGCAGAAGAAAAGGAGCCACAATGTGCATTGCACGCTCACACACAGAGTACACCACACTTTAGCGCGGAATTTCTGATACCAGATGCTCCATGCCGTAAAGGGCAGACAGCAGAGATTGCACACAGCCAGCCAGCCCACCGATTGAGGAAACATGAGCAGAGCCAGCAGACTCACCGAAAAATAAGCGAATCCAACCTCGCTCCAGCCGAATATGCCGAAAAATTTCGATGCTTTCATCTCTAGCACGCTGTCGCAACCGCCGGCCTGAAGCACTCCACACACACGGTCGGCAGCCGGATTGCTTATTTTCAGAGATTTCTGCACGAGCATATAAGTGAGCCAGAGACCGGCAAGATCAAGCAGAACTATCAGAATCGTCGACAAGTGGCGCCACATACCGCTTTCGGCCACAAGATAACCGAACAAAGCCACCAAAAGCAGCGGGAGCAACCCCCGCTTCACCTTGGCCGCCACATCTTCGATATGGTGCTCGGTATAGTCGGGCTCGCAGGCATCTTCATGCGGAAATCCGAGGAGCACCCTGCCGTCCCACACCTTGTCAAATTCAGCCACATCCATGCTCTCGGCCACACCCTGAGTGAGATAGTCCACACGCTCCTTCCCCATTCCGGTCACTATCACGATGCCACCGGGGGTGGAGGCCAGAAATGGCGGCGTAAGCAGCGAAAGCTCTCCCCGGTCGGCCACCTCCAGCCCCTGAGTGTCCACTCCGTAGCTCTGCAGCAGTTTCCCCAGACCGAAGAGCGAGCGGAAATTCATATTCCGCATCGCCATTTCGGTAGCCTTAGAAGTGTGGCGCACACCGAGCTCAGTCAGGAAGTCGGCCAGCAGATTGCCGTCATATTGCTTATCGGTTGCCATGGCTCAGAAAATCACACGTAGCCTTCCACCTTGCTCAGAAGCACCTCGCCCTCTATCTCGCCGCTATGACGCCAGCGCTCTTCGCCGCCGGCATAGACAATGAATGTAGGCACCGATTCCACTCCGGCTGCATTGGCCGCCGAATCATTCTGATCAATATCAAGCTGCACCACTTCGGCACGGTCTGACAAGAGTTCCTTCACCTCCTCGACCACCGGCATCATGCGGCGGCAATGAGGACACCATGTAGCGTAAAATTCCACGAGCACCACGGGTGCCGACTGAGTAATCTGTGAGTAAGTCATAATAGTATATGTGTTTTAATTTAGCTTTCCAATCCTACGATTTATATAAGCGAATTGCTGTAACTCACCTATAAAACAATCCAAATACATAAAAATGTTGACCCGACACGAAATATTCAGTAATTTTGCATCTCATCAAAATATCCCCACCCCAATGCGCAACATCTTACTCCCTACGTTAATATCTTCTGCCGTAGCCTTTTTCGCCGGGTGCTCACACTCCGCCTCGCCGGCCGGTGATATCCCCGAAGGATGGACCCTCGAATGGGAAGAAAACTTCGACTCTCCCACAATAGACACCACGGTCTGGAGCCGGATTGACAGAGGCACCGCCGACTGGAACAACTATATGTCTAAAGCCGACACCTGCTACGACCTCCGCGACGGCAACCTCCTGCTCCGCGGCATAGCAGCCTATGAAGGTTGCGGCGACTCTGTGCCATATCTCACCGGCGGCCTCTATACCAAGGGCAAAAAAGCATTTCTCTACGGACGGCTCGACATCCGGGCCCGTATCAAGGGCGTGCAAGGATCGTGGCCGGCCATCTGGCTGCTCCCGGACCCCGCATTTGCCGACTCGGCTACAGACTGCGCATGGCCCAACGGTGGAGAAATAGACATCATGGAGCGTCTGAGCTTCGACACCATAGCCTATCAGACCGTTCACTCCTACTACACCCTCACCCTCAACCGTCCTGACAACCCGCCCCACGGCTCAACCGGACCCATCGACCCCGACGGCTACAACACCTACTCCGTCGAGATGTATCCCGACTCTCTCCGCTTCCTCATCAACGACATCCACACCTTCACCTATCCCCGCATCGACACAGAGTTCGAAGGACAATTCCCCTTCTCCACCCCCTACTATCTGCTGATTGACATGCAGCTCGGAGGCGGCTGGGTAGGCGAAGTAAAGCCCGACGGACTACCCGCCGAAATGTTTGTAGACAGAGTGCGCTTCTACCGCCGCAGCGACTCCGTGGAAAAATCTAATTGACAACCCACTTATCACCCCACACCTATGAATCTGCTTCTCAATATTATCTGGGTCGTGTTCGGAGGCCTGATGATAGCCATCGAATATATTATCTCAAGCCTGCTCATGATGCTCACCATCGTGGGCATACCATTCGGACTCCAGACCATCAAACTCGCCTCAGTGGCCCTCTGGCCATTCGGCCGTCAGGTAGTGAAGTCACAAGCGTCCATGCCGGGATGCCTTAATGCGGTGATGGACATCGTGTGGTGGATAGTGGGCGGCGTGCCCATAGCCCTCACCCACCTCGGATGGGGATTGCTATTCTGCATCACCATTGTGGGAATCCCATTCGGAATCCAGCACTTCAAACTCATGGCTCTCGCCCTCTTCCCGTTTGGAAAAACCGTGATATAATGCTGATGGACAAATATAAGAAAATCATCTCCAGAATCTACGACAGCGTATCGGCTATCCCTCCCCGGGGAAAAATCGCCGACTATATCCCCGCACTTGCCCAAGTAGCCCCCGGCAGCTATGGCATAGCCATTGCCCTGCCCGACGGGCGCACCGACGGCGTGGGCCACTGGCACACAAAATTCTCCATCCAGAGCATCTCAAAAGTGTTCACCCTCGCAATGGTGATGCGCCACATGGGCAGCTCCCTGTGGCAATACGTCGGGAGAGAACCCTCCGGCTCACCATTCAATTCGCTCGTGCAGCTCGAACACGAGCACGGCATACCCCGCAACCCCTTCATCAACGCCGGCGCCCTCGTGGTCACCGACCGCCTCATAGGCCTCTACGACCGCCCGAAAGAGGCCATACTCTCCTTCGTGCGCTCAGTGGCCGGCAGCGACGACATCTATTTCGACAAGACCGTGGCACGCTCCGAATACGAACACGCAAGCCGCAACCTCGCCCTGGCCCATTTCATGAAAAGCTTCGGCAATATCAACGGAAGCGTCGACACCCTCATCGACGTCTACTGCAACCAATGCTCCATAGCCATGAGCTGCGAAGAGCTCGCCCGGTCATTTCTGTTTCTCACCGACCGCGGCATAAATCCCTTCGACGGCGAGAGAATCCTCAGCGTGAGCCGCGCCAAGCGCCTCAGTGCCCTGATGCTCACCTGCGGATTCTACGACGAATCGGGCGACTTCGCCTTCCGCGTCGGTCTCCCCGGCAAGAGCGGAGTGGGCGGAGGCATCGTAGCCTTCATTCCCGGCCGCCTCAGCATAGCAGTATGGAGCCCCGAACTCAACGAATACGGCAACTCCGTGCGAGGCATCGACACCCTCGAACGCTTCACCACCGACCTCGGCATCTCCATCTTCTGACCCCCTCACCAAAAAAACGTCAAAAAAAATTTGCCCGTTTGAATCTATATATTAACTTTGCAACCATAAGCATAAGGCTATAGGTCTTGTGTCTTCATAAAGCCCTGCGCCGTAAGCCGGCCGAAAACGCCTCAGGAGTGAGGCTTGTTATCCGGAGGATGGGCGGGTTTTATAATGCCATATTTCGTTATAGGCGATTATGGCAGCGACATATAAAAAAAGCGTTATTGACGCTTGGTTTCTGACTATTCGAAACTTCGCAACTTTCAGGTCAATCAGAACCATGCAACGATGATGCTCATGGGTATGTAATATCCGTGCGTTCCGAGATGGAATGCATTGCGTGTATATACATACGGCGTGGGGTCTCGTTGCTCGTTCGATTGACAGGGCAATGCGAAGGCCTCGAATAGTGGAGCGAGCAACAATCGGCTTCACGCTTCTGTTTTTTCATTTCAGGACAGTTTCAGTATCAACGCCCTTTCCGGAGCCACAGGGCAATAAAAGATCAGTGCATTATTAATACTCCAATCTCCCATCAAAAATCATTGTTAAGAATATCTCGCTCGTGTAGTGAGCCGCAATATCCACGACTAAGATATTGATAATCATATTATTCATTCCCAAATAAATGGATCGTAAAATTTGACAGATGCCAGATTTGGAGAATCCTGTGATTATCATTATACACAATCATAAATAACACAAATAAATATTATGGCAGATTATGTAAGGGTCAGTACAGGTCAAGAATACCGTATCAAACGTGACCAGAAATGGATCGAATGTGATGACCACCAAAACAAAACGCCGTTTTGGCGCGATGTTGCTGTTGCTCCGCACGGACGCACAATAGTCGACATCCGCGAAAACCGATTTAAAAATGACTTCGAATGCCAATGCGATGATGGGCGTTGGTATGAAAGAAACCGTTTGGGCGGCCTCTCTCTCACTCAGGATGAACAAGCGAATGATTATCGCAAACAAAAAGAAGAGCGTGCCGCAAAAAAGAAATCCAGAAAAGAGCTACAAGCTGCTGCGAAGGCTTCTGCTACCGAGCAGAAAAAACTTGAACAAGAGCAAGTGCACGCTGCTTGGCTTGAGGGGCTTGAGACTATAGAAGCTGATTATGCTGAGGAAACCGCGTTAAAAGAAGCTCTTTTCGGAGCTGATTACGAAACCGTGCCCTATCCGGAAAAGATCTCTCGTTTCATACGGGTTATGATTCAAAATAAAAAGGGATCTGACAACTATAGGAAGGGCTACCATGAGCTATATAATGCTATCGAGGGCGATATTTTTGAAGTCGCATTCGATGATTGGGTGGATGGCATAGAAGTAGAAAAGACAAGTCCTTCGGAGAGTGAACAATTTGTTACTCCTGACGAAATGGTACTTGTATCCAGACTAAGCGCAGACTTTGTGACAAAATTCCCTACATTCGATGGGAAATATCCTGAGCTTTGTGAAGAGCGAATTGATGCAATTTTTGCAATGCCCCAGATTGACAATAAGAAGCCCCCATTTTATGATATATTAGGCAAGAGAAAACATAAAATGATTGCACAGGTAGAGGACGAACTGACTTCTGCGATAACAGAGCTTCGTTGGAATATCAACAACTTGAGAACTTATTTAGTGATTGCAGAGCGTGAATCTCGCAGAATGCTACGAACCACCTACGACTATAAACTCATGGTGAAGAACGGCACGGGTAGCAAGCTAAATTTCTGGGGGAATGAGAAGAGCTCATCGCCTCTTTCAATCGCTAAGCATCAGATGGAGAGCACATATGAACGGATTGCAGACACCTTGGTCAATATCTCAAAAAAGTATGACAGTGTGGTAAATGAATATAAAACTGTCTCAAAATTATATACTAAACTTTACAAGTTGACAAAGGATCCTAACCATGCATCTGCACTGTCCTTTGACATGATTAAAGGCGATGGACTGGCTATTGCCGAAGCTATTCATATGAAAGGTCGGCGTGCATTTAAGAATAACTCACTAAACCTGGGACTGCAGGCATTCAGTGGAATTGATAAACGCGAGCGATATCTTGCCAATATCACTGATGAAGAATTAAAGAAACTATTCAGTATCAGATTCGACCTCACCATTGACTAAATATCATCACAACTAAATCACGATAACGACTAAACATCTTTGCAATGAACACAAGTTTCAAAATTATGCTTGGTGCCTCGTTCTTGGTGCTGATGTCATGCAGCAAGAGCTCGCAGACCGAAACCAATCCTAACACTGATAGCACAGTAGTGACTGAAGAGACGGCTATAGCTACCGTGGCTGAAGAGACCGTCAACGCGGATTTCGGTCAGATGGAATCTACCGCACGCCAGGTGTTTGCCCTGGTGTTCCCTCCGGGCGAGAAGGCAGACGACTTTGAGGGTATAGTAATATCGAAATGCACTCCATCATTTGTCGACGCCCTCAAGCGTGCCAATGATTTCGACGACGGCAGTCTTGCCTGGTGGGCTCTCCGCACCATGGAGCAGGAAGGTCCGGAAGAAGAAAGCTCTGTCATTTCCATTACCTCTGACGGTGATGATGCAGTGCTCGTGGAGTACTCCGACATGGGGCATAAAGCCACAACCCGTCTGGAGTTTGTAAAAGATGGTGATGACTGCAAAGTCAACGCGGCCACCATATCTTTCAATGGAGAAAGAAGAACCGTAAAATAAAAAGCTGAAATCAATGTACGACCAGTCATTAGAACAACTAATTGATGCCGTAATTGCCGACGGGGTAATTACCGACCAAGAGCGCAGAGTGGTCTTAAAAAAGGCTGCATCGCTCGGCATCGATCAAGATGAGATAGAAGTCTATCTCGAAGGGCGCCTTGATGCCCTCAAAAAGAGCTATATGCCTAAATCAGGCAAACATGGCGTGGTGAAGACCTGTCCCAACTGCGGTGCTACCGTTGAATCCGGGGCTGCAAAATGCAAGGAATGTGGCTTCGCCTTCACAGGCATAGAGGCCAATTCCAGCGCAAAACTTCTTGACGAACGTCTTCGCGCCATAAGAGGGACCGAAGATGAGGATAATGAGAAAAGAGCCAATATTATCAGCTCATTCCCAATCCCTACAACACGTGAGGATTTGATTGAGTTTATGGCGGCTCTCGAACCAAAGGCCTTATCAGGTATACCGTTCAAAAAGAACAAAATAGATAAAGCATATTACGAGAAGTATGTGGAATGTATAAATAAAGCTGAACTCGCGTTGCCTGATGAAAAAGTAGGTCAAATTCATTCATCTCGCTTAAAAGGCTATAACAGAAAATACCATGTACTTTATACTGTCGTTATTTTAGCGATCATATTGATTGTAGGTGGAGTAATCTACACTTCTAATGAAGTCATGCAAGCCCGTGAAGAAAAAGCTGCATCACTCCATGCCGAATATGAAGAATGGAAAAAAGAATCTATGGTGGAAATAGAAGAATATGCCGAGCAGTTAAATGAACAACTTGACGCTATACCAACCCCCACCGCTAGAAATTGGGAAACATGTGGAGCAATGTGGAACAAAGTTTCCTGGTCAAAAAAATGGGACAACAAAAAATATCGTAGTCTTTTAAAAGAGGAAGGCTATTACGATGACGGTTTGGATAAAGATGCATTTAAAGCTTTCGCTAGAAAAAAGAATTCTATCGGCGAGCAAATTAAGATGGCGCATCAGCAAGCCCTACGTAACTCAGGAATGTCTAAGACTGATGCGCACAACACTACTGTTAATGAGTTCTATGATTCAGAATATAGATAGAATTCAAAATAGTATAATTTTTAGTATTTAGCAAAAGTAACCATTTATTGTTATGTCTGCTGAAGCCATTAGAAATATAATGCTATGGAAAGTATTTCCGGATGCCTCACAAGAGGTGAACATAGAAAACCTCATCAATACATCAAGTATTATACAAGAGATCTTGAAACAAGTGGAGGATTATCATCCATGGATACCTAAGATTCAGGTAGGTGGATTAGATCCAAAGTTAGTCTCTTGTATAAGGGAACTCAAGGCTAGCACTGACACAAATAGAGATGACCTTTCAAGATTGATTGCTACACTTGAAGATTCAAAAGTAAGTTTGGATAAAATAACCGGTTGTGTTAACAGATTATTAGAAGGACTAAGAAATGGGACTATTTGACGCATTCAAAAAGAAAAAAGAGGAACCGGCACCTCACAACAACCCGAACAGCGTCTTTACGCTGCGGTTTACGATTCCGTTTTTCTCGGTTTTTGACAAAACCAATCCCAAGCTCCGTGCTTTTCCGGTGAAGCTGTCGTGTGCAGGCAGTGTGCAATATCGTATTGCAGACCCCACACTCTGCTTCGACAACATTCCTCTGGCAAGCATGTCGGCAGGTCAGTTGGAGGAGCATGTGAAAGACTCGCTCCATGCGGCTGTAAAACACTTCATCAACTCAATTGACTATATGCCGATATTGCAGTTTGAGACCGAACTGATGCGCATAAACGATGCTGCGAAGCAGTATCTCGTGCCTCAGTTTGCCGATGAATATGGCATCAATCTCCGCACATTCAACCTCACCGCCATAAGATATGATGAAGAGGATGCCAACTATCAGCGGCTCTATGCCCAGAGTGCCGCTACAGCCGACAAACTTGGCAATCATGAGATTGAGAATCTCGAAATGGACCACGAAGATGACCTCTATGAGCGCGAACATCGCCGCCGGTTGCGTAATCTCCGCGACAATGAAGATCTGGTGGACCGCGAGAATAATCTGAGACTCCGCCAACAGGCCGGCGAACATGCGTTGCGCCGCAATGAGTCTCAACTTAATCGTGAAGATGATAGCGCCAACATAGACATTGAGCGCAAACGCCGTGAGATGGAGGAAGATATGTATGCCCGCCGTAAGGCCACTGATTCAGGAGCCCGATTGGCCGACTCTCTTGGCAAGCGTGAGATGCCGGGTCTTGGAAACCGTCCCGCTCCCGGTCTGGGCAAAGAGAAGCCCTCATCTGCCGACGGTCTTGATCTGGGATCTCTCTAATACGAAATAAAACACTCTTGAAAAGTATGTTGCAGAAGTGATGTCCTCTTTAGCTTCCTGACCGGACAATATCAGTTCTGCAACATCTATTTTTTTACCTTTTTTGAGCGCCATGACTGAAGAAGAACTTGACCATGCAAGAGAAAGTGCTCGCTCGGGCAATCCTCGCGGTGAATATAATCTGGCTATGCTCTATGCCGGCGATTATTTGAAATACAGAGCCATCTACACTTTGCGTGCACTCTATCAGGGAATACTGCGCATTTATGAGGCGGCTGTCAACGGTAATTGCCCCGAGGTAAAGCCGAATGTAGCGGAATATCTGGACGCGTTTAAGGCTCATCCCTCAACAGGGAGGCTTAACGAACTTATCGTAGCCACCTTTCAAACTGCAACAGCACTCAATCCCATTGCCCTGGGACAGTTGACCACTGCTATTACCGGCGGAATCGCCTCATTGGCAGAAGCCCTTCCGCAGATACTCTGCCGACATTATCCTGAGTGGAGAAAGTTTGACGACATTGACAGTTGTGTCAGTCGCTTGGTCACATCTCCCTCAAGCGAGTCGCTCTATGACCTTCTCGATACGATTTCAACATCCGCTTCAAGAAAAGGGGATAAGACTCTTATAGAAAAACTGCTTGCCGATGCGTTGCTCAAGGGTTTCGAGGCGGCTATAAAACCGCTGGCAAAACTCAACGGATATCAAACCAGAGGAGTGTTTCTGCATGGCAACTTTATTATTCCGGTCTATGACGCGAAAGATAATTTAGCCTATCCTTCGATAAATCTTGGATATATCGCCCATAGAGTGAAGCTTGATGAGAAAAGAAGTGTTTCATTAATGGGTATGCTTGATTTTTTCACTCCCGATGTTTCGAACTTCAATCACTATATATCGGTTGTCTACAACATCCACGATAAGCTGAGTCGGCAAGCCGGGTATGCTGTGATGCAGGCGGCTATGGCATCGGCTATGGCTTGGATGGGTCCACAGAGATTTACACTCGATGTTGTTGACTATGAGCATACGGGGATAGGCTCCTATCCGGCTCGCTTTCTTCCTGAAAGACAGGTGAGGATAATATCACGCGACGAAGAGTGGTCAGCCGAACTTGACTCTATTGAAAAGATGATAGAGAAACGGTCGCGCGAAATGCAGTCTATTTTTGAGTATAACCGTATCAATTCCGATATGCCCGAACAATACAAACTGATTGTTGTTCAAGATTATAACGGTCAGCTCATCACTGCTCATCCACCCGTTGGCGACCACCCGGACCAAAAAGAAAAAGATCGGTATGAACTTCAGTTGAAAAATGCGCGAAGGTTTCTGCATCTGCTTGAGCGTGGATATCGCTTCGGCTTGATTTTCATTGTTGGCTCAGGTAAAAATATCTACAACCCCTCTCGCCCGGCAATTGATTGCACAAAATCAATCAGTTTTCCAGGTCAGCCTTACTTGACCATCCGTGTTGAAGGTATCGATTCGGATGGAGATGACTGGCTTATGAGATGGCTTGGGGGCGGTGAAGAAATCCAGCGCAAGCGCAAACAGGCCAGGGACGGTGATCAACAGGACGGTGCAGACGGAATCCTCACGACAGAGATTGCCGACGACGGCACTGATATTGAATTCAGGATGGATACCGTGAGCCACACCCACGCCTTTGTCATCGGTAAGACCGGCTCTGGAAAATCTGTATTGCTCCACAATATCATAACCGGACTCGTAAATGCCTATAGTCCCGACGACCTCGAATTATATCTGCTTGACTTGAAGATGGGTGGTGTGGAGTTTAACCGCTACCGTCGGTTGCCCCATCTCCGTTCGCTGCTTGTGGATAACAGCGACATACAGATTGTGCTCGAAATCATGCGCGACATCGATATGATGATGCGCGAACGTGGCAAAGTGTTTCGCAATGCGGCGGTTAGCAACATCAAGGAATATAACCGCGCCCATCCCGACAAAAAGATGCCACAGGTTATCGTGGTGATTGACGAATGTCATGCCATTTTCTCTATGGGAGGCGGACGTGGAGCTGCAAAAGAACAAAGAGAAATCACCGAGCGCCTTGTAAAGATTGCAAAAGAGGGGCGCAGTCAGGGTATCCATCTCATTTTTGCCACCCAGACTCTGTCGGGTTCGGAAATTCCACCAGATATCCAGAAAAATATCACCGATTATTATCTGCTTAAATGTGCGCCAAGCGATTCTGAAAGCCTTGTGCGTGGAAGCAGTTCAAGAACCGAAGCTCTACCGGTAGGTAAGGTCTACTATTATCATGCTGATCGCCAAGCATTATTTCAGGGTATATATAACGATAATAATGCTTGTGAGCAGCTTATCTCCGAGGCTTTGCAAAGATATTCAGGCAATAACAGTCACGGACAGTTCTATTTCAACGGGGCGCAGACATTTGAGCTTAATGCCGGAATTGTCAGCTATCTAAAGGCAGAGGAGGGCAAGACCGTTACCGGCTCACCTGGACGCATGATTAACTTGCAGCAGACTCCGGTTATAATTAACCTGCGCAAGGATTACAGTGAAAACGTAATCTGCACAGGTATCAACAGCGACGAACAGTTATCTCGCACCACAATTGCCCTTATGGCCTCACAGATATTGGCCGCCAGAGCTTCCGGTATGAAGCTAAAAGTGAATGTGATCAACTGTCTTGATTCTGAATCGCCTGCATCAGTTCTACTCAATGAAATGGCAAGCTGTGAACTTATCTCTCTATATCGCCCTACCGACAGCGAGAGCTTGTTGAAACGTATGTGCAACATGGTGAGCAAAAAAAACATTACCGACACAACTGTACTCTACATCCTGGGGCAGGAACGGTTTGGTGAGTTGAAACGCGATCAGAAATTCACAGCTGACCCAGACAATGATAATCTGAATTCGGGTGGCTTACCCGACATTTTTCAAGGCATCAGCTTCTCGACAACATCAACAAATGACTCATCGGCTTACGATTCATATAAAAAAGCTATTATCTATCTGCTGGAAAACGGACCGACTGTAGGATTACACACGGTAATTCAGATAGATAAGCCGGATAAACTTCTTTATGAAGATTTCATTTCGGCCAAAACAATCAGCGCCCGATTCAAACATATCATAATATTGCGAAGCGATCCTCGGGCAGCAATTACCCTCGGACTAAGCGATGATATCAATCTCGAATCACTTTCGGCTGACCCCGAACGCCTACGTGCTTACTATTATTGCGATGAAGACGGCGTGGCGCGATTGTTCTCACCATTTGACACTATTTTAATTCAGACATTAGCAACCATTTGACCAACGAAAATTATGGCATCAGATGCAAGTGTGAAAAACGTAGACCAGCTACGTCAGTTCGGCTCCAATCTTAGGATTGCCGGTGATAATCTTACAACTCTCTTCCAGCGATTGAGTGTGCAGATGCACCAGGTGTGCGAAGGGTGGAATGACTCCAAAAACCAGGCTTTTATGGCAGATTTCGAGGAGAAGTGCCGCACAATAACGCAGCTCTCGGAAGAGATGCAGCAGTATTCGCAGTATATCGCCCGTACCTGCGATATTCTCGACCAATACAGAACGGCGCGCTGATGGCTGCTGATGTGAAAGTCGACTCCCTTGACTTGCTTAAGCAGTATCAGGGACACTTCCGGAACTTCGCCGATTGCGTGGAGGCCGGAGTTGTGATGTATCGTGACCGGCTGAAAAAACAGAAGGAAGAGGCTCAGCGCATGAAAAATGACGTTGAAAACCACGCCTCAAACGCACTCGAAAAGATTGACTATCGTATAAATCGGCTTGAAGAGCTTAAATACCGGTTTGATTTTGCGAGTGAAGACACCGCGCGGATAGACATAGAAATAGAGAAGTTTCGGGCACGGCGAGAGGCTATAACATCTAAGATTGAATCTATAAAGGAGAAACTTGAGCGGCAGATAGGTATTCTTGACGACATATATAATCTGACCTATAGTTATGGCAACAAGACCCGTGAAATGGCCAACAGTGCCAACGGCTCTTTAACCGGAATTATAGGAACCCTCTCAAATTATAAACCAAAATGAGCGCATTGCAGACTCTTGAAGAGCTTTTCGTGAAATATCAGCGTCTCAACCAGATATTGAAAGATAACTGGAACGACGGCACACAGGAGACTTTTGACGGCAATTATCTCTCTCCGATAGCTACAGAATGGAGCCAATATCATAGTGCAGTATCCGATATGATCGCACGGGTGCAATCTACCGTTCGCGAAATAGATGCAGACCTCGAAGATCTTAAACGTGAAGTCAGCGCAATGAATGGGCCATCAGGGTGCTCCCTGAACGGAGATGCGATATATGGAATCTCACTGAAACGTGATGTCATGAGCATGGTTCGTCACTTTATAGTCCCACAGTCAGAACTTAATTTCGCTGATGATTCATCACTGTGCATGATGGCTATGAAGCGTTTCCAGACATATGATGAGTATGACTCACCCCACCTGGTTGAACCAATCTCAATATATTAACCAAACAATTACCCGGATTATCCGGATATAGCTGGAGGGGTCAGTTGACAGACTGCATTTCTACCAGACGGGTGTAGTAGCCTCCGCGGGCCAGAAGGTCGTCGTGGGTGCCGCGCTCCACTATCCTGCCTTCGTGCATCACGCATATCTCCGTGGCATTGCGGATGGTCGACAGACGGTGGGCTATCACAAGGGTGGTGCGGTTTTTCATCAGTCGCTCCAGGGCCTGCTGCACCAGGAGTTCGCTCTCGCTGTCGAGCGCAGAGGTGGCTTCGTCGAGTATGAGAATACGGGGATTTTTGAGAATGGCGCGGGCTATCGATATGCGCTGACGCTGGCCGCCCGACAGACGGCACCCTCTGTCGCCGATATTGGTGTCATAGCCATGCTCTGTGGCCATGATGAAATCGTGGGCGTTGGCTATCCGCGCGGCTTCCTCCACCTGCTCACGGGTGGCCTCCGGCACACCGAACGCTATATTATTGAAGATGGTGTCGTTGAATAGTATCGCCTCCTGATTCACGTTGCCCATCAGTCCGCGCAGGTCGGCCACACGCATGGAGCGCACATCCACACCGTCTACCTTCACGCTCCCCTGCTGCACATCGTAAAATCTCGGCAGAAGGTCGGCCAGGGTCGATTTGCCGCTGCCGCTCTGTCCCACCAGAGCCACTGTCTGGCCGGCACGGATATGGAGGTTCACATCCTTCACCACCGGGTGCAACGGATCATAGCCGAAAGTCACCCCCTCATATGTCACCTCACCCTCACCTGAGGGTTTCTGAGGATTGGAGGGAGAGGTGATGGGATTGCGTGCGGAGAGAATCTTGTCGATACGCTCCATCGAGGCCATGCCTTTCTGCACGGCATACATCGCCTTAGACAATTCCTTGGCCGGATTGATGATGCTGTAGAATATCACCAGATAATAGATGAACATCGGAGCGTCGATGCCCGCACGTCCGCTGATAATCAGTGAGCCGCCAAACCACAGAACTATGGCTATAGTGATTGTGCCGAGAAACTCACTCATCGGGTGGGCCAGGCTCTGACGGCGAGCCACACGGTTTGACAGCCGGTAGAACCGCTCCGTGCCCTCATGAAACCGCCGCTCCACCTTGCGCTCCGCACAAAACGCCTTGACAATTCTCAGGCCCCCGATGGTCTCTTCGATATTGCTCAGCAGTGAGCCCCACTGATTCTGCAGTTCGAGCGAAGTGCGCTTCAGGCTCTTGCCGATCTTGCCCATGGCCACACCCGCTATGGGGAGAAGCACGAGCACAAACAGAGTTAGCTGCCAGCTTATCACTATCATCATGGCCAGACACACCACTATCATCACCGGATTCTTGAAAAGCATGTCGAGCGAAGCCATGATAGAATTTTCCACTTCGGCCACATCGCCGCTCATGCGGGCTATAACGTCACCCTTCCGCTCGTTGGTGAAGAATCCTATGGGGAGAGACACAACCTTGTCATACATAGTGTTGCGTATGTCTCTCACTATCCCGGACCGTAACGGGATGATGAAATAGGAGCCCAGATAAGTCACCCCTGTCTTAAGAGCCGTCATAATCACCAGAAGGCCTCCGAGAAGAGCCAGAGTGGCTCCTGCACCCCAACGATGGATGGCCTCCTGAGTCACGTAATAGAAATCATTGACAGCCGTGTCGGCCAGATCGCGGATGCCCACACCCGAGAGAGGCACATAGCTATAGTCCATGCTTTTCAGTCCGAAAAGCATCTCAAGAATCGGCATTATCACAGCAAAAGAGAAGAGAGTGAGCACAGCCGCAAGCAGATTGCTCACCATGCTCAATATAAGATATTTCTTATATGGAGGCACAAACCTCCTCAGCATTTTCCAAAAATCATTCATGTTGCAAAATTACTCATTTTTTTGATTATCCGCCACGTCTGCTCAACGCCCGCTTCCGCAGAGAGATATTTTGCATAGTTGCGGCCACTCGCCCTACTCCTGCGCTGCGGCGATAAGAAGCATGAATTTGCATGACTGGCTTATAATTCGTATCTTTGAAAAAAATATATCCAACACACCCCACATTATGCCACACATCCTTACCGCTCTCGCTCTCGCCGGAGCTTTGTCGGCTCCGGTAGCAGACAGCCTTGTGCTCCACTATGACCGCCCGGCCAGATTTTTTGAGGAAGCACTCGTGATAGGCAACGGCAATATCGGAGCCGTGGTCTATGGTTCTCCCGATGGCGAACGCCTGTCGCTCAACGACCTAACTCTCTGGACCGGCGAACCGGAAACTTCTGTCACCACCCCCGATGCCTACCTTGCCATACCCGAGATTCGCGCAGCCCTCGATCGTGGCGACTATCGCGCGGCCGACTCCCTGCAGCTTAAGGTGCAAGGTCATTACACCGACAATTATCAGCCTCTGGGCACTCTCACCATCGATTATCTCAACCCTAAGAACGCCGGTGCCTACACCCGGCGCCTCGACATAAGCCGTGCGGTGGCTTCGGCCAACTTCACCGCCGGAGGCTACCCCATAGAGACACAATATTTCGTCTCGGCGCCCGACTCTGTGATTGTGGTGAGAATCTCTACCGCCGACCCCGCCGGTATCGATGCCGTGGTGAAGCTCGATTCACAGCTGCCCCACTCCACTGTGGCCTCCGGAGATGAAATCGTCTCTACAGGCTATGCCGCCTATAAATCATATCCCATCTACACCGCTTTCGAACAGAAACATTTCTACGACCCAGACAGAGGCACACGATTCCAGACCATCGTCAGAGCCATAACCAACGGGGGCACTGTCAGACCCGCAGAATCAGGAGAACTTAAAGTGACCGGAGCGCGCACGCTCACTCTCTTTGTCACCAATGTGACCAGCTTCAACGGATTCAACCGCAATCCGGCCACCCAAGGACGCGATTACAAAACCCTCGCACGCCGACGCATCGACTCTGCCGCTTCGAAAGGGTTTGATGCAATCCTTGCCGACCATGAAGCCGACTACCGCCGCCTCTTCGACCGCGTGAGCATAGACTTCGGCTCTACAGCGCCTGAAATCGCCGCCCTCCCCACAGATGTGCAGCTCAAGCTCTACACCGACTCTGCCCAGACCAACCCCGACCTCGAAGAACTCTACTTCCAGTTCGGCCGCTATCTGCTCATTTCATCGTCGCGCACTCCCGGAGTGCCAGCCAACCTTCAGGGACTCTGGAACGAAAGCATCCTCCCCCCCTGGAGCTCCAACTACACCACCAATATCAACCTCGAAGAAAATTACTGGCCGGCAGAAGTGACCAATCTCAGCGAACTCCACACCCCGCTGCTTCAGTTCATCGGCAATCTCTCCTCCGAAAATTCCGGACAGGCCACCGCACGCCATTACTACGGAGTGGACAACGGAGGATGGTCGCTCGGACAGAATTCCGACATCTGGGCCACAACCAATCCGGTGGGTCTCAACGAAGGCCACCCCTCATGGGCCAACTGGACCATGGGCGGCGCATGGCTCGCCACCCATATCTGGGACCACTACCTGTTTACCGGCGACAAAGAATGGCTCCGCAGCAACTACGCCCCTCTTAAGGGAGCAGCCCTGTTCTGTCTCGACTGGCTCACCGAGCGCGACGGCCGGCTCATCACATCGCCCGGCACATCGCCCGAGAATCTCTTCTATGCTCCCGACGGATATGTGGGAGCCACATCCTATGGCGCTACAGCCGATCTCGCCATGACCCGCCAGTGTCTGGCCGATGCGCGCGACGCGGCCATTGCTCTCGGCACTGATGCCACCCTCGTGAAACGCATCAATGCCACCCTCAGTAAGCTCCATCCCTATCAGATAGGCCATAAAGGTAATCTCCAGGAATGGTACTACGACTGGGAAGACCCCGAACCCACCCACCGCCACCAGTCTCATCTCTTCGGCCTCTATCCCGGACGCCACATCACCCTCAAAGAAAATCCCGAGCTTGCCGCCGCTGCCCACCGCACCCTCGAAATCAAGGGCGACAAGACCACCGGATGGAGCACCGGATGGCGAGTTAATCTTCTGGCCCGTCTGGCCGATGCCCCCGGCGCATACCATATCTACCGCACCCTGCTCCGCTATGTGAGCCCCGACAAATATCGAGGAGAGGATGCCCGACACGGAGGCGGCACATATCCCAACCTGCTCGACGCCCACTCCCCCTTCCAGATCGACGGTAATTTCGGAGGCACCGCCGGAGTGGCCGAAATGCTCCTCCAGTCCACCCCCGCATCTCTCACTCTCCTCCCTGCCCTCCCTGCCCAATGGGCCGACGGCTCGGTGAGCGGACTCCGTGCCCGCGGAGGCATAGAAGTGGCCATGACATGGAAAGACGGAAAGGTCACATCGGCCACCCTCACATCTGAAAAAGGCGCCAAGACCACAGTCTGCTATAATGGAAAATCCCGACGGGTGACAATTCCCGCCGGCGGAAAAGTGACGCTCCGCTGATGAAAATCTTTATCTCGGCCGGCGAAGCCTCCGGCGATCTCCATGCCTCAGAGCTAATGAAAGCTCTGAGTGCCGCGCGCGGTGATATAAGCTTCACATTCCTCGGGGGCGACCTTATGGAGCATGCCGCCTCCACCCCGCCCCTCATCCATTACCGCCACATGGCCTACATGGGCTTCAGCGAAGTTATCCGCCATCTTCCGGATATCGCGGCCAACCTCCGCACTGCCCGACGCGCACTCCTCGCCGAACGTCCCGATGCCGTGGTGCTCGTAGACTATCCCGGTTTCAACCTCAAGCTCGCCAAGACCGCTTGGAAGGCCGGTATTCCCGTCTACTGGTATATCTCGCCCAAGGTATGGGCTTGGAAAGAATACCGCCTTCCGAAACTGCGCCGCTATGTGCGCCGGATGCTCTGTATCCTCCCGTTCGAAAGAGAATATTTCCGGTCAAAAGGCATGGAGGTCACTTATGTGGGCAATCCCTCCGTCGAGGAAATAGACCGCCGCCTTGCCTCCGCCACTCCTGTAGAAGAACTGCTCAGAAATCACGGCATCGACACATCGCGCCCACTTCTCACCCTTGTGCCCGGGAGCCGCATGGGCGAGATTCGCAATAATCTTCCGGTGATGGACGCTGTGGCTCGCCGACACCCCGGGCTGACGGCAGTGATAGCCGGGGCTCCGGGCATAGCCCCTGAAGTCTATGCCTCTTTCAGCTCCTGCCCCGTAGTCTCCGGCGCCACATCATCGCTGATGGCCGGAGCGGTGGCCGCCCTCGTCACATCCGGCACCGCGACGCTCGAATGCGCTCTGGCCGGCACTCCCCAGGTGGTGTGCTACCGCGCCAACGGCTCCCGGCTATCCTATAATATCATGAAACGCATTCTTCACATCCCCTTCGTGTCGCTCCCCAATCTCATTGCAGGCCGCGAGGTGATTCCGGAAATGCTCGTGCATCTCTGCACCCCCGACCTCGTCGATGCCCGGCTCACCGACATTCTGCCCGGAGCCCCCGGGAGAGAGAAGCAGATAGCCGGCTATTCTCTCATCAGAGAGCGTTTGGGCCATAGGAGTGCCGCTGTCACCGCTGCAGAAACCATCCTCAAAGATTTTAAGTAAGCATTATGATAATCCACAGACTCATTCCACGCATAGCTCCGCTCGTCAGCGGCAAAGAAAAAGTGAAAGTTCTCATGGTGTGCCTCGGCAATATCTGCCGTAGTCCGGCCGCCGAGGGTATGCTCCTCGATGTAATCGCCGAGCATCATGCTCAAGACGGATGGATAATAGACTCCGCCGGAACCGGCAACTACCATATCGGCCAGCTTCCAGACCCTCGCATGCGTGCCCACGCCCGACGCAGAGGCCTGCAGCTCACACATCACTGCCGCCAGGTGAGAGAGAGCGATTTCGAAGATTTCGACCTCATCATAGGCATGGATGCTTCCAATCTTACCAATCTCCACCGCCTTGCCCCCACCCCCGAGGCCGAACAGCGCATTTTCGGCATGGCCGAATTCTTCGGCCTCGCCACACGCTACGACTACGTGCCCGATCCCTACTACGAAGGCTCCGAGGGCTTCGAACTCGTGCTCGACCTTCTGGCTGACTCCACACTCAACCTCTACGACACCGTAAGCGCCGCAAAGCAGTAATGAAACACTTTTGCCTATCATATCTTTGGGTCATTATTCTGTCGGTGCAATCCTGCTCCCCCTCAAAAGAGACTAAACCACTTGCCGATTCGTCAGTTATCCTGACTGAAACAGACACTCTCTGCCTGAGAATCAATCCCTCGACCACTCAAATGATATCATACATCAATCCATATCTGGAAGGAGATGATTTCCGTATGGCCTGTCTCAGCAGAAACGGTAGTGGTATATCTATCCTGGATCTTACTTCTGAAAGAGAACTGACTGCGATTCCCATTTTCAGGGAAGGACCTGACGCTGTTGATTTACCTGATGTAAAGGCCATTGTTCATGTCGGCCCAGACTCTACCATACTTTATGAGTATTGGACCAGAACATTGTCATGTGTCAATAATAGCGGACACATTGTGTGGCGTGACACTCTCTCAGACATCTCCGCTGCTCATGCCTCATACTCATATACACCCATAGCCACTACACCGGCACCGCTCACAAAATACAAAGACGGATGGCTTACCGCTACACAGACTTCAGGAACTTCAACCGATAATGAGCCGATATACACAATGGCAATATATAATGCCGACGGGCTGCCTACTGCACAGTTTGCTGATTATCCGGAGATATATGGAAATCCGTCGCCGATTCGATGGAATCTATTCCTATATCTGATTCCGTCTTTCACTATCGATTCAAAAAATAATATAATTGTCAGCTTCCCTGCTTCAGACAGTATCCGTGTATATGGGCATAATTTAGAATATACCTCGTTTTATGCCGGCTATTCGAAAGCCGAAGTTCCATCCCCATCTGAAAATGCACTGATTGACCAGTCTCATGCTCTTGACAATTATGCCTACACAACCATTTTATATGATCCACATAACGCTCTCTATTATCGCATTGTCGCTTGCCCGGTTAATGACACAAATGCCACACCTATTCAGGGACAGGCCATTCCGCGCCCTCTCGCGATAGTGGTGCTCGACAGTGAGTTCAATAAAGTCGGTGAATACGCTGTAGATAATTACTCCGGAAGTTACAGTCAGGTATTTGTATCTCCAAAAGGGCTCCACATTCATAGTTATTCCGACAATGATGACATTTTGAAGTTCCGCACATTCACCCCGATGTAAAGGAGCAAATACTCCTCTTCCCACAAACCATCCCGATGCCATAAATGTTATATTCATAAAAAGAAAAACCTCAACATTATGGCACACAACAATCATCCAAAGAAGCATCAGGAAGAGAGCGCACAGTCACTCTATCCACCCAATTCAACCGGCCGCACATGGGCTGCCATCATCATAACCATCCTCATTATCGGAGCCGGAGTGTGGGCATTCTCCTATCTGATTGGCTAAATCGGCATGATTGGCACGGTTTTTGCTCCTGCATCATGTAGAAAAGAAACAGAAAATCATTAAAACGTATATAATATATGGAACAGATTCAACCAGGTAAATATGTGGAGCTCGGCTACGACCTCTATGCCGTGACTCCCGAGGGTGAGACCCTCGTTCATCAGACCGACCTCGAAGACCCTGAGAAGATTATCTTCGGAGTGACCCGCGGCATGATCCGTCCGCTCGAAGAGGCTATCGAAGGTCTCGAAAAGGGTGGCAAATTTGACATCGTGGTCAAGGCCGACGAAGCTTTCGGCCCCTACGACCCCGAGCAGATTGCCGCTCTCGACAAGGATATTTTCATGGTCGACGACAAATTCGACAGCGAAGTCATCAAACCCGGAGCCGTACTCCCGATGATGACTGCCGACGGCTATAAAATCAATGGCGTGGTGGTCGAAGTGACCGACGACAAAGTGAAAATGGATTTCAATCATCCCCTCGCCGGCAAAGATGTGCGCTTCAAAGGCGAGATTCTCGCCGTGCGCGACGCCACACCCGAAGAGCTCAAACCGGCCTCCGGTTGCGGTTGCGGCTGCGGCAGTCAGGGCGGATGCTCCGACGGCTCATGCGGCGACGGATGCGGCTGCGGTGACGAATCGTCATGCGGCTGCCACTAACCCGACCTACCCCCTACCCTACACAAGTCCTGCCCACTGAGGCGGGACTTTTTTTGCACTATTCCGCCACATTATAGCTCATCATCCATCACTTTTGATTATCTTTGCAGAAACAACAATCAATTCAAATCCCTAAATCAACGACCATCATGGCTACAAAACGCTTAATGGCTGCTCTGGCTATCGCCACACTGACATCCGGCTTTGCCGCTGTCGCACAGCAGACTCACACTGAGACATGGGCCGACGGTGTAGAGCGCTCGCTCGTGTATCGTCCCGGCGACTTTGACTCAAAATTCTATCGCATCCCCGCTATCGTAACGGCCAAAGACGGCTCGCTCGTCACCGTGGCCGATAAACGAATCGAGCATAACGGCGACCTCCCCGCTAAAATCGACGTCGTATCGCGCCGAAGCACCGACGGCGGAAAAACCTGGAGCCCCTATGTCACCGTAGCTGCCCACGATGAAGTGGGCGGATGTGGTGACGCAGCTCTCGTTGTCGACCAGAAGAGCGGCGATATCCTCGCCATCTTCAGCCACGGCAACGGCCTCTGGCAGAAAGAGCCCGCCCACATCAGCGTGAGCCGCAGCACCGACAACGGCCTCACCTGGGGGCCCATGCTCGACATCAATCCTCAGATTCTCACCACCGACCCCAACGGTAAACAGCCCATCAAATGTACGAGCGCGTTTGCCACTTCCGGTCGTGCCACCCAGCTCGAAGACGGACGCATACTCTTCCCCCTCGTTGTCCGCGAGGAAGGCAACCCCAAATTTAAGGTCTATGCCATCTACACCGACGACGCCGGACGCAACTGGAAAGTGTCTAAAAACCCCGCCACCACCGACGGCGACGAATCTAAAATCGTCGAACTCCCCGACGGCACTCTCATCATGAGCATCCGCAACCGCTTCGGCTCGCTCCGCAAATTCTCATATTCCAAAGATCGCGGTGAGACATGGAGCGACCCCGTGCCCGTAGAAGGCCTCCCCGACCCCCGCTGCAACGGCGACATCATCCGCTACACCACCACCGATGGCAAGAACGTTCTGCTCCAGTCGCTCCCCGGCGACCCTAAAGGACGCAACAATGTGGCCATCTATGCCAGCTACGACGACGGCAAGACATGGCCCGTGAAGAAAACCATCGTCACAACCCCCTCTGCCTACTCTTCCATGACCATTCTGCCCGACGGATCCATCGGTATCCTCACCGAAGAGAGCCAGAACAACCACTACTCCTACGACATCTGGTACACCCGTCTGCCCATCGACGTAATTCTCGCCGGCGACAAGAAATAATCTCATCACCTGCCAATACACACCCCCTGCGGGCTGCGCCTTAAAGCGCAGCCCGTCTTTCATATTTACGGTATGCAAATTGCAGCACGATTTAAGCATTATTCTGCCGTGACCACATAATTCACTAAAAAATATTTGCATCGTATAATAAAACCTCTTATCTTTGCGCCTGAACCCTTCTCTTTCAGGGGAACAGTCAACTAATCAATAATAAACATCAAAAAGCAACGGCAATGAAAACTCTCTGCTCCTCCCTCATCCTCCTCTCCATCCTCGTCCTCGCATCTATACTCCCACTCACTTCATGCTCCGACACAGATCATCTGGAAGGTTGTGTGGAATCCGAAGGGCCACACTATAAACTTTCTGTAACAGGAAAAATGTGCGACTATAAACTGCCCGGTTTCTATGTGGATAATGGTGATAAGGAATTCCCGGTCTTTCTTGTTTCTGAATGGCATGCCTTAGATGCAGATTCCGAATCAGAGTCTGAATATTCTGCACTTGCAGACATTTTAAATGATGGTAAGCGAGATTTATGTATTCTTATGCCTGAGGATTTCGAAGCACCTGGTGGTGAAGGCATAGAATTTTTTATGAATGTCAAGGTTGAAGGAATACGTTTGAGTAAGAATAGATATGACTTACGGTTTATAGACTTCGCTGATTAATAAACTGCCTTACACGCAGATTTATGCGCAACGGTTTCTCCGGTGGTTCTTGCCATTTATCCTTATTCCAGGGGATTTGATCTTTCAGATAAGGTAGTTAATATATTCATTCACATAGTGAGATCAACTTCCGGTGTCGGATTGAATAAGGAAACATCTGCAAAAAACATTCAGTCTCTTCTTTCTAGTTTTTTAAGGGCACACATATGGAGTTTAATATTATGGGTTCTGATTACATAGATATTATGACAGACAGCTGGCTGCAGACCCTTAGTTTCGAAAATGAGTCAGACATAAAGAAGATAACTTCATAATCTCCGATTTGATAATTCACTAAAAAAATATTTGCATCGTATAATAAAAACCTCTTATCTTTGCGCCTGAACCTTTCTCTTTCAGGAGAACAGTCAACCAATCAGCAATAAACATCAAAAAGCAACGGCACAGAAAGCAGGGAAGTGCTTTTTGCCATATAATATCGGCATCCTCACCGAAAAGAGACGTAATGAGGCGGGATATGCCATTACGGCGCATCCAGCCTCGTTACGTCTTATCACATACGCACACGGTCCATTGTCTCTCTTACCTCAACCGGACATTTGCAAAAAACTCACAAAAATGTGCAAAATGAGAGAGAATCTCATTGTAAATGATTATTTTTGTGCAACGACTGGAAAAAGGCCCCGCTATGAATGAAGAGCATATCATGACCCCCGAAGAGGAAGACCGCCTTATAGAGGCGGAGTTTCAAGACGTGCTTAACGGTTATCTGAAAAGCAACCACCGCAAGAAAGTGGAAATTATAGAGCGAGCGTTTCGTTTCGCCAAGAAAGCTCATGCCGGCATACGCCGCCGTTCGGGAGAACCCTACATACTCCATCCCATCGCCGTTGCCAAAATCGCGAGTCAGGAAATCGGACTCGGCTCCACATCTATCTGCGCTGCCCTGCTCCACGATGTGGTGGAAGACACTGAATATACCGTAGAAGACATTGAGCGGATGTTTGGCAAGAAGATTGCCCAGATTGTGGCCGGACTCACCAAGATTTCCGGCGGCATATTCGGCGACCAGGCTTCGGCCCAGGCAGAAAATTTCCGCAAGCTCCTCCTCACCATGAGCGAGGATATAAGAGTGGTGCTCATCAAGATGGCCGACCGACTTCACAACATGCGCACCCTCGGCTCTATGGCGCCCAACAAGCAGTATAAGATAGCCGGAGAGACGCTCTATATCTACGCCCCTCTCGCCCACCGCCTCGGCCTCTTTGAAATCAAGACCGAACTTGAAGACCTCAGCTTCAAGTATGAGCATCCGCATGCCTACGAGCGCATCGCCGAGCAGATCCGTGCATCTGAAGCCAAGCGTTCGGCCGTCTACAATGATTTCTCCGCACCCATCAAGGAGAGCCTCAACAAGATGGGGCTCCGCTACGAAGCCAAAGCTCGCCTGAAGTCGGTCTATTCCATCTGGCGCAAGATGGAGACAAAGCATGTGCCGTTTGAGGAGGTCTACGACCTCTACGCTATGCGCATAATCTTCGACTGCGATGACCCCGCTCAGGAAAAAGCCATCTGCTGGAACATATATTCGGCTATCACCGACCTCTATCGGCTCCACCCCGACCGCACCCGCGACTGGATCAGCAATCCCAAAGCCAATGGCTATCAAGCTCTTCACCTCACCGTGATGGGGCCTGACGGCAACTGGATCGAGGTGCAGATTCGTTCACGCCGCATGGACGAGATTGCCGAGAAGGGATTTGCCGCCCACTGGAAATATAAAATCGGAGAGAGCGATGAAGAGAGCGAGCTAAATGTGTGGCTCCGCACTATCAAAGATATCCTCGACGACCCCAACCCCAATGCGATAGACTTTCTCGACACTCTGAAGCTCAACCTGTTTGCTTCGGAGATTGTGGTCTTCACGCCAAAGGGTGAGCTCATCACTCTCCCCACACAGTCTACAGTGCTCGATGTGGCGTTTGAACTCCATTCGCAGATAGGCACCAAATGCATAGCCGGCAAGGTGAACCATAAGCTCGTGCCCCTGTCTCATAAGCTCCATTCAGGCGACCAGGTGGAGGTGCTCACATCCCAGTCGCAGACACCCAAAGAGGAGTGGATGGCATTTCTGGCCACTGCCAAAGCCCGCACCCGCCTGCGCGCGGCCCTGCGCAAAGAGCAGCAGCCGGTCATAGACAAAGGGCGCGCCATTCTCAGCGATTTCCTCAAAGAGGCCGAGGTTGAGGGCACCAACGAGGTTCTCACCAAGATGATGGCCTTCTACAAGCTCCCCACACGCGACGCTCTCTACTACAAACTCGGCTCCGGCGAGCTCTCGCTCGACGGCTATGTGCTCAAAGACTCCCCAAAAACCGAAAAGTCACTCCTCTCCAAGATATTCCGCATCGGCCGCCCCACAACCCGAAAGGGGGAGGGTCCAGCTATTGTCACCCCCGAGAAAATCGACACCAAGAAGACTTATGAGCTTAAGGTTGACGACCACGAGCGCAACTTCGTGTTTGCCGACTGCTGCCGTCCGATTCCGGGCGACGATGTGATGGGCTTCATCAACGATCTTGGTCAGGTCGAGGTCCACTCCCTCACCTGTCCCCGCGCCCAGGTGCTCAAAGCCAGCTTCGGCCCCCGCATCGTGAGCACAAGCTGGTCTACAGTCAAAGAGAAGTTTCTCGCCGAGATTCTAATCGAAGGTGTAGATCGCCACGGAATCCTGCAGGAGCTCACCCACACGATATCCAACCACCTCAACATCGATATCCGCAGCCTCCACATCGACACAGACAAAGAGGTGTTTTCATGCCGTCTCACCGTATTGGTGTCAGACACCGGCGTGGTGACAGCCCTCTGCAACAGAGTGAAGAAAATAAAGGGTGTGCAGAATGCATCCCGAGTAGCCGACACTCCTGCCCTCCCTGAATAATCATCTTATCATGCCCGACAACACAAACAAAAATACCACACGCAACTCACTCCTCCGATGGGCGGTGTTTGCCGTCACAGCTATCGTGATAGCCTACTTCGTGCCCGGAAGCGACGGGCGGCGTTTCACGTATGAAGTGAACCGTCCCTGGGCCTACTCCCTGCTCACTGCCCCGTTCGACATTCCGGTGCATCTCGACTCGGTGCGCTCACGCGAGGTGTGCGACAGCCTCGAAGCATCGTTTGAGCCGGTGTTCAGGCGCGACAATGAGGTGGCCACCACTGCCGTGTCGCTCTTCTCCACCCGTCTCAATGTGGCCCGCGATCTGGGTCTCACTGCCGCCGAGCGCGCTGCCCTCGTGAGAGAGATGAGCAAACTCTTCAACAATGGTATTGTCGACTCCGAGACCTACACAGCCATATCCTCCGGCCGGATGCCAAGAGTGAGAATGCTTCAGGACAATGTGGCCATGTCGGTCAACACCGCTCCATATCTCTCAGCCAGAAGAGCCTACGCACGGCTCGACAGCATTTTCCGCGACGAGCATCTGCAAAACGCCATAAGCGCCACACACATGGCCGAACTGCTCACACCCAACGTGGTGATGGACACCGTGGAAACCCGCCGCCTACACGACGATATGCTGCAGCGGGCCACCGCTCCCATAGGCGTAATCCAGCAGGGAGAGCGCATTATCGACAAAGGAGACATCGTCACCTCAAGGCTCTACACCGTGCTCCGTACCTACGAAGACATTGCTGCCAAGCGCGGAGCCTCGCAGGTGACCCACGACTATACCTCCACAGCCGGACGGTTTCTCTATATAGTGCTTGTGCTCGGAGCTCTCTACGGCTATCTCTACTTCTTCCGCTACGACTACTATACCGACCGCCGCGTGATGCTGATGCTCATGGTGGTGATAGGTGTGTTCACACTGTTCTCGTTCGGAGTGTCGCAGGCCTTCACTTCAGGCCTCTATGTGGCTCCCTTCACCCTCATCCCGATTGTGCTGGTGGTGTTTCTTGATTCGCGCACGGCATTTTTCGCCCATATAGTCACCGTGTTGCTTTCAACCCTCGTCTCCACTGTGCCGATGGAATTCATATTCGTGCAGTTCGTGGCCGGTGTGGTTGCCATCGACAGCATCAAGGAGCTTTCACGCCGCTCGCAGCTCATCCGCACAGCCCTCCTCGTGCTTGCCGCCTATGCTGTGGCCTATTCGGCCGTGGAGCTGATGCACAACGGCACCTTCACACGCTTCTCCATGCGCATGCTCGGCTACTTTGCCGTCAATGCGGTGTTTATCTCATTTGCCTACATCGTTATCTTCGTTGTCGAGAAGCTCTTCGGATTCACGTCAAAGGTCACTCTCGTGGAGCTCTCTGATATCAACAATCCTCTGCTCCGCGAACTCTCCGAAGAGTGTCCCGGCACATTCCAGCATTCCATGTCTGTGAGCAATCTCGCTTCGGCTGCCGCCCACCGTATCGGAGCCAATGTGCAGCTCGTGCGTGCCGGAGCCCTCTATCATGATGTGGGGAAAATAAACAATCCGGCCTTCTTCACCGAAAATCAGCATGGAGTGAACCCCCACGATGCTCTCGACCCCATTCAGAGCGCCCGCATTGTCATAGGCCATGTGACCGACGGACTGCGGCGCGCCGAAAAAGCCAAACTGCCCTCACTCATCAAGGCATTCATATCCGAACACCACGGAGCCGGCAAGGCGAGATACTTCTACAACACCTGGTGCAACACCCACCCCGGCGAAGAACCGGACGAATCACTCTTCACTTATCCCGGACCTAANCCGCAGTCGCGCGAAACCTCCATCCTCATGATGGCCGATGCAGTGGAAGCTGCGTCCCGGAGTCTCACAGACCATAGTCCGGAGGCTATCNCCGCGCTCGTAAACCGCATCATCGACTTTCAGATAGCAGAAGGACTCCACAACGAGTCTACTCTCTCTTTCCGCGACGTCAGTGTGATTAAAGACACCTTTGCATCACGTCTGCGCACCATGTTCCATTCGCGTATCTCATATCCCGAGCTCAAACGCACCGAATCCTCCCAACCCGCACAATGACCCGACACCTATTATNATANATCANACTCATCGCCNCGGCATTGCTCCCCTTCGTGCCGCAGGCTCAGAACCAGCAGCCGGCCATAGTAAGAGAGGCACCGGANCTGGATGCCATCCGCAATGCCGTCAACGACCGCCATTCGCCCTACTATTATCCACGGCTCATGGAGGAATACAGCCACAACGACACCCTGATGAAGCTCGACAAGTTTCGTCATCTCTATTTCGGCTATATGTTTCAGGAAGATTACAACCCCTATCGCCCGAAAGCCTATGCCGCCAATCTCAGCGCCATTTCCGACAAGAAGGAATGGACACGTCAGGAGTGTGATTCAGTGATAAAATATTCNGAGATGGCCCTCGAAGACAATCCCTTCGACCTNCGCCGCATGGTCAATCTCATCTCGGCTCTGAAAACCAAGGGNAAAAACAATCTCGCCAAAATCTGGCAATATAAGCTCGANTATATCCTCATGGCCATAGTGTCGTCNGGCACAGGGCTCGACGAAGAAAACGCATGGTATGTGATTCAGCCCGAGCATGAATATGTGCTGCTCAATGCCATGGGCTTCGTGGCAGACAACCACGTGTTCTATGAGCCCTACTACGAATATATCACCGGTAAAGACTCCGGTGGCACAAAATGCGGCTACTACTTCAACATAGCGACAATACTCGAAGAATACTACAGAAAATATCCGGAGGAACAATGAGCGAGACCAATCCANCCCAGCCAGTCCTCTATCTCCTCCCATCCACTATGAGCGACTCCGACCCTGCCGGAGTGATGCCACAACGCAACATCGAGGTGGCNCGCAGTGTGCGCCACTTCATCGTNGAGAATATCCGCACGGCCCGGAGGTTTCTGAAGCGATGTGACCGCAGCATCGACATAGACTCGCTCACATTCAGCGTGCTCGATGAGCATACACCCCCCGGCGATGTGGCCGCCATGCTTGCCCCGATGGAGCAGGGACATGACATGGCCGTGATTTCCGAAGCAGGATGCCCCGCTGTGGCCGATCCCGGAGCCGAAGCGGTGGCGGTGGCACAGCGAAGAGGCTATAAGGTGGTGCCCCTCATAGGNCCGTCGAGCATACTCCTTGCCCTCATGGCTTCCGGATTCAACGGCCAGACTTTTGCCTTTGCAGGCTATCTGCCGGTAGATGCCGGAGCACGCACCGCCCGCCTGCGCGAAATGCAGCGGCGCATAGAGCGCGAACGCCAGACTCAGATTTTCATCGAGACCCCCTATCGCAACTCGCGTCTGATCGACGACCTCTGCCGCACACTCCCCTCCACCATGCTGCTGTGCGTGGCCTCNGATATCACCGGCCCATCCGAGCGCATAATCACCCGTCCGCTTTCGTGGTGGAAGCAGCAGCCGCCGCTTGAACGCGTNCCGGCTATTTTCCTTCTTTATTCCTGACCAGTCACCTTGCATTCCCGATGAATAAAAAACCGAAATACGAGCCGGATTACCCTATTGGNCCCGGCCTGTTCGACAATATCGAACTACCCGGCGAGATGGGACGCGACCAGCTGCCGGTGCACCCCTCAATCGAGGAATTTGTGGTGAATGTGACCCGTCAGGAAGAGGCTCCCGCCTCAGCNCAGACAGACACTTCGGAATCGCTCGACAGCCCTATCACCGGACTCAAACCCCGCGACGCNGTGTTTTTCATCAGCTTCGGCAGCGGCAGTTGCGGCAACTCAGCCTTTGTGGGCGACCACACCGGAGGCTTTCTGATAGATGCCGGAGTAGACCTCAAGAGAGTGACCGCAGGGCTTGAGGAGTGTGGATTCTCCATGTCGAAGATAAAGGGGATTATCCTCACCCACGACCATAGCGACCATGTGCACTATGTCTANACCCTTGTGAGGCGCAATCCTCATATCAGGGTCTACTGCACCCCAAAGGTGTTTGGCGGCATNATGCGCCGNCACAGCATATCGCGCCGNCTCAAAGACTACCACCACCCTATCTACAAGGAATTTCCATTCAGGATAGGGGCGTTTGACATCACTGCTTTCGAGGTGTCGCACGACGGCACAGACAATGCCGGATTTCATATCACCCGCTATCCGGAAGATGTAAGGCTCACGGTCGCCACCGACCTCGGATGTATCACAGACCGTGTGGACTATTATATGCGCCTCGCCACCCATATCGTGATCGAGGCCAACTATGACGCNGCCATGCTTGCCAACGGCCCCTATCCGGCCCACCTGAAAGCACGCATAGAGGCCGAGCGNGGCCATCTCGACAATAAAGTCACCGCCGCCTATCTCGCATCGATAGCATCCCCTCGGCTCAAACAGGTGTTTCTCTGCCATCTGAGCCAGGACAACAACACTCCCGAGATTGCTCTCGACACTGTGACCGGTGCGCTCGCGTCGACCGGTTTTCCTATAGAGGTCAGTGTGCTGCCGCGCATGACCGCCTCAACCCTTTTCACCCTCCGACTATGAAGCATTTTTCACGTGGCGCCGCACTGATTGCCGGCATNATGATTTTTTTGTTAGCATCATGTTCAGGTAAAGAAAACCTGCTCCTCTCAGTGCCNGCCGACAATCTGGAGGCTGTAGGGCTTCTGCGTNTGGACCGCATGATGGAAGAAGCCGGCTGCACCAGAAATCCCGACGGCTCATGGCAACCCACCCGGGCAATTACCNGCCTGTCTGAGCGCAATGTCACCCCGGCGCTTGTCGGCAGTCTGCTCCCCATGGCCGGAGCAGCAGACCTGAGCGAATGTGCGGTGTGGCTCACCTCCGAAAATACCCCCTGGATTCTCGCCCGTGTGGCAGACTCATCGCGCCTTGAGCAGACACTTTCCGCTCAGGGCTTCGCTGCCACACCCGACGGTGATTTCACGGCCTATAGCTCTCCGTCAAATCCTATGAAATGGTTTGTGAAGGGCAAATATCTCTGGGGCTCTACCGGCTCANACGCTTCGGTGCGCACTCTCTCGGCTCAGATAGAGAAAGCGGAGAAAGCTCCGGCATCAAAGATAGCGGGAGTGGCCGAGTTTATATNNGGCGACGGTATNGCCCGCATAGCCATAGCCAATCCNNTGCNNGGNNANGGATGGATTCGCGCGGCGGCCGACACCGATGGCTCCCAACTCACCATAGCCGTGTCGCACACAGACTCCGATGGAAAAGTGACCGCAGTAAAGGGACTGAAGAAAATCAACCGCAGTTTTCTTGATTTCGTGCCCCACGATTTCCCGTTCATGGCCGCGATAGGTGTGGGCGGCGATTTCAACTGGGACGCCGTGGCCAAAGCCGGCGGACTCATCTTCGGTTTTCAGGTCTACGGCACTATCGAAGCCATCATGCCTATTCTCAAATCGGTAGACGGCACNGTTGCCATGGCCTTTCTGCCNGGAAGCGATGACCCCTTTGACACCGACGGAGCCTCGATGCGGTTTGCACTNTTCGCCGAGATGAAGAAAGACGCCGCACGCAGTGCCCTCACAAAATTNCGCAGCTACGCCGGACGTTTCGGACTCGCTGTGAGCCAGGGTCCCGGNGATTCATTTTCAGTGGCTTTCGGCGANTCTGTCTATCATGCCTCCTACTCATCCGGCTATTTCATAATCTCCAATTTCAGAGCCGAACNCCTCACCCGCCANGCCACNATGGCCGAGGANGGGCTCGCNTCAGTGTCGCTCAGACTTTCGGCCGCCACTCTCGGAGCCGTAATAGGGCGNAACCCTACAGCCTCTCCGCTNCAGGTGGCCGGCTCACTGAGCGGTGAGGAGGCCAATGTNAGCNTGCGGTTCACAGATTCCGACANACCGTTTATCGAGNCGCTCACCACTATCCTTGCCGACTGATGGAAAGCATCACCCTGTCTGAACTTCTGCCGGAGGTGTTTTCATCTCCTGACCATAATCCCACCGTGCGCGATTCGGAGATATGGATCCGTGAGGTGACATTCNATAGAGGGTGCCGCACGCAGATTACCGCCGCATCCGGCACCGGCAAGTCATCGCTCCTCGCATATATCTACGGCCGGCGCAGCGATTATCTGGGCAACATTTATTTCGACGGCAAGGATATCCGCACTNTCTCGATTGCCGATTGGTGCGACCTGCGGTGTNGCACTCTGGCAATGCTTCCGCAGGAACCCGAACTGTTTCCCGAACTCACAGCCCTCGAAAATGTGGATATCAAGAACCGCCTCACTGATTTTCGTCAGCAAAAATGGATTGCCGATGCTTTCGAAGCTCTCGGCATTGCAGACCGCATGAATTTTCCGGCAGGAAAAATGTCGGTAGGCCAGCAGCAGCGAGTGGCCATAATCCGCACCCTCTGCCAGCCCTTCGACTTCCTGCTGCTNGACGAGCCGGTGAGCCATCTCGACGCCGACGCCAATGCCGCGGTGGCAACCCTCGTGGAGCAGACCGCCTCACAGCTCGGTGCGGGTGTGATAGCCACCTCGGTGGGCAATCATCTCAAGCTCNGTTTCACAACCCGTCTNAGCCTATGAGCACACACGATTCTGTCGGCAGACTGCTCCGCCAAAACATAAGCATAGCGCAGATAGCCGGATATGCCTTAGCCAATATGGTGGGGCTCGCCATAATCCTTACCGNCATACGATTTTACACCGACATACGCGGAGCGGCCTCTGCTCCCGATTCGTTCATTTCGCGCGACTATATCATTGTGTCAAAACCGGTGAGCGGTCTGGGCTCAATCNTNTCTGATGCGGAAGGATTCACCCCCGAAGAGATAGCCGACCTCGGCTCNCAACCCTGGGTTGAGAGGGTAGGACAGTTCACTGCNTCGGCTTTCGATGTGTCGGCACGTCTTGATATCGCCGGCCGAGGCATGTCGACAGCCCTCTTTATGGAGTCTATACCTGATGAGTTTTTCGATGTAAGACCGGCCGGATGGAACTTCACCNCCGAGCGCGGCCCGGTGCCCATCATCATCAGCAAGGATTATCTGGCCCTCTACAANTTCGGCTTTGCCGCTTCGAGAGGTCTGCCCCANGTGAGCGAAGAGATGATGAAGATGCTTCCGGTGAAAATCTCGGTGAGCGGCCGNGGAAGTCAGCAGATGATGGATGCCCGCATAGTCGGGTTTTCCACCCGCCTCAACACCATAGCTGTGCCCGAGAGCTTCATGACCTGGGCCAACGAACGCTTCGGCGACCGGACGCTACCGCCGTCGCGGCTCATTGTAGAGACCTCATCGCCGGGAGCACCGGAAATAAGCGAGTATCTTGCAGCCCATTCCTACGAGACTTCGGGCAATAATGCCGAGTCNGGGCGCGCAGCNTTCTTCCTGCGGGTNGCCACCGGTGTGGTGGCCGGCATCGGAACCGTAATCACACTCCTCTCATTCTTCATTCTCACACTGAGCCTNTGGCTGCTCATGCACAANAACCGTCCGCAGATAGAGCGCCTGATGCTGCTTGGCTACACACCGCAGGCNGTGGCGCGCCTATACTACCGTCTTATCTGTGCGGTGAATCTGGCCGTATATGCAGCCGGAGCGGCTATAATGCTGGCGGCCGGNGCNATNTGGCGGCCGGCTCTGGCATCTATCGGCATTGAGGGATCGAGCCCCGTAGCGGCTCTGCTGGCAGGAGCCGNAATCATNNTGCTNGTCACCGCTGGCCAANCTTCTTGCNGTNAGNCGNNNGGTGNTGACNGCATTCCTNCCNCGCNNNCNNTCATAAANANNANCCTCTGCCACAGGACAACCCGCAGCAGAGGCTTAAAAATCNNTTTACACTTCNGAGAGTCAGGATTGCNGAAGAGCNGCCGCCATTCCGGCGGCGGCACGGCGGCCATCGCCCATGGCNAGAATCACGGTGGCTCCTCCACGCACNATATCGCCCCCGGCAAAAAGTCCGGGAATAGATGATTCCATGGTAGAGTCGTTTACCTCGATTGTGCCGCGACGCGACACAAGCAGGCCGGGCACCGAATCAGGTATGAGCGGATTGGGCGACACACCCACACTCACTATCACCATGTCGACCGGTATCTCCTCAACCGCACCCTCTACAGGCACAGGCGAACGCCGTCCGGATGCATCAGGCTCGCCGAGCTCCATACGCTGCACACGCATGGCTCTCACATGGCCGGTCTCGTCGCCGAGATATTCAATCGGGTTGCAGAGGGTAAGGAATTCCACNCCCTCCTCTTTGGCATGCTTCACCTCCTCCAGGCGGGCGGGCATCTCGGCCTCACTGCGACGGTAGACAATCATGGCCCGTTCGGAGCCCATNCGNCGGGCCGTGCGCACAGAGTCCATAGCGGTGTTGCCCCCGCCCACAATGGCGGCTATACGCCCGTGGGCCACCGGAGTGTCGTGGCCGGGACGTCCGGCTCCCATGAGATTTACGCGGGTGAGATATTCGTTGCTCGACATCACNCCGATAAGATTTTCGCCCGGAATGCCCATGAATCTCGGCAGCCCCGCTCCGGAGGCTACAAACAAACCTTTATAGCCCATCTCGGCAAGCTGCTCATGGGTGATGGTCTTGCCGATGATGCAATCGCGCACAAACACCACACCGGCAGCCTCAAGCGCCTTGATTTCGGTATCGACCACAGAGTTGGGCAGACGGAATTCGGGAATGCCGTATTTAAGCACTCCGCCTATCTCATGAAGCGCCTCAAANACCGTCACNTCGAAACCGCGACGNGCCATATCTCCGGCAAACGAAAGCCCGGCCGGACCCGAGCCGGCCACAGCCACCTTGATACCCGGGCGGGGAGCCTCGACGGGGATGTCGCCCTCCAGCCGCGCCGTGTCGGCGGCGAAGCGCTCCAGATAGCCTATGGCCACAGGCTGCTTCTTCATCTTATGATAGATGCAGCGGCTCTCGCATTGCTTCTCTTGCGGACACACGCGGCCACACACNGCGGGGAGAGCACTCGTGGCACGGAGCACACGGGCGGCCTCCTCAATGTCGCCCCGCTGGATATTCTTGATAAATCCGGGGATGTCGATATTCACCGGACAGCCTTTCACACACTGAGGGTCGGGACAGTCCATGCAGCGGGTGGCCTCAAGCACAGCCTGACCGGCCGATATGCCCTGATTGACCTCATAATTACACGTCACGCGAAAGGAGGCCGGGAGTTCCGGCATGCTCACACGTGGAATGGCCGCACGCTCCTTGGCACTCATGGCCTGGCGCAGCCGCTCTCTCCACTCGGCCGAGCGGGGAGCGATATTGATTGAAGAAGAATTGCTCATCGTGGGGTAANGATTGCTCAGTTGTAGGATTTGAGGCGCATAAGCATTTCGTCGAAGTCCACCTTATGGGCATCGAACTCAGGCCCGTCGACACACACGAAGCGAGTCTTGCCGTCGACCGTCACACGGCAGGCGCCGCACATGCCGGTGCCATCGACCATAATGGTGTTGAGCGAACACATGGTGGGGATGGAATAGCGGGCGGTGAGGAGNGACACGAATTTCATCATCACGGCCGGCCCGATAGTGACNACGAGGTCTACCTTCTCGCGGTTGATAACCTCTTCGACTCCGGCGGTTACGAGACCCTTGCGGCCACGCGAACCATCGTCGGTCATCACAATCACCTCATCGCTCCAGGGCTCAACCTGATTTTCGAGAATCACGAGGTCGGCACTTCTCGCTGCGAGAACGGTAATCACCCGGTTGCCGGCCTGCTTCATGGCTTTTATGATCGGGAGCAGCGGCGCNACNCCCACACCTCCTCCGGCACACACCACNGTGCCCACCTTCTCTATATGNGTGGCCTTACCGAGAGGCCCCACCACATCGGTGAGTTCGTCGCCCGGCTCAAGGGCACAGATTTTACGGGTTGACACTCCCACGGCCTGCACGACCAGGGTAATTGTGCCAGCCTGCACATCGGCATCGGCGATAGTGAGAGGGATGCGTTCGCCCCCTTCGCCGGTGCGCACTATCACAAAATGGCCTGCCCGCCGTGAANGGGCCACAAGCGGGGCCTCTACCACGAGCTTAACCACATTGGCTGAAAAATGCTCCTTTTCTATTATTCTGAACATTGTAAGTATGTGTCACAAATTAATTATTCCTTGTAGCGCTCTAAAGCGATTGCGCAAATATACATAAAAAAATGGCACGCCACGAATCCCTCAGCCATCAGTTTTTGTTGTAATATAAAAAGATTACAACTATGAAAAGAAAACACACACTCTCTCTCTGGCTCGCAGCAGCAGCCATGACCGCCACACTGGCAGGATGCGACGCAATGCTCGACACATCGCTCGACGTGCCTCTGGGCTACGGCGGATCGGTAGGCATAGGCGTCAGCGCTCCCCTCTTTCCTCCTACCGCTCCAATAGGTCCGGGCTGGACCTCCGGATGGTGGGGTCCGGGCTGGAGCATCGGGGGTCCGGTGCGTCCGCCGGTAAGACCCGGTGTGGTTGTGGGTCCGCCAGCGGTGAGACCGCCTAATCAGGGAAGCAACTGGCGTCCGCCGGTCAATAATCCCCGGCCGCCGGCCAACACTCCGCAGCGTCCGTCAAACATCCAGCGTCCGCCTGCATCAACATCCACTCCCCCTATCACCGCTACACCGGTGACACGCCCCGGCCGCCACTAATCTCGGAAATATCACTACCTTTATTCATTCTTGTAATTTGAATGAATAAAGGTAGTCGGCATGGATCGTTGTGAAGAGATGGCAGTCGGAATGTTACCGGAAGTCGGTAAAGGCGACCGGCAGGAGAGCTTTGACCGATGGGATTATGAAGATTTCGCGGGCACCCACGAGAATTACCTTTACGGGGTGTGCGGCGAGTGTCTCATATTCGAGCAACGCCTGGCGGCATGCGCCGCAGGGAGCTATCGGCGATGCGACTTCGAGCCCGTCGGTGGCACGTGCGGCAACGGCAATCGTCAGAAATTTTGCATCCGGAAAGCGGGAGTGGGCATAGAAAGCAGTGGTTCGCTCCGCACATAGTCCGGAGGGATATGCTGCATTTTCCTGGTTGCTTCCGGATATGATTTCACCGTTGTCAAGCAAAATGGCCGCTCCGACCGAGAAGCGGCTATAAGGGGCATAGGAACGGAGAGTGGCCTCGCGAGCGTGGTCGACCAATGTGCGGTCGGCCTCCGGCAGTTCGCCGTAGGCCGCCACAGTGACAGGTGTNATAATTTCGGTGTGACGCATTATCTCACGAGGGATTTAAGGCGCTCGCCGCCATCGGGGTCATTGACAATCTGACGGTAGTAGCGCTCGTCGTATCCGCCGAACACCGGAGATTCGGGCATACCTTCGGGCGTGCGGGCAAACTCGCCGTCTTTCTCTCGCTTGATATTTCCGTCGAGGTATTTCACGAGCAGATAATCGCCGAGAGCTTTATAGCGCTGAGTGTAGTCTCTGGACCATCGGGCGGTGTGGGCTGCAAGCTCACGGGAGGCATCGTCAGGATTCATAGCGGCAATTCTGGCACGGAGAGCGGGCATCTCGGCAGCGATAGAATCTTCGATAGCGTTCTGCACGCGGCGGATGTCGGGAATCATCTGCGAGTAGCGGTTGTAGGCCTGATTGGCCACATAGTTNTTGACCCAGAAAGCCGCATCCCATGAGAGATTATATAGGTCGCCGTTGCCTACGGCAAATTCGTGGGGCACTTCGGCCGAGCCGTTGTAGACAGGCACATAGACACATGTGTTGGCATCATCCACCCCGAACCAGAGGATAGCTTTCATGCCTTCGGGGGCGGCGGCGTCCATCTGAGAGACGAAGGAGAATCCGGTCTGCTGGGTGGCAATGGCACGCTCATGGGTGTATTCGGTGCCGTCAACATCGTAGGTGAGCGGACGCCAGCGGTAGGGCACCTTGTAGGGGCCGGCNCCTGCGTCGAGGGTCATGTCGAGCGGAGTGTTTTCGAAATGGTCGCGCATCATCCACTGCATATCGCGCACGGTGAGCAGAGTGTCGGGCTTCACCCACAGCGGGAGGGGTTCGCCTTCGCCCTTAAGCACCCAAGCGAGATAGGGCTCCATGTCGGAAGAATGCTTATTGAAGAACGACCACACTCTGCCGTCGCATCCGCGGAGCGCNCCGCCGTCTTGCTCGGCATAGGCGAGAGAGAAGCTGAAGTCTTCGTCTTTGCCTGAGAAATAGCCTTTGCTTCTGGCAAAGTCAATCACATCGGGAGAATAGATGGTCTCGGGATCGTTGAGAGGAAATTTNTGGATGCGCGCATGGTTGGCATGGCCGGCTATGCAATCGTCGGGCACACGACGGGCCACCCACACGGCTCCTTTGTCGGCTTTTCCCTTGCCGATAAGCTCCATAATCCAGGCTTCGTCGGCATCGGCTATGGAGAACGACTCTCCGCTGCTGGCATAGCCGTATTTATCCACGAGGTCTGTCATCACCTTGATGGCTTCGCGNGCAGTGCGGGCACGCTGCAGGGTGATATAGATGAGGGAGCCATAGTCTATAATGCCGCTNCCGTTCAGCTCGGGGCGTCCGCCCCATGTGCTTTCGGAGATAGTGAGACCATGTTCGTTCATATTGCCGAGAGTGCGGTAGGTGTGGGCCACTTCCGGAATTTCTCCGAGATGGCGGCCGGTGTCCCATTCGGTGACCTGACGCATAGCTCCGGGCNGATGGTCGGCGGCAGGCTGATGATAGAGTTCGCCATAGAGAGTATGGCTGTCGGCAGCGTAGGTAATCATCACGCTACCGTCGGCAGTGGCTTTCTTGCCGGCCAGCAGACTTGTGCAGGCGAGGGCGCCCGCAGTGCCGATAAGCAGNGAGGCAGAGAGGGCGGTGAGTTGTCTGATATTCATGATTGATTGATTTTATAGTCATTAAAAGGCGTGGGCACCAATTCAGGAGGGTTCCAGCCGGCAAATATACGAATTAATCGGCAGCCAATCACTCCTGTGGCTGAACGGCATCNGTATTTTCGGCAGCTNCCTGAGCNGACTCGCGATTCTGCGACTTATCGAAGCGTTCATAGGCATCGACTATTCTCTGCACAAGCGCATGGCGCACGATATCCTTGCGGCCAAANTCNACCTTGCCGATGCCGTCNACNCCGTCGAGTATNCGCAGNGCCTGCATGAGGCCGGAGGTGGTGGAGCGGGGAAGGTCAATCTGGGTTGCGTCGCCGGTCACGATCATCTTTGCGTTCATGCCGAGACGGGTGAGGAACATTTTGATCTGATGGGTGGTGGTGTTCTGNGCTTCGTCGAGCACTATGATGGCATCGTTGAGAGTGCGTCCGCGCATGAAAGCGAGGGGGGCAATCTGAATCACGTTGTTCTCCATATACTCCTTGAGCTTCACCGGGGGCACCATGTCTTCGAGGGCGTCGTAGAGGGGCTGAAGATAGGGGTCTATCTTATCTTTCATGTCGCCGGGCAGGAAGCCGAGCTTTTCGCCNGCCTCGACNGCCGGACGGGAGAGTATGATTTTGCGGACCTCTTTGTTTTTCANAGCCCGGACAGCCAGAGCTATGGCTATGTAGGTCTTACCGGTGCCGGCAGGACCGAGGGCAAAGGTGAGGTCGTTGTGNAGCACCTCGTTGACCAGACGCTGCTGATTGGGNGTTCGGGCAGAAATGGGCTTGCCGTTTACGCCGAAGATTATCACGCCGTCGGTCTTGATGTCGCGCGGAGTCTCTCCGCGCACCACATCGANAATCACATCCTCTGTGAGTTTGTTGTATTTGAGGCAATAGTTTTCGAGTTCATGGATTTTTTTCTCGAATTCCGCCGTCTCGGCGTCATCGCCTATCACTTTTATGACAGTGCCCCGGGCAGCCATGCGCAGTTTTGGAAACAGATTACGGATGAGCTGCATATTGCAGTTGTTGACACCGTAGAAGCTCACCGGATCCACACTGTCGATTATTACGATTCTTTCTATCATTCTATGTAAACAAAAAAATGTGTAATCAGCTGAAAAACCTTGCTCGAATGTGGTAACAGCAGGCTTCAGGAGTTTTTTTATGATTTTGTCGGGAATGTGTGGATAAAAGGGGTATGCAAAGATAATCATTTTCTGCAATATAGGCAAGCGGCTATAAAAAAAGCCTCTTCCGTGTGCAGCTAAGGCGCATGGAAGAGGCTTGATATGATAACAGATTTAATGCTTTTCAGATGNTTTGCGTCCGAGACCCGACAATTTGACAAACCGACAGTGCGGGGACGCGTGCAGCCTGCCCGGCTGCGTGGGAGTGAGGTCCGGGAAGTCGGCGCGACGACGATCGGTGCTGAGACAGCTTTGCCCGCGATTCCCCNATCGCGTGGACGGTGGTGTCTGCCGGAAGGCGCTGACCCGCGGGAATCTAAAATGAAAAATGAGAAATGAGAAATATAAAATGAGAAATGAGAACTGAGAAATGGNGNTTGCATATTCGAAGCTCCACCTGCTTCGACGCTCCATGCCCCACATTCCACTACGCTGCCTGTGGGGATTTCTACCATTTTTTCCCGGTATTTCTCGGGTTCCCGTTTAGATTATTCCTCGGGGGGATGGAAGTGTGTCAATGTTCGCTTCGGAAGNTCGCTGCCTGTTCCG
>JAAVDA010000014.1 GCA_014802045.1 Bacteroides sp.
GTAACCGCCCCCTTCCAAGGGAAGCCGCAAACTCCACAAGAGACTGCGGCTTCCCTCTTTTTATACCCATACCTCACCCCCACAAACAGCGGAGCACCGGCCGCCCCTCGGGCCACCGGCGCTCCGCTTCGTCGTCTCTATGCTTGTTCTGCTTCCCGGGCGTTCTAATCATTTTTAGTTAGAGGGGTGCTCAATCCCCACGATTTTTTCACTATTTTAGGGTATTTCACGATTTTCAAAGCGGCAGTAATTTTGCATCAGAAAAGTTTAACTTAAAATCAGTCTAAATTATGTCTGACCGCATCATTAATCGTATCTATCTCCTCATTGCCGTTGTAACGGCTGTTTTCGCATCCTCCTGTAGCAGCGACGATGCCCCTGACCTTTCGGCCGGTGTGGCCGGAAATTATGAGGGATATTCCTCTATGACCAGCGGATACTTCAGCAATATGATCTCCCTCGATCAGAAAGTCACCCTCACATGTCTTTCCGACAATACCGTAAGCGTTAGCTTTGCTTCTGCCTCAACCGGCACTTTCACAATCCCTGAGGCAACCGTGGTGAAGAGTGCCGACTCCTACACAATCTCAGGCACCGGCACTACCTCGATGGGTCATGCCGGAAGCACCAAAGATTATGATTGCTCCTTCACCGGCACTATAAATGGCGACTCCCGCGTATTCGTGTTCAGCATACCTTCCGTTATGGGGGGCACAACAGTGACCTTCACCGCCGGTGAACTCCCCGAATCTCTCTATGGCTACATGCTCGCCGGTTCCTACAGCGGCATATTCAACGCCAAGAGTGCCTACTTCGAAATGGCCGATGATGCCGAATCTACTGTAAAGGTCGAAGCTGCTGCCGACGGCACCGTTACAATCAAATGCTCTTCCTCCACCTGGGGAGAGATTTCAATCCCCTCTGTGGCTGTGAAGCGCGATGGCAAGACTTTCTCTGCTCAGGGAACCGGAGTCAACAATATGGCCGGCATGGGTGGCGGCGCAACCAAAGAATATGCCTGCGATGGGTCTATCTCACGCAATGTCGATACCGAGGCCGTGAAAGTCAGCTTTACAATGCCTGCCGTAATGGGAGGCTTCACCCTGTCATTTGATGCCGACTGAGATGAAGCTCCGTAAACTCTGCCGCCTCTTTCTGCTTGTGGCCCTTCTGCCGCTCGCTTCCTGCAACGGCCTTTTTGAAGGTATCTATGATTCGCCCGACGACATGCCTGATGGAGATGATTCGGGATTCGGATTCGTAGGCGAAGGTTCTGCCCCCGCCACAAGCAGAATATATATCGACGCCACTTCCTACACCTCCTGGATTTATCTTGACTTCCACAATCGCAAGGCCACCGCGCTTGAGATAGAAGAGGGCGAGGAAGCCGAGCCCCTCGAATGGGATCTTGCCATCCACCGCTATGATGCTAAGACCCACAGCGGTCTCGTTCTCGCTTCAGGCCTCAAAGAGCTTTCTGAAGCCGCAGCCTTGACTTCTCGTCCCGGAGGAGCATGGACTGCCGATGTGTGGACCACCGACAAAATCAGCATCGATATGAGCCACATGATGGAGGGCTACATCATCTATGCCGAGTCATTCTACAATCCGGTGCTGTCCGGCTGGCTCAATGTCGACACCTCCGAGATGCCGCCGATCTACACTCTCGACCCTCAGGTCTATATCGTAGAGTTTGCCGACGGCACTCATGCGGCTCTCCGCCTCATGGACTTCATGGACAAGGCCGGAGTGAAAGGCTACATGACCATTGACTATATTTATCCTCTCGCCTTCTGAATATTATGCATCTTTTTCGTCACATTTGCTTTTCGGCCGTGGCTTTCGGCTCGATGTCGGCGGCTGCAGTGACTGTGGAGCCCGAAGATTCGATTGACGATCTCTTCAAAGAGGCCGGAATCGACCTCGAAGCTGTCACTGTCACCGCCACCCGCACACCCCGCCTGCTGAAAGATGCCCCGGTCATCACCAGGCTTATCACTGCCACCGATATGCGCCGCAGCGATGCAACCAATATCGGCGACCTGCTTCAGACCGAGCTCCCCGGCATAGAGTTTTCCTACAGCATGAATCAGCAGACCTCGCTCAACATGCAAGGCTTCGGCGGCAACGCCGTGCTGTTTCTTGTTGACGGAGAGCGTCTGGCCGGTGAAACGCTCGACAATATTGATTATTCCCGACTCAATCTCACCAATCTCGACCGTGTGGAGATTGTTAAGGGAGCATCATCGGCCCTCTATGGCTCCAATGCAGTGGGCGGAGTGGTCAATCTCATCAGCGCAGAGCCCCGCAATCCGTGGGAACTCAATCTCAATGCCCGCTACGGTGCCCACAATGCCCAGCGCTACGGTGCTCAGCTGGGTCTGCGCGGAGGGCGGGTGTCGTCTGTCACCTCCGCTCAGTTCGTAAGTTCCGACGCTATCTCCCTCAAAACCTCTGTGTCGGAGGGGGGCGACTACAATCAGGTCTACGGCCACCACTCGTGGAACATCAAGGAGCGCCTGGTCTATCGTCCGATCGATGCTCTCACTCTCACCGGGCGTCTCGGCTATTTCTTCCGTCAGCGTGATTCACAGCCCTCCTCGCGCGACCGCTACCGTGACTTCACCGGAGGTCTCCGTGGAGTGTGGCAATACTCCCGCAATGGAGAAATTGAACTCAGCTACGGCTATGACCAGTATGACAAGAGCGATTTCCTCATTGCCTCCAGCCGCGATGTGCGCGACTACAGCAATGTGCAGCACACCGCCGGCGCACGCTGGACAATGACCTGCCTCCCGCAGCTCACCCTCACCGCCGGAGGCGACTTCCTGCGCGACTATCTGATGTCTTATCAGTTCGAAGGCAACGGAAGCCATCGGCAGATTACGGTAGATGGCTACGCTCAGGCCGAATGGGATGTCACTTCCGCTCTCAATCTTATCGGCGGTCTACGCTACGACTACTATAGCGAGGCCCGTGCCGACCATCTCTCGGCAAAGGTGGGAGCAATGTATAAGATGCGGCCATTCACCTTCCGTGCCTCCTATTCAGGAGGGTTCCGCGCCCCCACACTCAAGGAGATGTATATGAACTTCGACATGGCCAACATCTTTATGATCTATGGCAACCCCGATCTGAAATCGGAGACCAGCAACAACTTCTCTCTCTCGGCCGAGTATGCGCGCGGCAACTACAATCTGACCGCCGCCGGGTTCTATAATCTCGTTGACAACCGTATCACGACCGCATGGAACACCTCTCTCGCCGGACAGCAGTATGTCAACACGGCTCCGCTCCGCATCGGTGGTCTTGAGCTGAATGCCTATGGCCGCTGGCGCAATGGATTCGGAGCGCGAGTGTCGTATGCCTTCACCCGCGAGGTAATCCGCAAGGGGGAGCCACTGACCTCTTCCACCCGTCCCCACACCACCACCCTGCGCCTTGACTGGCAACACAAATGGCGCGACTACTCGCTCGATGTGGCTCTCCATGGCCGAGTGCTCTCTGCAGTGACAGTCGACGAGTTCACCTCCCTCACATCTTATGAAGAGACCGAAAAGGTGCGCTATCCCGCCTACACGATGTGGAAACTCAACATCAACCAGACCGTGTGGAAGGGAATCGGCATCAATCTCACGGTCGACAATCTTCTCAACTATCGCCCGAAATATTATTACAGCAGCTCGCCCACAACCACAGGAACAAATCTGGCCATAGGGGTGACGCTCGACATTGACAGGATGACAAGATGAAAAGAATATTCCCACTTTCGCGACGCTCTGTCGTCGCTCTTATCGCTGCGGCGGCTGTTATAGCCGTCGCAGTATGGGCTTGGCTCAGATATGCCGCCCGCACAGACATTGCATTTGTCAATTATCAGGTGCTCACCCTCGGTGAGATTTCGAAAGCCAACGACTCGCGCTGGGTGCGTATCCACGAACTCACACCCGACCGTCTGTCGGAAGCCGGAAAATATGACATGGTTTTTGTCAACGGCATGGGACTGCGCATCACCTCCGAACAGCGCGAACATCTCATCAAGGCGGCCAACAGCGGCACCCCGGTGCTCTCAACCGCCGTCACAAGCCCCGACAACTATATTGTGAGCGTCGATTCAATCGATGCGGCAACCCTCGGAGCCTACCTTTCGGGAGGCGGGAGAACCAACTACCGCAACCTGCTCTCCTACGTCCGCTCAAACATCGACGGCAAGCGCCTCGCCGCTCCTCAACCCGGCGCCCCCGCCGAGGCCTCCACAGAACTGATATATCACTACGATGCAGACCATCCCGAGCGTGAGGATGTAGGCTTCGCCGGAGTTGGCGAATACATAGAGTGGATGAGCGGCAGAGGTCTCTGGCACGAGGATGCCCCCACCGTGGTGGTGTGTGGCGCCATGGGCGATCCCACCGATATGATTCGCCGTCTTGAGCAAACCGGCAACAATGTGATAGCCGTGCGCGATATCAATTCATTCGTGAGACACGGCCACATCGACTCCATTGCCCCCAAGGCGATAATCAACATGGCCCACGGACGTCTCGGCGACGCTCTGGTGAGCTATCTCACCGAGGCCAATATCCCTCTCTTCTCCCCCCTCAATGTCAACCGCGACTGGCAGGAGTGGGAGGCCGATGCAATGGGCATGAGCGGAGGCTTCATGTCGCAGAGCATAGTCACTCCCGAGATAGACGGAGCCATAAGGCCCTACGCTCTGTTCGCCCACCGCAAGGCGGCCGATGGTCTCCCCGAACCATTCACCATGCCTGAGCGTCTCGACGATTTCGTAGAGGCTGTCAACCGCCAGATAGGTCTTTCCACCACACCCAACTCCGAAAAGAAAATAGCGGTGGTCTATTTCAAAGGCCCCGGCCAGAACGCTCTCGTGGCCTCAGGGATGGAGGTGGTGCCCTCCCTATATAATTTCCTCGTGCGCCTGCGCAACGAAGGCTACCGAGTCGACGGACTCCCGGCGTCGGCCGAAGAGCTGTCGGCCATGATTCAGAAATATGGTCCGGTGTTCGGCTCATATTCCGAAGGGGCGATCTCAGACTTTCTCACCTCAGGCAATCCTCTCCTCATAGGCCGCAATGACTATGAGCAGTGGGTATCTTCCAGCATCCGCCCCGAAAAATATAATGAGGTGAAAGCAGCCTTCGGCGAGTTTCCCGGCAGTTTCATGGCTGTGGGCGACAGTGCGCTGGCAGTCGCACGCCTGCAGTTTGGCAACGTGGTGATTCTTCCCCAGCCGGCCGCCGGTGGTGGCGACGACTCGTTTGCCATGGTTCATGGCACCGATGCGGCTCCCCCTCACTCATATATAGCGCCTTATCTCTGGATGCGCCATGGTTTCGGAGCCGACGCCATAGTGCATTTCGGCACCCACGGCAGCCTCGAATACACTCCCCGCAAGCAAGTGGCTCTGAGCTCAAATGACTGGTCAGACCGTCTTATCGGCCCTATGCCTCACCTCTATGTCTACACCATAGCCAATGTGGGCGAGGGCATGATAGCCAAACGCCGCTCCTATGCCACCCTTCAGTCATATCTCACTCCGCCATTCAAAGAGAGCGGTGTGAGGGCTATCTACCGTGAGCTCACCGAAGCTATAAAAACCTACAACGACCGTCTTGAATCGGGAGACGAATCGCGTTTGGCTTCGGCCGCAGCCGATGTGCGCCGCCACACAGAGCGCCTCGGCATAGGGCGCGAACTCGGTCTCGACAGTCTCTCTCCGGCCCCCTACACCGAGGCAGATGTGGCCCGCATTGAGCAGTTTGCCGAAGAGCTCGCCTCAGAGAAAATCACAGGTCAGCTCTATGTCATGGGCCAGCCCTACTCCGAAGCTGATATTGCAGCAAGTGTGCGCTCGATGGCGGTTGATCCCATAGCCTATGGTCTTCTCGCTCTCGACAAACTGAGAGGCAGAGCCGCCGAAGGGGTAGAGAAGCACAAGAGTGTGTTCACCGCCCGCTATCTTCAGCCGGCATCGGCCATTGTAGACCGCATTCTCGCCGACCCCTCCTCGGCCACAGACCGTCTTGTGTGTTCCGTGGCCGGAATCACGCCCGCACAGCTTGAAGAGGCTCGTGCCATTGAGGAGAGCCGCAACCGTCCCACCGGCATGATGGCAATGATGATGGCCATGGGTGGGCGCCCGGTCAACCAGCAGCGCAAAGCCGACGAGCGCCGTGAGAAAATGAAGGCAATGGCCAAGCATATCTCGCCCGACAAGGCTCTTACCCTCGCCAAGAAGATGGGTGCTCCCGCTTCGGCACTCAAAAGCATGGAGGCGGCCATGAAGGGCGACACCGCCGCTGCCGCTCCTGCTCAGAAGGCACCGATGCATATGCCTGCGCCCGAAGAGGAATATTCGAAAGAGCAGATCGCACAGGCCGATGCCATTCTTGGTGTGGAGCGGGCCATTCTCAATGTGAGCCGCTATCGCAGCGCTCTCCGCGAGAGTCCCGACGGTGAGTTGCGTTCGCTTGTCAACGCCCTTGCCGGAGGCTACACAGCGCCCTCGCCCGGAGGCGACCCGATTGTCAACCCCAACACTCTCCCCACCGGACGCAATCTCTATGGCATCAATCCCGAGGCCACACCCTCCGAATCGGCCTGGGAGAAGGGCAAGCAGCTTGCCGAAAACACCATACGCCTCTATCGCGAGCGCCACAACGACAGCCTGCCCCGCAAGGTGAGCTACACCCTCTGGAGCGGAGAGTTTATCGAGACCGAGGGAGCCACCATTGCCCAGATTCTCTATATGCTCGGTGTGGAGCCGGTGCGCGACGCATTCGGCCGTGTGACCGATATCAGGCTCATCCCTTCTGAAGAGCTTGGACGTCAGCGCATCGATGTGGTGGTGCAGACCTCCGGCCAGCTCCGCGACCTTGCAGCCTCACGCCTGTTTCTCATCAACAGAGCTGTAGAGATGGCCGCCGCCGCAGGCAACAGCGAGAAATTTGACAACATGGTGAGCCTCGGCACCACCGAGGCCGAACGACGTCTCACCGACAAAGGTCTCTCTCCCCGCGAGGCCCGTGAGGTGGCCGCCTACAGGGTGTTCGGCGGTCTCAACGGCAGCTACGGCACCGGCATCCAGGAGATGATTCAGTCGTCTGACAAATGGGACGACGAGAGCGAGATTTCCGATGTCTATCTCCACAACATGGGAGCCTTCTATGGCAGTGAGAAAGACTGGGAGAGGGTGAGAGACTATGCCTTCGAAGCCGCTCTATCCAACACCGACGCTGTGGTGCAGCCTCGCCAGAGCAACACCTGGGGCGCGCTTAGCCTCGACCATGTGTATGAGTTTATGGGGGGTCTCAATCTCGCCGTGCGCAATGTCACCGGTAAAGACCCCGACGCCTATCTGAGCGACTACCGCAACCACAGCAATATGCGGATGCAGGAGGTGAAAGAGGCCATCGGAGTGGAAAGCCGCTCCACCATATTCAACCCCGCATATATAAAAGAGCGTATGAAGGGGGGTGCATCATCGGCCGCCGAACTGGCATCGACCGTAGAGAATACCTTCGGCTGGAATGTGGCCAAGCCTCAGGCCATCGACAATGAGATGTGGGATGAAATCTACAACGTGTATGTAGACGACAAGTTCTCGCTCGGCGTGCGCGATTTCTATGAGCAGGCCAACCCCGCCGCCATGCAGGAGGTCACAGCCACGATGCTTGAGAGCGCCCGCAAAGGCATGTGGGACGCATCGCCCGAAAAGCTTGCGGCTCTCGCACGGCTCCACACTGAGCTCGTGGCCAAGTATGGCGCTTCTGGCTCGCAGCGTGTCACCGACAACTCCGCCCTGCGCGATTTCATTGCCTCACACATCGACGAAGCGGCCGCCCTACAGTATCGTCAGGATATAGACCGTAGCCGCCGCGCAGATATATCCGCGTCAGACAATTCGATGGTCATGGAGAAACAGTCTGTGTCGCAGAATCCCGATACCACCCGCCGCACTGTCTCCACCACCATCACCGTAGTCATAACCCTGCTCGTGCTTGCGGGAGTGGTGATTCTCGTGCGTCGCCGCCGCAAATCGATCAGAAAAAACGAAGAGAATTGGAAACAGCGATAATCATACTGATGCTTCTCGTGGCGACGGGCTTCCTGCTCAAGCTCGCCTGTGCGCGTCCACTTGTGATGGTGGCGGTGGGGGTGGTGTGCGCCCTGTTCGTTGGGTTAGCCTGGCCCTGGGCGGCCGACCGTAGCCGCGCCCAGATAGCAGACTGGCTGTCGCGTCCCGACCTGATGCGCGACACCTCGGTGCTCCTCTGTCTGGATGTGGCGGTGAGCATGGCCTACTGCATCATGGCCGCATCGCTCCGCTCAGGCGCGAAAGTGAAGAAATCCACTCTGGCGGCCTACAGGCTGCTCCGCCTCTATCCGGGGCTCACGGTTTTCATGGTGCTGTTTTTCCTGCTCGTAGCCGCGATATTCAGCTTCACGGGCTGTGAATTCTCTACCGTGGCGTGGATTCTCGCCGCAGTGGTGGCTGTGGCAGTGCCGGCTCTCTCCTTAGGAATGAGATGGCTCGTGCCTGAAAAGGAGCTTCGCCTTGAGATTATGTTTCTCCTCAATATGTTTATAGCCATGCTGGCCGTGGTCACCACCGTCAACGGCACTACGGCTGTGGCCGGAGTGGAATCGGTAGAGTGGCTGCCGCTTGCCGGAGTGCTGCTCATTGTGGCCGCCGGAGCCTTCTGCGGCTACCTCCTGAAAAGAAGAAAAATGAATAAAAACTGACTGATATGACTTATATTTCCGACGTACTCTATTGGATTTCAACCGGTCTGCTTGTGCCGGTGGTGCTTGTGCTTATATTTCTGTTTGTGAGGGCTCTCGTGCTTCTCGGCGCTTTCTTCGGCCGCTATCAGGCCATGCGTCGCGACGAGGCTCTGCTGCGCCGTCCGTTGGAGAATCTCACTCCAGAAAATCTTGACGATTTCGAAAAGCTCCTTCCGTCCAATTCAACCGACCCGACCGTGGGCTATATGCAGCGTCTCTTCGAAGCCCGCCGCTCTCCGGCGCGCATAGAGCATATTCTCTCTGATGTGGAGATCGCTTCAGACAAAGAGCTGAGCCTCTCGGTGACTCTTGCCAAGATGGGCCCCACCGTGGGTCTGATGGGCACGCTCATTCCTATGGGGCCGGCTCTTGTGGGGCTTGCGGCTGGCGACATTGCCTCGATGGCCTATAACATGCAGGTGGCCTTTGCCACTACGGTTGTGGGACTGTTTGCGAGCGCCATCGGATTTCTCACCAAGCAGACCACCCAGCGCTGGCAGATGCGCCGCATGAGCGACCTTGAGCTCGTGGCCTCGCTCCTTATCGAAAACAATAAAAAAGACACTCAGCCATGCGACGCCGCAGAATGAGCCGCCGCTCCGGATTTTCCGGAGCCCGCGAGGATGATGCCGATCCGATGAGCGTTGTGGCCAATCTGTTTGATGTGGCCATGGTGTTTGCGCTGGCTCTGATGGTGGCGCTCGTGTCGCGCTACAGCATGACCGAGATGTTCTCTTCCGAAGACTTCACCATGGTGAAGAATCCCGGCAAAGACAATATGGAAATCATCACCAAAGAGGGCGACACCATAAACCGCTACACCCCCTCCGAGAGCCAGGACGAATCGTCGGGCAAGAGGGGCAAGAAGGTGGGCATCGCCTACGAACTCGACGACGGCAGAATTATCTATGTTCCTGAATGAGTTTCTCCACGGCAAGACCCGCGAGGGTGAAGCCGAATATAGCGGTGATATGGCATAGAGCGCCATTGACCGCCACCTTTCCGAAGGTCATTGTTCCCCGGCTGCCGGTGTTGTCACCGCGGTTGGGGAGCAATTCGTCTGAATAGACGCATTTGAATTTACGCCGGGGCATAATGCCGCTTTTCTTGAACCGCCTGCGCAGTGCGGCCGCCAGCGGACACCCTTTCACCTTCCAGAATTCGGCCACTGCTATGCGGGTGGGATCGCTTTTCAGAGCCGCTCCCATCGACGAAATCAGGGTGACGCCAGGCAGAGAGGTGGCGTGGACTATGAGCGAAGCCTTGTCGGCGAGCGAATCTATGGCGTCGACCACAATGTCATAATCCTCCAGACTGAAAGTGGGTGCGGTCTCGGCGGTGTAGCGCTCGGGGCGGCAGGTGAGGTTGAGGTCGGGATTGATATCGAGGAGTCTTTCGGCGAGCACTTCGGTTTTCGGTCGGCCGATAGCTGAAACCGTGGCCACGAGCTGGCGGTTGATATTTGATTCGGCCACCACGTCGGCATCTACAATGGTGAGGGTTCCCACACCGCTGCGGGCGAGGCATTCGGCTGTCCAGCTCCCCACGCCGCCTATGCCGAAGATTATCACCCGGGCATTTTGCAGAGCCTCTGTGGCTGCGCTGCCGAGCAGGCGTGTGACTCTTGAGAGGCGTTCGGACGATGTTGAGTCTGTCATCATCAGTCAGTAGTATGGTTAGCCATGTGATAGCGCAGACGATCCATAAACGACGGACGCTCCTGCTTGATATGGATATGGGCTTTGTTGTCGTTTTTGTTGAGGAATATGATGGAGGAGTGCATCACGATGGCCACCTCATCGTCAAACTCCACTATGTCGTGGATGCGCGACAGCGCCACGCGATGGAAGGGTGAGCCTGGAGGAATGCTGTTGATAGTGATATGGCCCTCGTCTATCTCGATGGCATGGTGTTCGGCCAGTGTCTCGAAAAGCAGGGCTATATTCAGCTCGTCCGGACTTTCCGGACGGGATTTACAAGTTTTATATATTGTATCGATAACTTTCTTAGTAACCATGTTTCTTCATCCGACGGTCTTTGCCTCACCGTCTGAATAAGAAACGTGTGCGGGCGCGGAATGTTCGCCCTGCAATGGTTAAAAAAGAGACTGCGCGGTCTGAAATCCTGTTGGTTCAGACCGCGCAGTTTGGGAGTCAGCTGATTATGCCAGGAAGCCGAGCAGCACACCGGCAGCCACGGCCGAACCGATCACACCCGACACATTCGGACCCATGGCATGCATGAGCAGATAGTTTGACGGGTCGTATTCGAGACCGAGGTTGTTGGAGATGCGTGCCGACATGGGCACGGCCGACACACCGGCGTTGCCGATGAGCGGATTGATTTTCTTGTTCTTGGGGAGGAAGAGGTTGAACAGCTTCACGAAGAGCACGCCCGACGACGATGCGATGATAAAGGCCATGAATCCGAGAGCGAAGATGCCGATGGTCTCGGCAGTGAGGAATTCGGAAGCCTGGGTGGAAGCGCCCACTGTCATGCCGAGCAAGATGGTCACGATGTCGGTGAGGGCATTGCTGGCGGTCTTGGCAAGACGGGTGGTCACGCCGCACTCACGCAGCAGATTGCCGAAGAAGAGCATGCCGAGCAGGGGAATGCCCGAAGGCACCACGAAGCAGGTGAGCAGCAGGCCGATGATCGGGAAGATAATCTTCTCGTTCTGCGACACCGCACGCGCGGGTTTCATCTTTATCACACGCTCCTTCTTGGTGGTGAAGAGGCGCATCAATGGCGGCTGAATCACCGGCACGAGAGCCATGTAGGAGTAGGCCGACACGGCTATGGCACCCATGAGATTGGGGGCGAGCTTCGACGAAAGGAAGATGGCAGTGGGGCCGTCGGCACCGCCGATAATGGCGATTGCGCCGGCCTGGTCGGGAGCGAAGCCGAGCAGCAGGGCCACCATGTAGGCACCGAAGATGCCAAACTGGGCTGCCGCGCCGATGAGCATCAGCTTGGGGTTGGCTATAAGGGCCGAGAAGTCTGTCATGGCTCCGATGCCGAGGAATATCAGCGGTGGATACCATCCGGCGCTCACACCGTTGTAGAGGATATTGAGCACAGAGCCCTCTTCATAGATGCCGATTTCCAGACCGGCCTCAGTGTTGAAGGGGATGTTGCCGATAAGCATGCCGAATCCAATGGGCACGAGCAGCATCGGCTCGAAATCCTTCTTGATGGCGAGCCAGATGAAGAATAGACCTACACCAAGCATCACGAAGTGCTGCCAGGTGGCGTTGTAGAAACCTGTCAGATGCCAGAACTGCTGCAGGTTTTGCATCAGAAAATCACTGAATGACATAACGGATTGCGTATTCGTTAGTTACAATGATTTATTCGAGTGTGATGAGCAGAGCTCCTTCGAGCACGGCATCGCCGGGCGACACACTTATCGAGGCCACCTTGCCGTCGCGGCCTGCATGGATGGCGTTTTCCATCTTCATGGCTTCGAGCACGAGCACTGTGTCTGAGGCCTTGACGGTGTCGCCCACCTTCACTGCCACAGAGAGCACTGTGCCGGGCAGGGGAGCCTTCACCTGATGGCCTGAACCGGTTGCGGCGGGTTTGGCTATCACCTTGGCGCCTGATTCGGTGCGGGGAGCGGCTGCGGGACGCGGAGCGTTGACGATTGTCACAGGCTTCTGGGGAGCGTCGATCTCCACCTTGTAGGGGATACCGTTGACCTCTACCTGAGCAACGTTGTTGTCAATGTCGCCGACGGCTACTTTATATGTGTTGCCGTTGATTTTATACTTATATTCTTTCATTGCTGTCAATAATTATAGTTAACGGTGGGGATTTTCACGCATGCTGTAGATTTTCGAGCTCCAGGGTGAGTAGGCGCGCTTCACCTTATTGATGGTGAGCACGGTGTTCTCACGGTCGTGGGTGTCGAGATGCTCGTGGAGAGCCATCACGATAGCGGCGATCTCTTCGCCGGAGTCGTGGTCCGGACGATTGTCTTTCTCAAGCTCGCTGAGCTGCATGCCCTGCGATTTCACTTTGTTGCGCTTGGAGATGCTCTCGCCGATTTTGCTGATGATATAGAAGCATACGCTCAGAAGCAAAAGCGCGCTAAACACTATGCACATCGCCATCACTGTCATGCCAAAGCCGTTTTTGTCTTTTTCGGCAAACATGTCCACCTTGTTGTTGGTGTCTTTGATGATGTTGTTGCTGCTGGGGGTCACATAGAGGTCGCCCTGACCGGTGCGCACTTCCCAGGCCTCTGCGCCCGAGCCTTCGCCGTCAACCTTGCGTGCATAGGTCTGGTCGGGGAGGAGCGAAGCGGGGATTGTCACCTCGTCGATGAGGGTGATGCCGTCGGCATCATACACTCCGATCCAGTTGTCCTGATTGGGCTTCAGGCGGAAGTTCATGTGGAAGGTGCCTTTTGAGGGCTCTCCGTCGGCCCAGAATACGATATGCTGGCGCTTGGGAATGCGGGTATTGACATCTCCCAGGGGCACAGGATATTTCTTCGGGTTGGCGGGGTCGTCGGTGATAAACACGCTTGAGATTTCAAGCGGAGCGAAGTTGGAGTTGAAAAGCTCCACCCATCCGTTGCGGTAGCCGTAGTCGTCTACCACGCTCGACTCGTTTGCCACCATCACCTCGTTGATGCGCAGGGCCTTGCGTCCCTGAGCCGAGGCGATGACAACAAATGCCGTCAAGGCAACGAAGAGGATTGTCAGTCTTTTTTTCATAACTTGGATTCTCTCGTTGGTGAGGATGTCAGAGGGGTATATTGCCGTGTTTCTTGGCAGGGTTGGTCACCTTCTTGGTGGCGAGCTGCTGCAGGGCGCGGATGATGCGGAAGCGGGTGTTGCGCGGCTCGATCACGTCGTCGATATAACCGTAGCGTGCAGCGTTGTAGGGGTTGCAGAAGAGCTTGTTGTATTCAGCCTCCTTCTCCTTGAGCACGGCAGCCGGATCGGCCGACTCCTTGGCTTCGCGGGCATAGAGCACCTCAACGGCGCCTGCACCACCCATCACAGCGATTTCGGCGGTGGGCCATGCATAGTTCATATCGCCGCGCAGCTGCTTGCAGCTCATCACGATGTGGCTGCCGCCGTAGCTCTTGCGCAGGGTCACGGTGACTTTGGGCACAGTGGCCTCTCCGTAGGCATAGAGCAGCTTGGCGCCGTGGAGAATCACACCGTTATATTCCTGACCGGTGCCGGGAAGGAAGCCGGGCACGTCGACGAGAGTGACCAGAGGAATATTGAAGGCGTCGCAGAAGCGCACGAAGCGGGCGGCCTTGCGCGAAGCGTTGCTGTCGAGCACACCGGCCAGATATTTCGGCTGGTTGGCTACGATACCTACAGACTGACCGTTGAATCGGGCGAAGCCTATGATGATATTCTTGGCATAGTCGCGCTGCACTTCGAGAAATTCGCCGTTGTCGATGATGGCGCCGATCACCTCATACATGTCATAGGGACGGGTGGCCGAGTCGGGGATGATTTCGTTGAGCGAATCTTCCAGACGGTCGATGGGGTCTGTGCAGGCCACCATCGGGGGTTCTTCAAGATTGTTCTGGGGGATATAGCTGAAGAGCTTGCGGATGATTTTGAGAGTCTCCTCGCCGTCGGCGGCTGCGAAATGAGCCACACCGCTCTTGGTGGAGTGAACCTCCGCACCGCCGAGCTGATCCTGAGTCACATCTTCGCCGGTCACTGTCTTCACAACCTTCGGACCGGTGAGGAACATATATGAGATGCCCTTGGTCATGATGGTGAAGTCGGTGAGAGCGGGAGAATAGACGGCGCCGCCGGCACAGGGGCCGAGGATGCCTGAAATCTGGGGAATCACACCGGAGGCGAGGATATTGCGCTGGAAAATTTCGGAATATCCGGCCAGAGCGTTGATGCCCTCCTGAATGCGCGCGCCGCCAGAGTCATTGAGGCCGATCACGGGAGCGCCCATCTTCATGGCCATATCCATGATTTTGCAGATTTTCTGGGCCATGGTCTCGCTCAGAGAGCCGCCGAACACGGTGAAGTCCTGGGCAAACACATAGACCAGGCGACCTTCGATTGTGCCGTAGCCGGTCACCACACCATCGCCGAGGAAGCTTTTCTTCTCCTGACCGAAGTTGTGGCAGCGGTGGCGCACAAACATATCGATTTCTTCAAACGAACCTTCGTCGAGCAGCTGGGCTATGCGCTCGCGGGCGGTGTATTTGCCTCTTTCGTGCTGTTTCTGGATGGCTTTTTCGCCGCCGCCCAGACGAGCCTCATTGCGCAGCGCAATCAGCTCCTGAACTTTTTCAAGCTGGTTACTCATAATCAGTTGTAGGGTTGGATTCGTGAGTGGGAGATTACTTGTTGGGGTCTTCGCAGAGCTCTATGAGAGTGCCGCAGGTCGACTTCGGGTGGAGGAAGGCGATGTTGAGGCCCTCGGCACCCTTGCGGGGAGCTTTGTCGATGAGGCGGCAGCCCTTGGCTTCAACTTCGGCCAGAGCGTTGGCCACACCGTCTTCAATGGCGAGAGCCACGTGCTGAATGCCGCCGCGGCCTCCGTTGTTGGCTATAAACTTGGCTATAGCGCTGTCGTCGGCAGTGGGCTCAAGGAGCTCGATTTTGGTCTGGCCTATCTTGAAGAAGGCTGTGCGCACTTTCTGGTCGGCCACCTCTTCGATAGCGAAGCACTTGAGGCCAAGCATGTTTTCGTAGAACGGAATTGCTTCTTCGAGCGAGGGCACTGCGATGCCGATATGCTCAATGTGGGAAATGTCCATGATGAGAATTTATGATTGGTTTTTAGATTATTTTGCTTGAATTGCGACGGAGAGCGCCCTCTATGGCGCATTCGCCCGTAATTCAGTGCAAAATTAGCAATTTTTTGACAATAAGCGAGTAAATGATATTATTTTATTAATTATTGTGTCAAAGTGCGCAAACCTCCTTAATATTATTTATTTTGAAGCTGCGGCGGGGAGGGGGTCCTCGGTGCCTCCCCGCATTCATGCCCCGCTCCCTGCGTGAGGCTGCCTGAATGAGCCGTCAGACGAAAGCGACCCGGGGAAGAGAGATGAGAGTCAGGTCTCGACCTTGCTATGGGTCGGATAGCGCGGATATGACATAATGTCAGTGGTCAGAGGAGCGGGGTGTCATAAGAGTTGTCGGAGCTAAGTGGTTGATATACATTGAATAGTTCTGAATTGAAAATCGGGTCAACTTTTTTGGCATAAAGTTTGTTTCTTTAGTGACAGCGGTCAGAAAGCCATGTGGCTCGAAGACCTTGAGAATAATTAATAACCGAAAATTCAAACAGAAACATAAAAACTTTTTATTATGGGAAAAATTATTGGTATTGACTTAGGAACAACCAACTCCTGTGTCTCCGTACTTGAGGGTAAAGACCCTGTTGTGATCCCCAACAGCGAGGGACGCAACACGACTCCTTCTATCGTAGCATTCGTGGATGGCGGCGAACGTAAGGTGGGTGACCCCGCCAAGCGTCAGGCCATCACCAACCCTAAGCGCACCATCAACTCTATCAAACGTTTCATGGGTGAGACCTGTGAACAGGTGGAGGACGAAATCAAGCGTGTGCCTTATAAAGTGGTGTGCGGCGCAAACAATACTCCCCGTGTTGATATCGACGGTCGCGACTACACCCCGCAGGAAATCTCTGCGATGATTCTTCAGAAGATGAAAAAGACCGCCGAAGATTATCTCGGACAGTCTGTGACTGAAGCTGTAATCACAGTGCCTGCCTACTTCAACGACGCTCAGCGTCAGGCCACCAAGGAAGCCGGTGAGATTGCCGGTCTGACCGTGAAGCGTATTGTCAACGAGCCTACCGCAGCAGCTCTTGCCTATGGTCTCGACAAGGCCAACAAGGACCAGAAGATAGCCGTGTTTGACCTCGGTGGCGGTACATTTGATATCTCCATCCTTGAGCTCGGCGACGGCGTGTTTGAAGTGAAATCTACCAATGGTGACACTCACCTCGGCGGTGATGACTTCGACCATGTGATTATCGACTGGCTCGCTGATGAGTTCCAGAAAGAGGAGGGTGTAGACCTCCGTCAGGACCCCATGGCCCTGCAGCGTCTGAAAGAGGCTGCCGAGAAAGCTAAAATCGAGCTTTCGAGCACAACCTCTACTGAAATCAACCTCCCCTATATCATGCCTGTCAACGGTATACCCAAGCACCTCGTGAAGACTCTCACCCGAGCCAAATTCGAGCAGCTTGCCGACAAGCTCATCCAGGCCACCATCAAGCCTTGTGAGCAGGCTCTTAAGGATGCCGGCATGACAGCCAAGGATATCGACGAGGTGATTCTCGTGGGCGGTTCAACCCGTATCCCTGCCATCCAGCAGGTTGTGGAGAAGTTCTTCGGCAAGGCACCTTCAAAGGGCGTTAACCCCGACGAAGTAGTGGCCGTAGGCGCAGCCATCCAGGGCGGTGTGCTTTCAGGCGATGTGAAAGATGTGCTTCTGCTTGATGTTGTGCCTCTGTCAGTGGGTATCGAAACTCTCGGTGGAGTGATGACCAAGCTTATCGAAGCCAACACCACCATTCCTACCCGTAAGAGCGAGACCTTCTCTACTGCAGCCGACAACCAGCCTTCTGTAGAAATCCACGTGCTTCAGGGTGAGCGTCCGATGGCTAAAGACGACAAGACCCTCGGTAAATTCCACCTCGACGGAATCGCACCCGCACCCCGTGGCATACCTCAGATTGAGGTGACCTTCGAGGTAGACGCCAACGGTATTCTCAACGTATCTGCCAAGGATAAGGCAACCGGTAAGGAGCAGAGCATCCGTATCGAGGCATCAAGCGGTCTGACCGACGCCGAAATCCAGCGTATGAAAGACGAGGCAGCCGCCAACGCAGCCGCCGACGCCAAGGAGAAGGAGCGTGCCGACAAGATCAATCAGGCCGACACCATGATTTTCCAGACCGAGAAGCAGCTCTCTGAGCTCGGCGACAAGATACCCGCCGATGTGAAGGCTCCTATCGAAACCGCCCTCACCAAGCTCAAAGAGGCTCACAAGGCTCAGGATATCGCCGGTATCGACAGCGCCATCAAGGAAGTTGAAGCAGCTTTCGGCGCAGCTCAGCAGGCTATCCACAACGCTCAGGCACAGGCTCAGGCCAACCCCGGAGCCGGACAGCCTAACCCCGGCCCTCAGCCCGGTAACGGCGACGGTGTGACCGACGTTGACTTCGAGGAAGTGAAGTAAGATAACCGGACCGCTACATAGCGGTAACCACAGATAATATCCGCGGCCCCCTGATATTGGTCAGGGGGCCGCGATTTTTTTGTCTGGAAGAGGAGATTATCCATGCGGTTAGAAATCTTTTTTGTAACTTTGAGTCGTAACTATTTTTTTTATTCAAGCCTATGTCGGAAGCAGAGATGAATAGCTATCGGCTCACGTCGATGGAGGAGCCGGGCGATGAGCGTATGGCTCAGATCATGCGGGAGGTTGCCGAGGATGCACGCGAAAGCACTCGCCGGGCTGCCGAACGTGTGGCTGCCGGTATCGAGGCAGCCTCACAAGCGGCACAAGAGAAATGGGGCGATGCCATAAATAGAATTAAGAATGGTAGCTACTGAGCATCGACCTGTGCTTATTGTGATTGCCGGGCCCAATGGGTCGGGTAAAACTTCTGTTACCTCAAAGATTCTTCATCATGAGTGGTTGGAAGATTCGGAATATATCAATCCCGACAATGTGGCTCGTGATGTTTTCGGAGATTGGAACGACCGTGAGGCTGTTCTCAGGGCAGCTAACTATTGTAACGATTGGCGCGAGAGATGCCTGGCCGAACGTAAAAGCCATATTTTCGAGACAGTAATGTCGGCAGGTGATAAGGTGGATTATATATTAAGGGCAAAAATGGCCGGATTCTTTATAAGGTTATTTTTTGTATCAACCGAATCTCCTACAATCAATGCTAAACGTGTTGCTAACCGCGTATTGAATGGAGGTCACGATGTCCCCATACCCAAGATTATTTCTCGTTACGACAAGTCTATCGCCAACTGTCAGCTTTTAGCTCCCATTGTCGATCGCCTGTATGTTTACGATAACTCTGTGGAGGATGCTGATGCACGAATTCTGTTCCGCATGAGCAATGGCGAGGTGGTGAAATCTTATACTGAAGATGTACCGGACTGGGCCTCAACTATCCTCCCAAAATAAATACTGATGAAGTAAACGATCTCATTTTTAGCTATTTTATTGTAGGAGAATGGGGAAATTAGCCGACTTTCAAAAAGAAATTTCCAAAAAGCGGTGGTTGAAAGCAATAATTGATTAAATTTGCGGGCAGTTGCAATCGTGGCGGCTCCCTCCGGCCCTTGCTGTTGTGTCTAAACGAGGTTGCGGCTTGCCGCATAGCCTCATTTGGCACTATTCTGTCTGCTGCATCCGGCAGATTTCGCCGCTCGTCTTGGAGCGGCGCACCCCAACGGTCGCTACGGCGGCTCATGGTCTTGCACTCTCGGAGAGGTCGAATGAGTTATCCATAAGGTCCGCCTGCGGCTCCCGCTTATGCTTTACTCACTCTCGGTCTCCTCACTGCAATCCTCAGACCCTTGACTACGAAGGCGTGGAGCTGCCCCGATTGCTTTATTTCACAACTAACTTCAAAATCAGATGAAAGAGAGCCACATAGCAGAGGCTGCACGAGAATATCTGGGCACCGGGACGGTGAAGTCGCCCCGCGATCTGGCTGTTGCGATATGCCGCTGCGGGGAGCTGCTTGACCTTTGGCCGTTGGGCGAGCTGACTCTCAGTCATCTGCGCCGGCTCTCTACTAAAGCGGTGCGGAAGGAGTGCTACCGCACTTTCAGCATACCGAAACGTTCGGGCGGGGCGCGGCAGATAGCAGCTCCCACCGGGAGGCTCAGGGATATCCAGCGGGCTATCAATCTGCTGCTTCAGGCGAGGGTGGGGGTGATGGAGTGTGCCACGGGGTTTGTGTGCGGCCGAAGCGTGACAGACAATGCGCTGCCCCACATCGGAAGCCATGTGGTGGTGAATCTCGATATAGAAAACTTCTTTCCGTCTGTGACCAAACGAATGGTGCGCGAGTCGCTGAAGCGCGAGACACGGGAATGGCTTGAGAGCCATGAGGCGGTGAATATGCTTTGCAGCCTTGTGAGCATGCCTGACGGCGAGAAAGGCGAGATGCTTCCGCAGGGTGCGCCAAGCTCTCCGATGATTTCTAACATAGTGCTCGGCCGGTTAGACCGCAGGCTGGCGGGGTTTGCAAGAGAGAGGGGCTATGCCTATACGCGCTATGCCGACGACCTCACTCTTAGTGGCAGGGAAATCCGGAAGATGAGCGCTGCAGACATGAAGCTGATTGAAAGGATAGTGGCAGAGGAGGGTTTCAAGCTCAACCGCCGGAAGATAAAGCAGCAGGGTGCAGGACACCGGCAGAGTGTGACCGGACTCACCGTTAATGAGCGGATAAATGTGAGCCGCGATTTCGTAAAGAATCTGAGGGTATGCCTGCATCTGTGGGAGACCCGTGGATATGAAGAGGCATCGGGCATTTACCGACGCGATTTCAGGGGCGGTGAAGATGTGGATTTCGCCCGAGCTATCAAGGGTAAAATCAATTATATAGCGATGGTGAAAGGGAGGAGAGACCCAGTGTTTATGGCTTTCAGCCGCCGGCTGCGGCTGCTCACCGGCAGAAAATAGCCGCCCGATAGCTGCACAGATGGGGAAAATAGCAGCGTGGGGGGTGACGGCGGCGGTAACTTTGCCGTCGTAATCAATGAGTCATGAATGCACCTGAATTTACATATCTGGAAGATGTGACCTGCAAGGCCGACGAGAAATATGCCGTGGCATCTGAGGCTGTGGCTGAGTTCGAGAGATGGGCGGGCAAGATGCTCGGCGGTGCTCACCGTCGGGTGATAGCCACTCTCGAATGGCTGAGGAGCCAGACGGAGCTTCCCAGACATGTGTGGGTGCACGACGATGGCAAATGTGGCGAGATGGTCAAAGAGCTGCTGGTGGATTATGTGCGCTGGCTTGACGAGATAGTCAATGAAATGGGGCAGAGCAGGAGAGTGAGCCACACTCTTGTGATGGCCCGCGGCCTCCGGGCTGCCCGTGAGATATGCGGCCGCGCTCCGGCAGGTCATTTCATTCCGTCGACTATCAGGAGTCCGCTGAGTGCCTACGGGCAGCGGTTTCTCAATGCTCTTGTGCTGGAAGCTGACCGATGTCCCGACACCGCCCATGGCACCCGCTATATGGAGATGCGCAGGGTGATAATGCCGGCAGCTCCAGAGGTGGGCATGGTGATTGTGCATGGCAATGCCCGGCGGTGGTCCACGCTCTTCTCTGCGGAGTTTCGCAGGATGGCGGCGGCCGATTGTCCGATAACTGTTATAGCCGCCAATCCGGTGAAGGAGCGGCGCCGGGGATGGAACCGCAAGGGGGAACGCCGCCCCGGCAAGGAGGAGGCGGCGCTCATCAGTGAAGTGACCTCTCTGAAGCGTCGGCTCGGAGAGGTGGTAGGGCCTGCTGCATGCCTGTCGGCTCCCGAACGTCTGGCGCGCGACCTGCTCAGAGAGAGTGTGAGGATTGCCGAAAAGAAGCTCGACGACTGGCGCAAACTCTATCTGCCATTTATTCTTGAGCGGGCAGAGCGGCGCCGGGTGCTCGAAGTGATCTATGAGATTGCGCCCCACATAGCGCGTGAGCCTAAGGTGAGGAAGCGGAAAGGCGCTTGCTCAGGGGAGGGTGCCGACGGCGATGCGCTTGATGCCGGCGACAGAGTGGAGCGCAGGTTGAAGCGCATGCGCAAAGTGTCGTCGCTATGCGATGAGCCCGCTCTTTCCGGAGCCTCAGATCCGGAGGGCAGTATATTGCCCGCAGCCACCGGATGAGCTATTCCACAATCGGGACGGGGAGTTTCGGCATGGCTCCGAACGATGAGCAGACGAATGCAGAGGTGTCTACGGCCTTGCGGTGGGCTTCGGCTATTGAGCGGCCCTTGAGCAGCGAAGCTATGAAAGCGGCGGTAAACGAATCGCCGGCTCCCACGGTGTCGGCCACCTTGACTTTCGGCGTAGGCAGAAAGGATGATTCAGTGGCTGTGAACACATGGCTGCCGTTTATGCCGCAGGTGAGAATCAGGGTGGAGAGCGAATAGCGCTCCATGAGATCGCGGCACATTCCGGCTTCGGAAGAAGAGGAGTCGAGCGAGAGCATATCGCGGAGCATCAGCAGCTCCTCGTCGTTGATCTTCAGCACATTTGCACGGCTCATCGATGTGGTGAGAATCTCCGGAGTGTGGAAATCCTGGCGTAGATTGGCATCAAACACAATGAGCGGTGAGTTTTCGGCGGGAATAGCGTCGATGAAGTTCATGATAGTGGCTCGGCTTTCAGGCGACCTTTGTGCGAGAGAGCCGAAACACACGGCGGCCGTGTCAACGGCAAGCGCCATGAGATTGTCGGTGACCGGTATGTGGTCCCATGCCACATTGCGGGTTATATCGTAGGTGGGGATTCCCGTGCTGTCGAGCTCTACAGCCACAGTACCTGTGGGATAGTGGTCAACGGTGGCTATCTCATAGTGAAGATTTTTCTCTTCGAGGGCGTGGATAAGCTCCCGGCCGAGAGAGTCGGAGCCTATGGCACTGACCACTATCGACGGCAGTCCGAACTGTCCTGCATGATAGGCGAAGTTGGCAAGGGCTCCTCCGAGTTTTTTCCCGTCGGGGAGCATGTCCCAGAGCACTTCGCCTATCCCAACGACTTTGTGCTGTTGTTTCATCTGTTGATAATATGTGGGTGATGGTTAGACAAAAGATTTATGGCAGAACCCGGCGGGGTCAGCTGTCGGCGAGGCAACTGTCGAGCAGGGCAGTGATGCGTTCGCGGTCGAGATGCTGTCCGATAATCACGAGCTTTATCATCCGGTCGCCATATTCGGCATCCCAGTCGCGCATCATGTCGGGATTTTCGAGTTTGAGCGCCTCAAGGTCTTCTTCGGGGGCGGTGGCAAACCAGAGTCCGGCCTGAGTGAGCCGTTTCTGCACTCCGGCCTGCTCAAAGAGATAAGACATATCGCGGCTGTTGCTGAAATAGACCAGCCCCTTGGTGCGGATAATCTCCTTGGGCCATTTGCGGCCCGCCACATAGTCAAACATATCGAGGTCAAAAGGTTTGCGGCGGTAGTAGACAAATGTGCCTATGCCATATTCCTCGGCCTCTCCCTCCCCGTGGTGGTGGTGATGGTGGTGGCAATCGTGGTCGCAGTCATGGTCATGGTGGTGGTGATCGTGGTCATCCTCATTCTCATGATGTTCGTGCTCATGGTGGTGATGGTGGTGTCCGTGCTCCTCATGGTCATCTTGGGGGCTTTCGATTTCCTTGATCCATCGGGCGGAGGTGGCCACTTTGTCGAAGTCAAACAGCCCGGTGTCAAGAATCTTGGCGAGGTCTATGTCGGCAAAGTCGGTTTCGATAATCTCGGCTTCCGGCTGGAGAGTGCGGATGATGGTGCGCAGCCTTCCGGCCTCTTCTGGAGAGACTTCGGAAATCTTGTTGAGCACCACGATGTTGCAGAATTCAATCTGCTGGATTATGAGGTTTTCTATATCGTCTTCCTCAATATCGTTGCGCCGGAGTTTTTCTCCGCAGTCAAATTCAGATTGCATGCGCAGGGCGTCGACCACGGTGACAATGCAGTCGAGGCGGGCGGCATTGTGGTCGGAGCTTCCGGCTGCCATGCGCTCCATGGTGCAGAGAGTCTGGGCAATAGGTTCGGGCTCGCATACGCCGGACGCCTCGATCACTATATAATCAAACTTGCGCGAGGCCACGAGCTGGCTCACCTGAAGCATGAGGTCGCTCTTGAGAGTGCAGCAGATGCATCCGTTCTGGAGCGCCACGAGGTCGTCGGGATTTTCGGGCGAGCCTACTATGCCCCCTTTCTGAATCAGGGCGGCGTCGATATTGACTTCGCCGATATCATTGACTATCACGGCAAAACGTATGCCGCGACGGTTTGAGAGAATACGGTTGAGAAGGGTGGTTTTTCCGCTGCCGAGATATCCGGTGAGCAGCACCACCGGTGTGGGTTTCTGAGTCATAGGAGTAATGTTTTAAGTGATAACAAATTTAGCGAGTTTTATGCTTTTAGCCAACTCCGGTTCCAACAATTTTTATGACTCGGACGTTTACACAACCAGAAGAATAATAGAATAACTCTAAAACAAAAAAAGATATGATAAGACTCAACTGTTCGCTCCTTATAGAGGAGAGCGAGCGGCGCAAGCCGCTCATCGAGGCAGCCACCGAACTCGTGGAACTGTCGCTTCACGACAAGGGCTGTATTGCCTACGACCTTTACGGTTCGCTCACAGCCGACGACCGTTTTATGATTGTGGAGACCTGGGAGTCGCGCGAAGATCTTGAGGCCCACATGGCTTCAGACCATTTCAAGCGTATTGTGCCGCAGCTTCAGGAGCTGGCCACTATGACTCTGGAAGAGTTTACATTTTAACATATATTATCAGGTATAGCCTGAAAAATTGAGGGATAAAGCCGAGGAATTGGCAGGTCTATGTTGTAACTTTGTGAGAAATTGCAATTTTACACAACCTAAACCTATGCCAAATCCCCGACTCTATCTGCTTGGCGCCGCGCTTGCGGCAGCCGTGACTTGTCAGGCTCAGGCCGAAGACTATACCCGCTGGGTGAATCCGTTTGTTGGCACCACCAACTATGGCACCACCAACCCCGGCGCGATAGTGCCCAACGGCATGATGTCTGTGGTGCCCTTCAATGTGATGGGCTCAGAGACCAACCGTTACGATAAAGACTCCCGATGGTGGTCTACTCCCTATGAAATCAACAATAAGTTTTTCACCGGCTATGCTCATGTGAATCTCAGCGGCGTGGGGTGTCCGGAGCTCGGTTCGCTGCTCACCATTTCCACTACCGGCGATCTGGAGCCTGACTACCGCAAATATGGTTCGGCCTACAAGGACGAGACCGCTGTGCCGGGCTACTACTCCAACCGTCTGGAGAAATATGATATTCTGACCGAGGTTACGGCTACAGCCCGCACTTCGGCCGAACGCTACACCTTTCCGGCCGGAAAGGGTAATATCCTCATAAATCTCGGTGAGGGGCTCACCAACGAGAGCGGGGCAACCGTGCGCCGTGTGAGCGACACCGAGATTGAGGGCTCGAAGCTGATGGGCACTTTCTGCTACAATCCGCAGGCCGTGTTTCCGATCTATTTCGTGATGCGCGTGAGCCGCAAGCCTGATGCGTCGGGCTATTGGAAGATGCAGCGCCCTATGGGGGTAGAGTCGGCATGGGACAAGGATGCCGGCAACTATAAGCTCTACACCCGCTATGGCCGCGAGCTTTCGGGTGATGATATAGGCTACTGGTTCACCTACGACGATCTCAAGGAGGGAGAGCAGGTGGAAGTGAGAATGGGTGTGTCGTTTGTGTCTATCGCCAATGCCCGCGAGAATCTCGACAAGGAGCAGCAGGGTCTCACTTTCGATGATATCCGTTCGGCAGCCACGAAGAAATGGAACGATGATCTGGGCCGCATAAGAGTGAAGGGTGGCACGGAGGAGCAGAAAAGGGTGTTCTACACCGGTCTTTACCATGCTCTGATTCATCCGAATCTGCTCAGCGATGTGAACGGTGAATATCCTCTGATGGAAAACTCCGGCACAGGCAAGGCCGACTATGACCGCTACACAGTGTTCTCTCTCTGGGACACCTACCGCAACCTGCATCAGCTCATGACTCTCGTCTATCCTGAGCGTCAGCTTGATATGGTGAAGAGCATGGTGGATATGTCGAAGGAGTGGAACTGGCTGCCGAAATGGGAGCTCTATGGACGCGAGACCTTTACCATGGAGGGCGATCCGGCTCTGCCCGTGATTGTCGACACCTGGCGCAAGGGTATCACCGACTTCGATATAGACGCGGCCTATGCGGCCATGAAGCGCTCGGCCACAACTCCCGGCGCGCTCAATCCGATGCGTCCTGACATAGACCCGTATATCGAGAAGGGTTATGTGCCTCTCGGGTTCTATGCCGGAGATATGTCGGGCGACAACTCGGTGTCGCACGCTCTGGAATATTACGTGGCCGACAATGCTTTGGCATGGATGGCCGAAGAGCGGGGCGACAAGGAGTTTGCCGCCGAACTGCGCAAGCGTGCGGCCGGCTACAAAAACTATTATTCGAAAGAGAGCGGCACCCTGCGTCCGCTCAAGGCCGACGGCACATTCCTGACTCCGTTCAATCCCCGCCAGGGCGAAAACTTCGAGGAGGTGCCGGGATTTCATGAGGGAAGCGCGTGGAACTACACCTTCTTCGTGCCCCACGATGTGGAAGGTCTGGCCAAACTGATGGGAGGCAAGCGGCAGTTTGTCGACAAGCTCCAGAAGGTGTTTGACGAAGGCCTCTATGATCCGGCCAACGAGCCTGATATAGCCTATCCCTATCTGTTCAGCCGATTCGGCGGAGAGGAATGGCGCACACAGCGCGAGGTGAACCGTCTGCTCGACAAGCATTTCACATCGAAGCCCGATGGCATACCGGGCAATGACGACACCGGCACAATGTCGGCATGGGCTGTATTCTCGATGATGGGATTTTATCCCGACTGTCCGGGCGAACCGTTCTACACGCTTACCACTCCGGTGTTTGATGAGGTGGAGATAGACCTGGCCGACGGAAAGACGCTGACTATAGAGGCGGAGCGCACGTCGCCCGATGATATCTACATCTCGTCTATGGAGCTGGGCGGCAAGCCGCTGAAGAAGTATCGTGTGTCGCATGACGAGCTGCTCAACGGCGGCCGCGTGGATATGAAACTCTCCTCCCGGCCCCGCAAATGAGACTGACAGCAATAGCGGTCGCCGCGGCCGGAGTGGTTGCGGCGGCCTGCACTGCCCGTCATGACGAGATTGCGGCCACAGACCTCACCCGCTATGTAGACCCAAAAATAGGGAGCGGCGCCCACGGACACGTGTTTGTGGGAGCGAGCGTGCCATTCGGCATGGTGCAGCTCGGCCCTACGAGCATTCCGCAGGCATGGGACTGGACTTCAGGCTATCATGACAGCGACAGCACGATTATTGGCTTCTCCCATACCCATCTTTCGGGCACCGGTATCGGCGATCTTTTCGACATAACCGTGATGCCGGTGGTCGGTGAGGTGACATATGCGCGTGGCCATCAGGATGATGCCGAGTCAGGGCTCTGGAGCTATGGCGACCGGAGCAGGGAGGTGGTAAGGCCGGGCTACTACAGCATTCCGCTCGAACGATATGGAATCACAGCCGAGCTGACCGCCACAGAGAGAGTGGGGATACACCGCTACACCTTTCCGGCCGGCGATTCATCGGCGGTGGTCATTGACCTGCAGAACGGTGGCTGCTGGGACAGCCCGACATCTGTAGAGATGATTCCGGTGAGCGACCGCCGCATAGCTGGCCACCGTCACTCCACCGGATGGGCCAAGGATCAGAAGGTATATTTCGTGGCCGAATTTTCGGAGCCTTTTGAGGAGTTTACGCTCCACGGGCGCGATAACCGTTACGGACGAGTGGGCTTCGCCCCCTCCGACACTGCACGCAGCGTGATGATGAAGGTGGCTCTGTCGGCCACATCGGTTGAGGCTGCCGAGGCCAATCTGGCTGCCGAGCTGGGCGGATGGGATTTTGACGCCACTGCGGCAGCGGCGTCAAAGAAATGGAACGACCGTCTGGCAGACATAAAGATAGGCGGCGAGGCTTCAGACGCAGACCTGCGGAAGTTTTACACGGCGCTCTATCACTCCATGATTCTGCCTGCGGCTTTCAATGACGCCGGAGCGTCTCCGGCCTATACCATTCTGTCGCTTTGGGACACTTATCGCGCTCAGTTGCCGCTGCTCACTATCATAGAGCCGGAGAGGAGCGGCGAGATAGCCAATACGATGCTCGATATCTTCGACAGCCAGGGACGGCTGCCGGTGTGGCATCTCTGGGGCAATGAGACCGACTGCATGATTGGCAATCCAGGCATCATCGCTGTGGCCGATGCGGTGGTGAAGCGTCTGCCCGGTGTCGACACGGACCGTGCGCTGAAGGCCATGACCGTCACGGCATCTGACACAGCCCGCGGTGGAGCGCTGAGGGAGGCCTACGGATATATACCGTGCGATCTGATGAAGGAGGCCATTGCATGGGACATGGAATATGCCGTGGCCGACGGAGCTATTGCCGCCGCTGCCGCATCGCTCGGCGATAGTGTGACTGCACGCAAATATGAGCAGCGGAGCCGTTCGTGGCGCAGTTATTTCGACCCGTCAACCGGTTTTGTGCGCGGTAGGATGGCCGACCGTAGTTGGCGCACACCTTTCGACCCCAACTATACGGCTCATCGCAACAATGACTACTGCGAGGGCAATGCGTGGCAATACACATGGCTTGCGCCGCAGGATGTTGACGGGCTGGTGGAGATGTTCGGAGGGCGTGAGGCTACAGTGGCCGCCCTCGACTCGCTCTTCGCCGCATCGCCTGTGCTTACGGGCGAGGATGTGTCGCCCGATATCAGCGGTATGATAGGTCAGTATGTCCACGGCAATGAGCCTGGACATCATGCGATATATCTCTACACCATGCTCGGCGAGCAGGCCAAGGCTTCAGCCCGTGTGAGGCAGGTGCTCGACACCCTTTATAGCGACACACCCGACGGTATTGCCGGAAATGAGGATGCCGGGCAGATGTCGGCATGGTTTGTGCTGTCGTCCTTAGGATTCTATCAGGCCGAACCGGCAGGGGCGAGGTTTTGGTTCGGATCGCCGCTTTTTGAGGAGGCGGTGGTTGCGGTGCCCGGCGGCAGTTTCACTGTCAAGGCTCCGGGGGTGTCGGCCGAACGCCACCGCATAGCTTCTGCCCGGCTCAATGGTGAGGTGCTCTCCCGCCCTTATGTGACCTACGACGAGATAATGGCGGGAGGTGTGCTTGAATTCGAGCTAATATGAGTTGGCAAATGTGAAAGAAACAGTTAAATCAGGTGAAATAAGGTATTGCACCGACGCTTGATTTTCACAACCTTACCGATGCTGCGGAATTATCTCTGCGGCATCGGTCTTTTTTGATGGCGACGCTTGCGGGCAGATAGCTGACCGATAAGGGAATAGGGCCCGAAGGGATAGATGTGTTGGGATATGCAAAAATATTCATCGGTTATATAATTTTAGCCGAAGTGTGGTGCAGTGTGAAATCAGGGGGTTGACTATGGCGCTGATTGTTAGTAATTTTGCAGTCGGAAAAGAGACCGTCGGGCTCTGATGGTTTGATTAGATAGATTTCAAAAATAATAATGTCATGAAAAAGATTTTTGCAGCGGTTATCGCTATGGTATGTTTGATTTCATTTGCCGGAAAGGCTAATACTGTTCCGCCACTGAAACTGGATATTAATGTTGATTCGACGTCGTGGACCATTCATGATCTCCCGGCCAATCTCTTTAGTCTCAACGACCCGGCAGAGGGAGCCGCCACCGAAGAGGAGTTGATGAGCAAGGTGGCCGCCGATATAGCCGGATTCGCCTCGCAGTTTGTGGGGCGTCGCTACCGATATGGTTCCACCGGTCCGAAAACATTTGACTGCTCCGGCTTTACGAGCTATATATTCCGCACTGCCGGGATAGAGCTCAACCGCACCTCGAAGATGCAGTATTCGCAAGGCGAGGAGGTGAGCAAAGAGGAGCTTCGTCCGGGCGACCTGATGTTTTTCAGCAGCCCGCGTAGCGGCAAAGGACGTGTTGGGCATGTGGCTATGGTGGTTGAGGTCGATGAGATGAGCGGTGCGTGCACCTTCATCCATGCCTCAAGCAGCAAGGGAGTGAGCTATCAGTCATTTCCTGACGACGGCTATTTCAGCCGTAATTTCATCGGTGCCAAAAGAGTGATTTCGGCCGGTTAAAAAGGCTCAGCAGACATTGTTTTGTTTATATAGAAGACCGGGGCGGCAAGGAAGAGAAACCTTGTCGCCCCGGTCCGGTTATCAGAGGTTTAGTAGTTGTCTGCTTTGCGCTCGAAGAAGCCCTGGGGCTTTTCGCAGGCCGGACAGCGCTTGGGCGCTGAGGTGCCTTTGTGGGTGAATCCGCAGTAGCGGCACTGCCATTCCACAGGCTCTTCGGAGGTGAACACAGTGTCGGTGGTCACTCTTTCGAGCAGGCGGCGGTAGCGCTCTTCATGGCCTTTCTCGACCTTGGCCACATTGTTGAAGAGAGCGGCGATGAGGGGAAAGCCCTCTTCTTTGGCCACTTGACCAAACTCAACATACATATCGGCCCACTCCTCATGCTCTCCGGCTGCGGCTTCGCGGAGGTTGGTGGCGGTGTCGCCTACCGGACCGGCGGGATAGGATGCGGTGATTTCGAGCATGCCCTCTTCAAGAAAGCTGAAGAAGCGTTTTGCATGGGCATATTCCTGAGCGGCTGTTTCGAGGAAGATTGCTGCAATCTGCTCGTAGCCTTCCTGCTGAGCCACTTCGGCAAAGATGGTGTAGCGGCCGCGTGCCTGAGATTCACCGGCAAATGATTTGAGGAGGTTTGATTCGGTGCGAGTGCCTTTGATAGATTTCTTGTCCATGAATGTTGGGTTGTGTGTAGGTGTTGAAACGATTTTTCTTTTCAACGCCTGGTGTGAGGCATTTGTTCGCTTCCCGGGCAAAAAAATAGCGCCTGCCTCCGCAACCGGAGGAAGGCGCTTGTGGCTGGAGCGTTGCTGCAGGAGCGCTGAAGAGGTGAAATCAGTCGCCCATGGTGCGGAGTAATTCGTCGTTGTCAGTGGTGCGCTCCATGCGGTCTTTGATAAATTCCATCGCTTCGATAGAATTGCGGTCTGAGAGGAAGCGGCGGAGAATCCACATGCGGTTGAGGGTTTCGTTGCGCAGCAGGAGATCGTCGCGACGTGTGCTTGACGCCATGATGTCGACAGCGGGAAACACTCTCTTGTTGGAGAGTTTGCGGTCGAGCTGCAGTTCCATGTTGCCGGTGCCCTTGAACTCTTCAAAGATCACTTCGTCCATCTTAGAGCTTGTTTCGGTGAGGGCGGTGGCGATGATGGTGAGCGAGCCTCCGTTTTCGATATTGCGTGCGGCTCCGAAGAAGCGCTTAGGTTTCTGGAGGGCGTTGGCGTCGACACCGCCGGAGAGGATTTTGCCGGAGGCCGGCGACACGGTGTTGTAGGCACGCGCCAGACGGGTTATTGAGTCGAGGAGTATCACCACGTCATGACCGCACTCCACAAGGCGTTTGGCCTTTTCGAGCACGATGCCGGCAATTTTCACGTGGCGCTCGGCGGGTTCGTCAAAAGTAGATGCGATAACTTCGGCATTGACGCTGCGGCTCATGTCGGTTACCTCTTCCGGACGCTCGTCGATGAGGAGAATCATGATATAGGTTTCCGGATGGTTTTCGGCAATAGCGTTGGCTATATCTTTGAGAAGTATGGTCTTACCGGTTTTGGGAGGGGCTACGATGAGACCACGCTGACCTTTGCCTATGGGCGAGAACATGTCGACCACGCGGGTTGAGATATTGCAAGTGCGTCCGCTTGTGAGGTCGAATTTCTCGTCGGGGAAGAGAGGGGTGAGATGTTCGAATGGCACACGGTCGCGGATAAATTCCGGTGAGCGTCCGTTGACGCTAATCACGCTCGTGAGAGGGAAATACTTATCACCTTCGCGGGGGGGACGCACATAGGCTTCCACCACGTCGCCGGTCTTGAGACCGTAGGATTTTATCTGCTGCTGGGTCACATAAACGTCGTCGGGCGAAGAGAGATAGTTATAGTCGCTCGAACGGAGGAAACCGTAGCCTTCGGGAATTATTTCGAGCACGCCTGACGCCTGGATGATACCGTCGAAGTTGTATTGCTGCTCCTGACGGGGCTGCTGTGGCTGCTGGTTATTGCGGTTTTTCTGCTTCTTATTCTTGGGCTGCTGGTTGGGGTTGCGCTGTTCCTGCCATGGCTCGCCGATAACTATTGGGGCTGTGGCGGCAGCGGCGGCGGCAGCGGCGGCCGCTTCTTCTTTCTCGCGCTGCGAACGGGGCACGAATCGACGTCCTTCCGAACGAGGGAAGAATGCTCCGAACTCGCCACCGTTGTTCTTGGGGCGGAAATCGCGTCGGGGCTGATTGTCGGGAGCCTTAGTCTGTTCGGGCGCTCCTTCCGGCTCCTGCCCGGCAGAGACTTTTTTCTGCTCTTCTTCAGGTTGCTGTTGGGGGCGTGTATTGGCCGCCTGATTGAAGTCTTCTGATTCAGCAGCGGGAAGAGCCACGGGGAGGGGAGCGAGAAGAGTCAGGTCGTCGCGATGATCCGTTTCCGGTTCGGCCAGCGGCAGGGTTTCAGCAGAAGCTGTAGGCTCAGAATTATGATTGCGTGAGCCGCGCGGACGTCCGCGACGGGGTTTTTCGCGCGGTTCCTGATTTTCGGCAGCCACCTCTTCGGGCTTCTGCAGGGCTTCAGCGGCCGGAGCATCTGCTTCGGCAGCAGGAGTCTGAGGGGTAGAAGGAGCTGTAGGGGCGACCTGCTGAGCCTCTTTTTCTGCCTTAGGCTTGCGTCCGCGTCGTTTGGGAGCCGGCCGTTCGGGTGCCTGAGCTTCGGGCTGAGCTGAAGCCTGGTCGGTATTTTCGGGTTCGGAGGCCGCTTCGGGCTCTGCGGTTGCGTTTTTACGTGGGCGTCCGGGTTTTGCACCGGGTTTCGGGCCTCGGCGTTTTTTCTCGGCTGCATTTGCCGCGAAATCAATGGCCTGCTGGTCGAGAATGAAATTTATGAGATTGTCTGTAGAAGCAGAAGAGGCTTTTTCCATGCCCATTTTTTCTGCTATCTGCTTGAGTTCGGTTTCCGGTTTTTCCTGAAGCTCTGATATATTAAACATTTTCGCTTAAAAGAGGTTGATTCTGAGTTGAATTTCCGCATATTCCGAGCCGCATGAATCATGTCGGCGCATTATGCGTGGGATAATTGAAACTGGTGTGGAGGAGAGATAGTTAACGATTTTGTGGGGTTCGCTCTGAAAAGAGCGATGGAGTGATGAATAATGCGGCTATGCATCAGATTGCCTCAGCTTTATTACTGCGAGCGGGCCGTAGGGGAGGTGAAAGCGTGAGACGAGCAGGAGAGAAAAGGCAGAAACCTGCATGGCTTCCGGCGGAAGCATAGGCAAGCGCGGTTGCCTTAATCCGGTGCAAAGTTACATCTATTTTTCTAAATTAACAACCAACTTCCCCGAAATGTTTATCCATTCATATCTCATTATCAACCTCCACATAAATCAGTCTTAGCAAGTTCGTAAATTGAGAAAGATTATTAACTTTTCAGAGAAGATAAAAAACCTAAATCAATGAGAAACAAAGGAAAATCAAGAGATTTCATATATGAGTATGAGGGTCAATCAGTGGTCTACACAATTGTTGACGAGATAAGCAGAACCTGTATAACCAAAGAAGCAAAAGAGTATGGTGAGACAGGTAATTTCAAGCTGCTCGGCGCTGACAAAACTTATATTTCCGGAAAATCTTTATAGCATAGGTCGGGAAGCATTTGATGGTTGTGAGTCGTTGAAGTATCTGTATATTCCGGAATCAGTAAGTTTTATAGGTAAACAGGCATTTATGGGTTGTGAGAAATTGGAAACAGTGGAATTTGCAAGTGTAGAGACTGTGTGTGAGATGTATTTTGCATTTAACCCATCAAGTTATACCAAACGATTATATATAGCAGGAGAGGAAGTGTCGCATTTAGTGATTCCGCCAACTGTAAGTATTATAAATCAAGATGCATTCTGGAATTCTCAAAGTCTTATTTCTGTTGAAATTCCCGATACTGTGACTGAGATTGGTATGAGGGCCTTCTTTTATTGCGTGAATCTCAAGGAAATTAGAATTCCGGATTCCGTGAAAAAAATAAATTGGGGGGCATTCTTTGGATGTGAATCTTTGATGAGGGTGTTTTTGGGGCGAGGGTTGCAGGAAATAGATATTTTAAGAGAATTCAGGAGGTATAAAGAAAAAGATGGGTCACCCACAATTGGTGCCCACCTTTTATGTAGATTAAAAAGTTAATATCTTGGTGTGTAGGAGTTGGGTTATTCCCACTCGATTAAGCGTTTAATTTGTGAATGGGCTGATATATCGTGAGTTATGTTTGCTGTTCGTTTCATCGGGGTTGAAAATCGGGGTTGTTTTTGATTTTGCAGGCGCGCTGTAGGACAGTCAGTTAAGCTGAAAATTCCGTGCTGTCTGCTGGGATTTTCTCTGTCTCTTCCGTTTCAGTTGGCTTTGCGACTGCAAAGTTACAAAAATTTTGTAATTCTCACAACCTCAATGTGCTACACTTTTAGCGCATCCTCTAAGGCTGTAGCAGAGAAGCCTGGGAGTGTTGTAATCAGATGTTTGAAACGCTTAAAGGATTGAAAGACCGTGATATAGGTAACCCTCCATACCCCCTTCCTCCCTCCATGCCTTAAGGGGCGCACATCCGTGTCCCGTATAAAGGTAAAAATTTTCCTGGGAATTACAGAGTACTGTACCAACTGTTGAGGTGTGCCATTTTAATCTTTCTGAGAGCATTTGATACACCATCAAAGTGTGACAGCCTAATCTTTTAAGTTATGTTGGCGCAGTCGTGCGAGGAAGCTGTCAATTTCGGATTGGTCGCGTGTATTGCGCGAATAGCCGTTCTTCTCGAACCATGGGTTCATTTCGTTTGTGATTACGTTGAGTTTTTCAAACAGCCCACGGAAGGAGTAAACATATAAGTCATTCACAAACCAGCCTATATAAAGTCTGTCTCGGTCGAGCCAAATATCAAGGTCGATGGGATAACGGATAGTAGATGGTACATTCAGTTTTTTCTGCGTCTCTGCCAGCGGAGGTATGACTGTTTTTCTTAGGAGTGCGATTTCTTCGCTGTCTTCATCGTAGTAATAGCAATGTCGAGGATTCTTTGCGCTCATCCCCATGAGCCGTCGAGAAAGATAATACCGCAACCTCCATGCGGAGTAGCCATCATGGTAATAGGCAGCATCCATAATAACATATCTTTCGGCAATAGTCGAAAAGGCTCGGAAGTCTTCTCGCTGTGCGAACCAACGATAATTACTGACGTTCTCGAATAGGTGCCAGTCGATGAAGCGAAAGAGTTTGATGTAATGCTTTGGGGGATTCGGACTCTCCTCAAATCGCCACTCTGAAATACCGAACTTCTCGCTTAGATGCGAGATTAGCCAGTTGGGAATATTGAAGACGAGTATAGCGTTTCTCTCATGGTCGATTGCGTAGATATAGTGAGCGTGACTCAACCAGTTTGTCGCTTCAATCTCCTTGGACGACTCGGCTTCAACGGATAGCGTGAGGTAGTTATGAATGTGTTCCATATAATATAAGGTGTGGATTGCGTAAGTTAATGGACTGTGCATGGAGAGACAGCACAGCCCATTCTCCGTGAGTGGTGAGCGCGGATTATTTCTCTATGATGGTAAAGTAGTCTTTTAACTGGGGGCAAGCCTTGAGCATTACTTCAAAGAAGCGCACTACGGCTTCGGTGGTGGCTGGTGTGGGAGAAATGCCAGCGTTCTTGAACCATTCGGTAAAGAAGGTCTGAAAGCGGTTCTTTTCTGCAAACGCCGGGCCACGGTCGCCTGACTCAGCCCACTGGGGAGTTACCCAACCAGTTCCGACGTAGAGACTTCGCACCGCATCAGTGCGGGTGTCGATGGAGAGGTTGAGGCGTAGGGCGAACCAGTCGTTTTCGTCTTGACCGAGACACTCGGTAATGAAGCGCGTGAGGAGGCTCTTTCCCTCATCTGCGTTATGGCATACTACTAATTTCATAGGTGTGTAATTTGGAGGTGTTATATATGATGTGATTTCGAGATATTCACCAAGGCTGGGAATATGAGAGAGGAAGTAACTGAATGTGCTTACAATCTCATCAAAGTAGAATGGACTGAGACAGATGCCATTCTTATCACCGAAACGGCATAGCGAACCGCAAAGCCCCAGGGCACGGCTGAAAGTCATGCGCTGTCTAAGGCGATAGGCGGCTTCGAGGTCAGTCTTCCAATCCGTTTGCATATCCGTCACTTGACCGAGTTCGTCAAGAGTGAGCGAGACGGTGATATATACTGGGCTACGGATTTTCAGCTCATCTTCGAGGAGTTGGGCGATGGTGTCTTCAACTGCCTGCTTCATGTCGGGGCGTAGGCGCACAGCAAGGACGCACTTATGGATGTTCATAAGCGAAAGATGTTGTGAGTTAGAATGTAATGTGATTGCCTAAGATGGTGATGTGGGCTGAGTTGAGAAGAGCGCGGTCGATGGGAGGCTCAATACCTTCAATGAGGCAGCGACGGCAAATCATTAGAATCTTGCCTATGTTGTTCTGACCCTCGAAAGTTCCTATATTGCGGACTGAATTGGTCTCGATGTTGATTTTGAGGTCAAGAGCCTTCTTGGTGAGGTTCGCACCGCTCCATCGCTTGATGCGCTCGGAGAGTTCCTTTCGGTAGGCTATTAATTCGGGATTCTTACATCCCCATATCTGAGCCGTGCCGCCAGTGTCAAGAGTGGTCTCCTCAACCAGTACCACACCCTCGGGGATGGATAACAACTTACCTCTAAAGTCGGCATTGCTCAGACATTTCTGCCAAACGACAAACAGCATCCACTGCAAGCGGAAGATGGAAAAATCCTCACGGACTTGTTTCTTGTACTTTGCCTTAATGAAACGCTTGGCAGCGTAACCACTTGTTTGTGAGCGAAGTTCATGCTGAATTGCCACATCTGTAAACTCACCGCAAAGGTATAGTTGCTCGGATGAGACCCAGTTAACACCTGCAAACTCAAAGAGATAGCCGCCTGCCATATTGCTCAGTCTCATTTCGATGCCTTCAACAATGTCAGTGACCTTCTTGAAGCACCACACGGGCAGTTGGGGCGCAACAAGTCGCTCCTCACGCCCAAGAGACGCAACGAGTTCAGACACAGAAGATGAAGTCGAAAGAAAAGTTGGATTGCTCATAACTTTTTATTTTATAGTTTATTACTATCGTGTCTGGACTAATCCTACCACCGTGGACTGTTATGTAAGTCTCGGTTGGTGCAGTCCCGAAGGACTGACTCTTGACACTAAGGGATTCTCCCTCTTCAGACTGCAAAGTTACAAAATCAACATACCACTTGTCAAGTTTGCAACGTTAAAAATTGATAAGATGATAGTAACAATAAATGACAACATTACTCAGAGACATAAGAAATGGTATAGGTAACAGTGCTTTTCCCTCCGTATGTGTAGTCATCCACAATAATCTCTACTAAGTTTCCTTTATCATTGAATTTGTAATCCCACTTACGGTCAAATCTATCACCTCTACGACCTTTGTAGGATGGTAGTTTCTTAGATTGGATGGGAAACCACTCAGTTATACTCTCGATATTCTGATAAAATGAGTTTTTACTTACGGTATAGGTTAACATAAGAATGTTGATATTGGTGTCATTGTCCTGGGATGAGTATTCCATACCATATTTGGAAGGATTGCTGTAGTCGCTTAATTCTCCACGCGGTCTATCTACAGGATTACCATTCATATAAGCGAACTCTTTCATCTCGTAATTATCTACCATATACATGATGCTATCCGCAGACATATAGTGGTGCATACCATTCTTGAATCCTAACCCATTGAAAATACTACTGGGTATGAGGTAAAGATGGTTCAACGGATTCATGTCTCTTGCCGACCATAAACCATTCAACTGGTCTTCCTTTATATTATCAATCCATTCATTGAACGTATCATACCCGATACAATCCATCTTTAAGGCGTAGGTATCGGTATAGTAGTGGATTGAAGCGAAATAATGGTTGAAGCCATCATCATCCTTCTCAAAGTCAGTAATTAGACATCCTTTAATTCCAGTTGGTCGCTTATTCGTGGCTCTGTCCCAAATATACTGCCTCTTGTGGGGCTTAATCGGTTTACCATCCTGCATGACTGAGAAACGGAAGTTGTTATCAACAAATTCCAGTTTCTCTACGAACTTGTGAGGTCTGTCCTCGGAAGTTTTAGAAACAGACTTCAGGTTTCCGTCTGCATCATATTCAAAGTTGTATGTGTGACAAAGATTATAGGGGCGTTCACCTTTCCAATCTATCCACTCCTCAGAGATACTCTTTACCAGTTTTTTGCCAAATTTGTTCTTGCGGATAGATGGGATTTGAGTCTTTTCTGACACAGCAGACATTCCTGAATGGCTATATTCAAGGGTCATATAATTCGGCATTCCTTGACCTTCTAATTTATCAAAGAACAGCATCTTCCCTCCTTGCTGTATTTCAAATTCCCAGTTTCCTTCCGAGCATTTGACAAAAAGTGTATTGCCCTCTATTCGGTATGAGCCTTCAACGCTCTTTTCCCCCCATCCTATATCGCTCCCACTTTCAGACGAGCATACACAGAAGCCATCATAGCCGAAAGCGATTGATAAATCATATCCTATATGAGCAATATTTCCCCCACCACTAAACACTTTCCCTTGGAAATCCTTATATGTAAAATTCTGCTTTTGGTTGGAATTATTCGAGGCGGCTTTATTTACTGGTGCTTTATCATTCACTATATAATACCTTGCAGGTTCGGGACGGCTGGACTCCCCATTATAATGGTCGTAGGTGTACATTCTAATGAGAGGCTTCCCATTGAGAATGTCGGGTTCATAATATTCCCATCCGTAGTCACCAGGCAAAAAAATATTCTCTGTCCGTCTTGTATCAAAAGTTATATAAGGCTTTTCAGAAGAAGAGAGATGAAGGGAAAAGGCAATGGGTTTTCCCTGGTCGTTAATACCCAAAACCGCTACATTGGGCTTTAACGAAACGGTATGTACTGGGCGAAACTTAACATCTCGGATATATAGCCAGTATTTTTCTCCATCGGGAATTAAAGATATTGCCCCTTTTGTACCTCTCGATTCTCCATAAAATTCTGCCCCATTTCCTACAAGTCGAGATACATCTTCCCAACTTCTAAATTCTTTCACTTGTGAAAAGCAGTGAAACGAACAGATTATAGCAAAGAGTAAGAGAACGAGCTTATAATATGATTTATGTTGCATAAGGAATAATCGTTTGTATATTTATTTCTCGAATATTACTTCTCCGTTTTCCTCTCTATAATAACGGTTCTTGTACTTCACATTAACTTTCTTATCATTGAAAATGAGATTCACGGAATCATTTGAACTCTTCGCCTTAAACGATACCACGAACACTGTTGCCCCTTTTTTCAATGGTTTTAGAAATGGATTGTCAAAGTATATCACATTTTCTATTTGATTGAATTTGAGACTGAATACTTGCTTTAAGTCTAAGGTGTAATTAGGCAGCACACCCACTTTATAATAGGTGCTTGCTGAATTAATATTATATCTTTGCTGGCTAAGGTCTATAACATCTTTCCCCCATGGATTCTGAATCCCTATCTCAAACGCTAATGCGATTTCTTGAATTTCTTGCTGACAGTGAATTATTGCTTGAACAAGTTCAGAAACTCCATCGGGTAGGTTATCTGTGCTGATTAGAGGATTACGAAATACCTCGAATATATCACCCATATATGGTTTGATAGAGAAATCCGTGCCCGAAGTCCGCTCTAATGGAACATATTTACTACTGATTTCCGTTGCTAATTTTTGTCCATTACCATTAAGAGTTATTTCAAGTGTATAGAACTCACTTCCTGGACGCTCAATAGGTTGGTTATTACGGTCTCGAGTAGTTAGTATGTTTTTATATAGAGTATAGTCGAATGGATTTGACTCTGTAATTTGTTGAGGAATAGAGTTGAAGAAATCAGACAAGGACTGAAATTGATTTTTATTCTGTTCTGACACAGAAGTACTCCATCCTTCGTAACCACTTAATAAATTGTTCAGTTCTTCTTCTATTCCTTTCATTTTCTGCGCCCGAAGAGTTTCCATCAATTTATAATCCACTGAAATCACCAATCGAGCCATAGGTCTTATTTTGGATTTACCATGGTACTCCCTGTCATAGTTGTATTGTTCTACATTGACCATTTTTGCCTCAATGGGAAATTCACCAGTATTAATATCTAAGCCAGGCACCTTAAATTCATAAGACCATTCTGGGGATGCTGTCCAATATGCTCCAGTGGGAAACTCAATTACATTCGTTTCATTACTCACATATATTTTATCATCATTTACCTCATTTAGATACATTGACCTTTCATGGGTAATATGAAGAGAGGGTGTTGAAGTACTGGTTAGTTTCTTTACTTCATTGACAGAAGGCAATCGGGGTGTAAACGAGTAGTCGTTTCCTTCGATATTGCAAGAAAATTTTGCTGTGTGGATTAGAGACGGACTGGAGAACTGTTCCTCCCCATTTTGTGAATAGTTGGATGAAGCCCAGTAAATGTGTTTTCCATCATCCCCAGTTTCACCCATGAAAAGATACCCAGGAATATCAACCTTAGAGGAATCTAAGAGCAGTTCGCGCAGCAACTTGTCTATTCTCACTTTATCATCCTCGGTTAGCGAAATGGATTGATTCCCATACAAAGTTGCCACCCTATCAATCCAATTAAAACGAGAAGGGAATTCGTTACGAAAGAAGTTCTCCAACTCCTCTATTTCCTTGCGTTTCCAATCCCCAGCTCTGAAGTTAGGGATATTAAGGTCTATGTACCATAAAAAAAATGCGTTATTTACCGAGGAGTTTGTCTGCTCTTTCTGATTTGCTAATTGCATAAATTGAGACTTCCGAGCAACATAACCCGAAGGATTATCGAGTGTTTTGGATAGAATTGATTCTATCTGCTGGTTAATGTAATCAGTTACTTCCTTAGACCTGGCATAAACGGACTGCATACAGATGAAGAGAGCCACGAGAAGAAGTGAAAAATACTTTCTCATTGCTGAAGAGCGATTTTTGTTGCCCTTAGTGGCTCGGTTGGGGCGGTGGTGATTCGTTAGTTCTGAAGACACAATAAAAAGAGTGAGCCACCTTAGCGATATCTTTGCTAACGCGCTCACCACAAGCGGACTAAACAAGATTACACGATTACGGCAGCCCACTCAGTCTGCTGTATATCGTGAAAATACGAATGTACGCGACTGAGGGAACAGCGTCTTCGGCTCTTCTCTGTTTAGTCTTCGGAGGTGGTGATTCGTCAGCAAGAGAGAAAGCTAAAACACTTTCCATTATGTCTGTTAGAGCCTACTGCGGCAATAACGATGCAAATTTACGAAAAATTTCTGAGTTCCTCAGCATGAGAGGCTTAAATTCGGTGAAAAATTGCTAACTTTGTAAGTTAATTCGTACAGTATGCCTCTAAACATCGACACATACCCACATCCTCAACTTCGCTACACGGTGAGATTGGAGTATCTTCACCCAGTATATGATAAGGTGGAGGCGGTATATATCTATATGACTGATGAGGAGTTTGAGAAATCATATCGTGAAATCATAGAACAGAGGAAGAATGAGATACGCGAAGAATTAGGATATAATGAGGGTTGGGAATATGAAATAACTGAATGGGGGTATAACTACACTGAGAACCGATTCTTTGAGAATGAAATTCTATCGAATAATATCATTAGTCTCTTAAAGACTGGTAAAGTCTCTTATTCAGAGCGCGAAGATGAGGATGCACGAGAAATAGCATTAGCATATCTGTACGAGATTAAACCACTTTATAGAAAGGAGCAAGTTGCCGAGGCAATATTATCGGTTATTTCTTTCAAGCCCAATGTTGAGATAGTTAATAGGATTTTGAAGGTTTGGGGTGCTGCCCTTAATCGGAATACCTATGTGGAGAATCAACTGAAAACGATAGTAAATTCCAATGCAACTGATTCGGCTCTTGGAAAGTTACTAAAAGTCGATGATAGTTATAATCTACGGTTACTCAAAGTCTGCCTCAAACATCTCTCAGACGAATGGAATCTCACGCAGGAGGAAGATGCTCACAGACGTAGCATAATAATATATCGTTTTTTATCTGAGTGTCCCTTAATAAAGCGAAACAACATAAGCCTTAAAAAAGGCTTGGAAACGCTTTCTTCATACCTAAACGTATCATCCTCCAATTATACAAAGGAAGTTCAACTTAGTGAACCTAAGAAAGACAGGTACGGCAAATATGACATTACTTCAGACCCAATGGTATCGCGCAAAGTTCGCATATATACGCAGATAAATTCACGATGGGCTACTTTTAAGGCTCGTCATTTCAAATAGCAGTCACCGCACTGTTACCTCCCAGTTACCACTTTCATTTTTATTTTATTGAAGCAGGGATGATTCCGTCCCCGCTCAATAATTTTATGCCGTTGTCTCGCAGAGTATTACGAAATTTGCACCGTCAACGATGGCACAGTAGCTCGATAGCTTGTGTACTGGTAGTGGCAAGAAAATAGCTAAAATCACTTATAAAATGAAAGTGACTGATTCAAAAATTGCCTCAACAAATGAGGCTAAGGCTCGCAAAACCTACAGCGAGGAAGACTATGTGTCTTTCTACCACTCACAAAATTTGGTGGAAGACTGGGACGCAGATGAATTTGCTGGCGTTCTGAAGAACTGGTACAAATCCCTTAGAAGTGCAGAAGCACTCGATGCCAAGGAGGGAAAGGAGTTCACAGACTATGTAGCAGAAGAGGTTGAAACCGCTCCTATTTCTGAAGTATTCAACTTCGACAACCTATTCTTTGCTTATTTCGCAAAGAAGCAATTGGTTAAGTGTCTCAATGATGCTATAACAGTTGAGGGTGTTCCCGAAGGGCAACAGTCCAATGCTATTACACTGGCACAAACCCTTTCACTTTCTTACGGTAGTCTGTGGCTCACCTATGAGCAGTTGCTCAATGAATTTGAGAACCTACGCTAACCAGTTCTTCAAATCCGATGCAGAATGGAAAAGGTACGTTTCACCTTCCTTAACTACCATTGCCGTAAAGTCCGAGGTCAGCGGTTCGTGCGCCCCCCCACCAGTTAATAACTCGGCTACTTCTACTCCGAGGGCGTTGGCGATATTCTTCATGGTAGAGAGATGAGGATTACCACCGAGGGCACGACTTAGGCTTTCGGGTTTTATCCCCATGGTCTCAGCCAGTTGTTTGAGGGTAATACCATGCTTTGAGCAGAGTTCTTTGACTCGATTAGAGAGTGATTTATCCATATAAGTTGAATTTACACTGCAAAGATAGCGCAATTAACTTGGAATATCAATTTTACAAGGCTGAATTAACTTTAGTTAGCTGTAATAATTTGGATTCGCTTAACTTTTGCTGTAACTTTGCAGTGTAATTCTTAACCGTTAATATCAAGACTATGGCTGAATACATTCTCTCAATCCTTCGCTCTCAACTCATGGTAATGTGGTCGTGGGGCTTCACCTCTTCAACTCGCCTCTCCGATAATCGAGGTCTCGCATTCAAAGTGCATGGCTTCAAGTATAAAGGATGGATTGAAGTCGTGTATGATGAAGGACTCGATACATTCTCGGTCATACTCAAAAAGACTGGTAAGACCGTTGAAGATGTGTACTTCGATGAACTTGTAAACGTCATTGATTCGCTCGTTGAGCGCACTGATGACTATCAGGAACGAGTTAACAAAGAGTATGGTTTCACTGCCTAATCTTATTGAGAATGGAAAAGACCAAGGTTGTTATTTACGCTCGTGTTTCTACTTCTTCGCAAGACTATGACCGACAACTACATGACCTCCGTGAGTATGCTTTACGCCAAGGCTATGAAATTGTCAAAGAATTTTCTGAGAAAATATCGGGTGCCAAGAAGGTTGAGGAGCGTCAAGCCTTGAAGGAATTACTGGACTTTATCAGTAAAACCAAGATAGATAAAATTCTCATTTATGAGTGCAGCCGTCTGAGCCGTCGAGCAGTGGACTTTCTCCAACTTATAGAGAACTTCAATGAGCGGAAGATATCAGTTTTCATCTTGCAGAATGGACTTGAGACAATGCTTCCAAATGGTGAGGTTAACCCTATAGCAACCTTGGTTCTCGGAATTCTCGCCCAGTTCAACACAATGGAGCGTGGTCTTATCCGAAGTCGTATGCAGAGCGGATATACCAATTACCGAGCGAATGGTGGTAAGGTAGGACGTAAGGACGGATACTGCAAGCCTATCGAATCCTATAAAGAGGAGTATGCCGAGGAATTAAGACTCCTCAAAAGAGGCTACAGCCTCAGAAATATAAGTAAAATCACAGGCACTTCTGTTACCACAATCAGAAAGGTTGCCGATTTAATAAGAAATTAATTAAATAATGTCAACAATTATACGAAAACAAGTCAATGCCTTTAATTGGATAGAGGTTAACGACTTTTCAAAAATCATAAATCGTAAAAAGTACGATACCGCAACCGCAGAACTTCTCCTATGGGAGTATATTGACACTGAAAAATCTGAAATTGCTGAATGGGGCTATCATAAAGCCGTGTTCCTCTTTCAGAAAAAGAATGGAGAGTTCTTTTCCTATATGGTAGGTTTTGATTCTCTCCATATAGACAACTTCTTACTAATTACCAGACACCAGCTTACTCCACTTTCCGAGAACGAAACCAAAGATTTCGTAGAGAAATATGGCGATGGTGAAGACTACGAGAAGATATTCGGAGAGGTCGAAGAATAACGGTAACACTAACGAGAATCAATGAATAAGATTAGATTCAATCTCCAATACCCCAATAAAGAACAGTCGCTAATCATGGCGATTGTTCGAGGTGGCGGAAAACAGATAAAGAAATCAACTGGAATCTCAGTACCAACGAGTGTATGGGATAAATCAACACAGCGATGCAATGAAAATACAGAAGGAACTGTAAAGTTTAAGAGAGGATTGAAGAAAATTAACAAGCAACTTAATGAGATTAGCAACCGTTGGTCTCAGATTGGTAACTTTTGGCTTTCTGGCTCAATATCGCTCTCCGACTTAGACCTAAATCCTATTTTCGATAATGCTGTGAAATCGGCTAAGAAGGAGGTAGAGGACGAGGAAGCCCGAACTAATCGTACACCCCTTCGATATTTCCAGGACTATATCAACGGAATGACCTCGATTGTCAATCGTGCTACTGGTCGCTGTATCAGTACACGCACCCAAGGACATCATATCGTGGTATTAAATAGAATGAAGGCTTTTATAGCAGAAACGAGGCTGTCTGATTCCTTTGAACTATTCGATTCCACTTTTGAACGAAGATTTACAGCATGGGCTAATAGTAAGGGCTATGCTTACAACACCATCGTTGCGACATTCTCAATCTTGAAGGTGTGGTTGAACCATGCGAAGAAAGATGGCTTGATCGTAGGAGAAGATTATCATATACTTCCCAGTAAAGGCAGTGATTCCGATAATATCGCACTTTCAAGCGATGAGATAGAGGCTATATACAAATTAGATATACCCTGTCTAATTGCAAATAATCAAATCGACGCGAAATCCTCAATAGAGACTACGAGAGACCTATTCATAATAGGATGTTGGACTGGTCTTAGAAGGGCAGACCTCAATCGTATCAACGAAGCTGTGTTTGATTTTGATAGTAACACACTGACGATTCAGACGCAGAAGACAGATAGTCGTGTTACCATACCTCTCCACCCATTTGTAAGACAACTCTATAAAAAGTATAATGGCAATTTCCCTCGCCTCATTGATAAAGGAAAAGCTAACGCTCAGCTTCGAGAATTGGGTCGTTTGGCAGGGATTGACACTCTAACACTTCGCTCAACAGTTAAGGGAGGGAAGACAGTAACCGAAAGATTGTTGAAATATCAACGCATCGGTTTCCATACTGGTCGCAGGTCGTTTGCCACCAATCTTTATAAGATGGGTGCACCAGCGATAAGCATAATGCAAATGACAGGACACACTACAGAGGCGAATTTTCTCAAATACATTAAGGTAAGTAAGGAAGAACACGCTGCCATGATGCAGAAATTCTTTAATAAGACAGCGGTATGAAAAAGCACGAACATAAATTTCAGTTTACGGCTATGCCCGTGAACTTGACCGCTTGTCTGGATAATAATTGTAGGAGTATGCTCTTCACGCTCCTACAATTATCCTCCTACTTCGAGAATCGGAGTAAGGCTGAGAATAAAGTGTGGGACGGATGGTTCTTTCGTTCTAATACCGACCTCCAAGCGGAGACCCGTCTTAGTGAGAATTTAGTTAGAGCCACAATCAGCACACTCTACCGAATTGGCATCGTCGATGTTAAGTTAGATGGGAAATCAAGAAATCAAACTCCCAATAGGTTTAAGGTCAATGAGGCTGCAATGCTCCAATGGGAAAAGTATAGCATTGAGGATTGTATTAAGAATCCCGACTATGCCATCATTACCGACCAGTATAGAGCAACTGGATGGAAGCCATCTTATCTTGACAAATCAGCTAAGGCAACCTCTCAATCACAACAGTCTTTCCCCGAAATTGAGGACAATATAGATAATGCAGCAAATGAAGAGAATACAGTTAATATACTCTCTGCAGGGGCGCATGAACGAATTTCAACCAAGCCGAGGGAGTTCCACTCACCAGCAATGGCTGAATACAAGAAAGAGGAGGATGCCATAATGGGACGGTTGCAAAAGGTTACATCATGGCTTGATTTTGACAAGATAACCAGGGATGTTGACAAAATACTTATTAACCCACCAAGCGAGAAAGCAAAGGAATGCACATACCAACGCTTACAAGCCTTGACAGCCTCTAAGATTCCATACTTCACTAAGAAGTACCAGTCAGAACCCGATAACCCAATCGGAATGCGTTTTTTCAAGTGGCTGGATGATGTTTGGGGAAAGCTCCATGGTGACGCTACATGACATCGGGGTCATTTTCTCTCATCGGGGATGAATAGCGGGGACGATTCTCTCAAAACTGGCAAAAGAGACAATCCACGGAAAACTCAGCGAGTTATCCGTGGATTGCTTCTAAGTATTTGGTATCAATCCATGTGGATTGTTCTAATGAGGTGTAATCGGCTATAGTTCAGAGGGGTCTGAATGAGCCTTTATTATTCCCACTCGATTGTGGCCGGTGGTTTGGAGGAGATGTCGTAGGTGACGCGGTTTACTCCGCGCACTTTGTTGATAATCTTGTTGGACACTTCGGCCAGGAATTCATAGGGGAGGTGAGCCCAGTCGGCTGTCATGGCATCGGTTGAGGTGACAGCGCGGAGTGCAACGGCGCGCTCGTAGGTGCGTTCGTCGCCCATCACTCCGACGCTCTGCACCGGGAGAAGGATTACGCCGGCCTGCCACACTTTGTCGTAGAGGCCATGGTCGCGGAGACCCTGGATGAAGATGTCGTCGGCTTCCTGAAGGATGGCTACTTTCTCGGGAGTGATGTCGCCGAGGATGCGCACTGCCAGACCCGGACCCGGGAAGGGGTGGCGGGTGATGAGGTGTTCGGGCATGCCGAGCTCGCGGCCCACTGCGCGGACTTCGTCTTTGAAGAGCAGCCGGAGAGGCTCGCAGAGGCGGAGGTTCATTTTTTCGGGGAGACCACCCACGTTGTGGTGGCTCTTGATGGTGGTGCCGGTGATGGAGAGTGATTCGATGCAGTCGGGGTAGATGGTTCCCTGCCCGAGCCATTTCACGTCGGTGAGTTTGTGGGCTTCTTCGTCGAACACGTCGATGAATCCTTTGCCGATAATCTTGCGCTTGCGTTCGGGCTCGGTGACTCCGGCGAGCTCACTGAAGAATTTTTTGGAGGCATCGACGCCGATCACGTTGAGGCCGAGGCCTTCGTAGTCGCGCATTACGTTGGCAAACTCATTCTTGCGCAGCATGCCGTGGTCAACGAAGATGCAGGTGAGATTGCTGCCGATGGCTTTGTTGAGGAGCACGGCTGCCACAGAGGAGTCTACACCTCCGCTCAGACCGAGCACCACTTTGTCGTTGCCGAGCTGTTGTTTGAGCTCGCGCACTGTTGATTCGATGAACGATGCGGCGCTCCAGTCGCGACGGGAGCCGCAGATGCCTTCGACGAAGTTCTGAAGGAGCTGCAGTCCGCATTCGGAGTGATAGACCTCAGGGTGGAACTGCACGCCCCAGACATTTTCGCCGTTGATGCGATAGGCGGCCACAGGGACCTGGTCTGTTGAGGCTATGATGCCGAAGCCTTCAGGGAGCGAGGTGATGGTGTCGCCGTGGCTCATCCACACCTGGCTGCCGGGGGCTATGCCGTGGAGCAGAGGGTCGGACTCGTTGACAACGGAGAGGCGTGCGCGGCCGTATTCGCGTGAATCGGCGGGTTCGACTGTGCCTCCGTTGACGTAGGCCATGAACTGGGCTCCGTAGCAGATGCCCAGAATGGGATAACGTCCGCGGATGCGGGAGAGGTCGGCTTTGAATGCCTTCTCATCGTAGACGGAGAAGGGGGAGCCGGAGAGAATCACGCCGATTACCGAGGGGTCGTCGTCGGGAAACTTGTTGTAGGGGACTATCTCGCAGTAGGTGTTGAGCTCGCGGACGCGGCGGCCTATGAGCTGCGTGGTCTGCGAACCGAAGTCGAGGATAATGATTTTCTCCTGCATAGAGTAAGGGGGATTAGTTGATAATGGTCTCTTTTATGCGAGGTGAGAGGGTGGGGAGATTATTTGAGTTCGGAGAGGGTGTTTGGATTGCCTACCATCCAAAGCACATCGTGGGGATAGAATATGGTGTGGGGGCCGGGAGTGATAAATTCGCCGTCGCGGTCTATGCTGACAAGGAGAGCCTTGTAGCGCTTGCCGAGCTGGATGTCGGTGATGCTTCTGCCGGCAATGGGTGAGGTGTCTGAGAGCTGGATGGTGGTGAGCTTGAAGTCGGCCGGACGCAGGCTCTCTGAGGTGTGGTCGGAATTGGCTTCTACCACGGGGAGGAGGGCTTGAATCTCTTCGTCGGTGGCAATGACGCCGAGCACATCGCCGGGGAATATCCGGGTGTCGCCCGAGGGAACGGGGATGAGCTCTCCTCCTCTCTGAATCGAGGCTATGCTCACACCGTATTTCTCGCGCAATCCGGAGTCTTGCAGGCGTTCGCCCACGAAGGGGCAGTCGTAGCCCACAGTCATGTAGGCTTGGTGGAGATTGGCCACAATGTTGTTTTTGCGCCCGCTGCGCCGGAGTTCGCGTTCGTTGAGATTGTCGAGGAAGCGGTTTTCGATTCGGTGCATGCGCTTCTGCACTCTTTTTGAGAATCCGAAAATCAGCACGAAAAATATAATCAGGCCGAAAAACACACCCACCCATGCGGAGTAGATGGCCGAAAGGATATAGATGACCATCACGAGGGCTATGAGGAGGCGGAATATGGTCATGACAATCAGGGGCACGTCGAATCGGGCGTTGGCGTTGATGAGGCGCTGGCGCTCGGTGCGCTTGGATGCGGGTGAGGATAGGGCGAGCAGGAAGGGGGCCATGGCAAAGAGGGTGACTATGGCGCAGATGAAGCGTCCCCACGAGGGGCTGAACGATATGAGCCATGGCAGGAGCCAGCCGCGGGCCACGAGAGAGATGGTGATGAGCACGACGGTGTAGAGGAGGATGCGCCAGAGGTAGCGGCGGAGCACAGACTTCCAGAGGCGTCCGGTCTCGCTCTCGCATGTGGCCTTATTGCTGTAGCGGTCTATGAGGAAATGGAGCCGGGCGGGGAGAATGCGTTCGATTCCTCTATAGACGGGGTCGGCCATGCGGATGAAGTAGGGGGTGGTGAAGGTTGTGAGCACCGACACTGCCACTACAATAGGATATATGGTGGGGTCGAGCACTCCGAGGCTCATGCCGAGGGTGGCGATGATGAATGCGAACTCACCGATCTGTGTGAGCGAGAAGCCGGCTTCGATGGCCACCTTGAGGGTCTGGCCGGTGACGAGCATGCCGAATGTGCCGAAAATAATCATGCCGACTATCACCACGCCGGAGAGGATGAGGATGGGGGTGAGATAGTTGACAATCACAGTTGGATTGACCATCATGCCTACCGAGATGAAGAAGACTGAGCCGAAGAGGTCTTTGACCGGGGAGACAACCTTTTCGATCCGTTCGGCAAAGCTGGTGCCGGCAAGGATGGAGCCCATGACGAATGCTCCGAGAGCGAGAGAGAAGCCGCAGTAGACCGAGAACACCGCCATGCCGAGGCAGAGGCCCATAGAGACGATGAGCAGGGTCTCGCTGTTGAGAAACCGGCGGGTGGAATTGAGGAATGTGGGGAGCACGAATACTCCGATGGCAAACCACATCACGAGGAAAAACACGAGCTTGGTGATGCTGAACAGCATCTCGCCTCCCTGCAGGCTGTTGTTGATGGCGATGGACGAGAGAATCACCATCATGAGCACTGCGAAGAGGTCTTCGACAATGAGCACTGCAAACACGAGCGAGGCAAATTTCTTGTGCTGGATGCCGAGATCGGAGAATGCTTTGATGATGATGGTGGTAGACGACATGGAGAGCATGCCGCCGAGGAAGAGGCTGTTGATATTGGAAAACCCGAGCACATGGCCTATGGCAAAGCCCGCACACATCATGCCGCTGACAATGATCAGTGCGGTGACAACAGCCGAGCCGCCTGCATTTACGAGCTTCTTGAAGCTGAATTCCAGACCGAGGGAGAAGAGGAGCACCACGATGCCTATCTGGGCCCAGAATTCGATATTGCTTTCGGTTGTGACGGAGGGGATGTATTCGAAATTGGGGCTGGCAAGGAATCCGGCCACAATGTAGCCGAGCACCACGGGCTGTTTGAGCCATTTGAAGAGGAGGGTGGTGACGGCTCCGAGTATGAGAATGAAGGCGAGGTCGGAGATAAGGCCTTCGATGTTGAGTTCGGCCGCGGTTTCGGCCGCTGCGGCAGTAGCGGAGGCGAGTATCATATGGACACTTGGTTGGCGAGTGATATTGATTGTGTCTTGCGGATGGCTGCGAGGCTTTCAAACACCTTTACGATATCGGTGGTGTTTTTGGTGAGCACCACGAGATTGAGCCGGGTGAGGGGAGCTTCGTAGTCGTATTCAACGAAGACATTGATGAGGTTTATGTGGAATCGGGCGAGGGTGGAGCGATAGGCGTCGATGTCGGTGAGGATTCCTTCGGTGCGGATGCGGATGATGCGGGTTTCCCACCCAACGTGGATGCGGTGTTCGAGCTGCTCAAGGAGCACGAGAATCACGAGGATGAGACCTGTGGCCACGATGGAGACGGCATACATGCCCACTCCCACTGCCATGCCTATGGTGGCCACCATCCATATTCCGGCCGCGGTGGTGAGACCGCGCACAGATCCTTTCATCTGGATTATGGCGCCGGCGCCGAGGAAGCCTATGCCGGTGATGACTTGGGCGGCTATACGGCCTGGGTCGCCATTCTTGAGGCCGAGATATTCCTGTGGCACATAAATTGAAAGCAGCATCGCGAGCGTGGCTCCCATAGAGATGAGGGCGAAGGTGCGGATGCCTGCAATCTGGCCCTTGCGCTTACGCTCCATCCCCACGCAACACCCCAGGAGCAGGCTCAGACAGAGCTTGAACACTGCGCCGAGGGTGTTGACTTCGTTGGATGTGATGGCCGTAAGAAAGTGGTCTGTCATTTACGGAGGGTGAAGTGGCGTGATGTGAGACGATAATTGTCGGCGAAGAGCTCTACGGTGTAGTCGCCGGGGGTGAGAGTGGTGTTGACATCCCAGTAGATGGTCACTCCTGAGATTTCGTCGCCGGAATATTCGATGGTCTTTTTGGCTGTGCAGGCCACATTGCCTCCTTCGAATGCGAATGTGCCGGCATCGCCGAGCAGAGCTCCCTCGGGGTTGATGATGCGCAGATAGATTGTCTTGCTGCCCACGGGGGTGGAGTTGTTTTGCGGTATGGTGAATGTGACCATGAGCTGCACGGCTTTGGTGACATTCTTTTCGGTCTTTCCGTTTTTGCGGAGAGGGGTGAGGGAAACTCCGGTGACATTGAGCTTTTCGGCGAGGGTCATGCGCTCGCTGAGTGTCTCGTTTTTGCGCGACACCTCCTGCACTCGGCTCGAAAGAGCCTGATTCTGGTTGCGGATTTCGGCGTTTTCGGTCTTGAGTTCGGCATTTTCCTTGCCGAGCGAATCGACCTGGGCAATGTAGTGGCGCAGGAGTCCGCGGAGTGTTGTGATCTGGCTCTGGAGCTCAGAGATGCGCTTCTGGCTCTTCACTTTCTCGGAGTTGAGTTCCTGAAGCAGCTGCTCCACCTTGGTTTTTGCGGCGGTGTATTTGGCCAGAAGTGTGTCGCCTCCCATCTGCATGGCCTGATTTTCATATTGTGCGAACTGGGAGTTGATGGCTTCATACTCGTTGGCGAGCTGAAGCTGGTCGTTGGTGAGTTGCAGCTGCTCGTTCTCGGCGCGTGCGGCGTTCACCTCGCTTTTAAGCGAGGTGAGCTGAAACACGCTGAAAATAACTGCGAGTATGAGCAGTGCCACAAGGCCGACCGCTACATAAAGGAGTTTTGAACGATTCTTTTCCATAGTGGTTGGGAAGTGGTGGATGAATGATTAGAGTCCGCGTCCGTGGCAGTTTTTATATTTCTTGCCGCTGCCGCAGGGGCAGGGATCGTTGCGTCCGATTCTCGGCCCGGCTTTGACGGGCTGTGGAGCCGGGCGCTGACCCTGGGGCGCCGAGGCTGCGGCGCGGGTGGCGTTTTCGCCGGGGAGCGATTCGCGGCTCTCGCGATAGTTGGATGCGGCGGGATTGTTTGACTTGGGCATGGCGCGCTGTATCTCCGGTCCGGCGGGAGCCTGCTGTTCAGGCTCGGCCTCGGCTGAGGGTTCTGGAGCCACAGGGCGGGGAGCCGGACGCTGCTGGATGTAGATCTGGCCGCGCATGAGGGCTGAGATAACCTTGATGTTGAGATTGTTGAGCATCTGCTCGAAGAGATGGAACGACTCAACTTTATAGATTACCAGGGGATCTTTCTGCTCGTAAGACACGTTTTGCACTGACTGGCGCAGCTGGTCGAGCTCGCGGAGGTGTTCTTTCCAGAGTTCGTCGATGGTGACGAGAAGGATAGCTTTGTGCCATTCCTTGACTATGTTGCGGCCATCGTTGTTGTAGGCGTCCATGATGTTGACCGGCAGGCTGAACACTCTCTTGCCGTCGGTGATGGGCACGAGAATCATGGAGTTCATGCCACGGTTTTCTACGCAGTCGCGAATCACGGGCATGGCCACCTCGCGGATTCGGGCGCTCTTGCGGTCGAATGCTTCTATGGCGGCGGTGTGGATGCGCTCTATGGCCTCCTCTTTGCCGAGCGAGCGGAACTCTTCTTCTGTGAAGGGGGCTTCGATGGTGAGAATCTTGAAGAGCTCAAGGGATAGCTGCTGGAAGTCGGCGGGAGAGTCGTAGGTGTTCACGAGGTTTTCGATCGTGTCGTAGAACATGTTGGCGATGTCTATGCCCACACGTTCGCCGAGGAGGGCATGGTGGCGGCGGGTGTAGATGTAGGTGCGCTGCTTGTTCATCACGTCGTCATATTCCAGAAGGCGCTTACGGATGCCGAAGTTGTTTTCTTCCACTCGCTTCTGGGCGTTTTCGATGGCGCGGGTCACCATGCGGCTCTCAATCATCTCGCCCTCTTTGAGTCCGAGGGTGTCGAGCATCTTCATCACTCGGTCGGTGGCGAATAGACGCATGAGCTGGTCTTCGAACGAGACGTAGAACACGGATGAACCCGGATCGCCCTGACGTCCGCTTCGTCCGCGGAGCTGACGGTCAACTCGGCGCGATTCGTGGCGCTCGGTGCCGATGATGGCGAGACCGCCGGCGGCTTTCACTTCGTCGGGGAGCTTGATGTCGGTGCCTCGACCGGCCATGTTGGTGGCGATGGTGACTGTTCCGGCCTTACCGGCGAGAGCCACGATTTCGGCCTCTTTCTGATGGAGCTTTGCATTGAGCACCTGGCTCTGAATCTTGCGCATGTCGAGCATGCGTTTGAGGAGTTCGGAGATTTCTACGGAGGTGGTGCCGACGAGCACGGGGCGTCCGGCGTCGCGCAGGCGCACGATTTCGTCGATCACGGCGGCATATTTCTCTTTCTTGGTCTTATAGACGCGGTCGTCCATGTCGATGCGTGCCACAGGGCGGTTGGTGGGAATGGTGACCACATCGAGCTTGTAGATGTCCCAGAGCTCTCCGGCTTCTGTCTCGGCAGTACCGGTCATGCCGGCGAGCTTGTGGTACATTCGGAAATAGTTCTGGAGAGTGATAGTGGCGAAGGTCTGTGTGGCGGCCTCCACTTTCACGCCCTCTTTGGCCTCGATGGCCTGATGGAGTCCGTCGCTGTAGCGGCGTCCCTCCATGATACGTCCGGTCTGCTCGTCGACAATCTTGATTTTGTTGTCGTCAATCACGTATTCCACATCTTTCTCGAAGAGTGTGTAGGCTTTGAGAAGCTGGGTCACGGTGTGGACGCGTTCGGCCTTAACGGCATAGTTCTGCATGAGTTCGTCCTTGCGGTTCTGCCGTTCTGCGGGGTCGGCTATGGTCTCGGCTTCGGAGAGCTGGGCGGCAATGTCGGGGAGCACGAAGAACTGGGGGTCGGAGCTGGTGCCGGTGAGCATATCAATGCCCTTGTCGGTGAGCTCCACGCTGCGGTTTTTCTCATCGATAACGAAATAGAGAGGCTCTGTGGCCTTGGGCATCTCGCGGGAGTTGTCCTGCAGATAGTAGGCTTCGGTTTCAAGCAGCACGTTTTTCATGCCCTCCTGGCTGAGGAACTTGATGAGCGCGCCGTTTTTGGGCAGACCCTTGAAAGCGCGGAATAGGAGCAGGGCTCCCTCCTTGCGGGTGTCTTTGTTGTCTGAGGCGAGTTTGGCCTTTGCGTCGCTGAGGAGCTGGGTGACGAGCTTACGCTGGGCATTGACCACTTTCTCCACGTTGGGGCGGTAGTCGTTGAACATCTGGTCGTCGCCCTTGGGCACGGGACCGGAGATGATGAGAGGTGTGCGGGCATCGTCGATGAGCACAGAGTCGACCTCGTCGACAATTGCGTAGTAGTGTTTGCGCTGCACCATATCGTCGGGCGACATGGCCATGTTGTCGCGGAGGTAGTCGAAGCCAAACTCGTTGTTGGTGCCGAAGGTGATATCGCAGTTGTAGGCGGCGCGGCGGGCGGGGGTGTTGGGCTGATGCTTGTCGATGCAGTCGACAGTAGAGCCGTGGAACATGTAGAGCGGTCCCATCCATTCGGAGTCGCGCTTGGAGAGGTAGTCGTTGACAGTGACCACGTGGACCCCTCGGCCTGAGAGGGAGCGGAGGAACACCGGGAGTGTGGCCACGAGGGTTTTGCCTTCACCGGTGGCCATCTCGGCGATTTTGCCCTGATGGAGCACGATACCGCCGATGAGCTGCACATCGTAGTGGGTCATGTCCCATTTGATTTCATTGCCACCGGCCACCCAGCGGTTGCGGTAGAGGGCTTTGTCGCCTTCGATTGACACGAAATCCTTGCCGGCAGCGGCGAGGTCGCGGTCCATCTGTGTGGCGGTGACCTCTACAGTGTCGTTGGCCGAGAATCGTGCGGCGGTCTCGCGTATGGCGGCGAAGACAATGGGCAGATGCTCGTTGAGCTTATCTTCGATGGTGTCGAGTATGTGTTTCTCGTGACGGTCAATTTCGTCCCAGAGGGGCTGACGCTGGTCGAAAGGAAGATTTTCGATGGTTTCCTTGCTTTTGGCTATGGCTTCTTCGTCGTCTTTGATGGCGCTGCGGATGTCAGCGCGGACGTCGGTGATGGCCTGACGGAGCTGGTCGTTTGTGAGCTCCTGCATCTTTGGGCCGAGTGCCTTGATGCGGTCTACGATTGGCTGGATTTCCTTGAGGTCGCGCTGCGACTTGTTGCCGAATATCTTGCTTAAAAAAGAGTTGAATGACATATATGGTTCTGTAAATTAGCTATTTGGTTTGAGAGACGCTGGCGGGAGGGTTGAGCTCGCGCCAAATTTGACTGCAAAGTTAGATTAATTCCCTGAATTATAGAAACTTTTTAGGGAAAAGAGTGGTGTGGCCCGACTGAAAAAATCACAGACGCAGTGCGGGCAGAGAGGCGGAGTTGGGCGAACGTATGCGCAGCAGGCGGCTGATTGTGGGGGCTATTGTGCGTGCGTCGACCGGAGTGTCGATAATCTGTGGCTTCACCCCGGGCCCCATGATGAATGCAGCTGAGGGGATGTAGGCGTCGCGTGCCACAGCCGGGGCCACTCCGTCGGGGGTGTTGTCGTCGTCTACAATCACCCATCCCGGGGTGATGTTGACAATCACGTCGCCCGAATGGCTCACGGATGTGTTGCGCTTGAGAGCCTGCGCGTTGTCGCCGGCTCGGGCTGCAATGATATCGTCGATGGTGTGGACGGAGCTCACTCCGCTCATGCGGGTGAGAAATTCGGCAGCTTCGGCTCTCACTGCCGCTGCATCGAGGTTGTGCTCCTTTATGAGGCGCGAGTTGAGATAGAAATTGCGGTTGAAGTAGCCGCTCACCCAGTCGCCGTTGCCGTGGAGGGCCATGAGATACATGTTGAGCAGCGACATGGCCTTGCGGGGCGAGAATTCGCCGGACGGCACCCCCCACTTTTCGTCGTCGCGGGGGCCGGTGTTCTGTGCGGGAAATCCGGCGAGGAAAATCAGAGCATTGCCTGCGCCCACTTTCTTGTCGATGGTGGCGAAGAGCGATGCGAGTTCGCGGTCGAGCCTCAGGTAGGAGTCGAGGGTCTCCATGCGGTTGTCGGCGTCGCGGGTGTAGGGGTAGGGAGCGAGGGTGTAGGCAAGATTTAGCATATCTACCGGTCCACGCTCTCCGAACTGCATCGTAGAGAGATATTCGCGGGCCACGGCTGTCACCTCGGTGTTTGCCTTGGCCGAGGCGTTAAACCGTTCGTAGCGGTCTATGTCTTTGCGCGGAAAGGAGTGGCGGAAAGGATATTGCTTCTTGTAGTCGGGCACGTCGGGGTAGAGCGTGGGCGCCAGCAGGGGAGTCCAGACCATGGTGTCGAGCACGGCAGCGAGCGGTCGGGAGTAATTGCGCGCGGAGATGGCGCGGGGCACATCCTTATAGTGGGTCGTTGTGGCCCAGGTGCCTTTAGTGTTGTTGATCCAGATTGCGGAGTTGCCGGCGTGGCCTGCCATGACTATGGCCTGAGTGGGTTCGGGAGCCACGCTGTAGACCCATCCGGTGCCGGCGGCATCGAGCCTCACTTCGTCGCCGAGGGTGGAGACGAGGATGGCCGAGGGGGAGTAGGTCTCATCGGTGAAATTGCCCATTGTGGCGGGGTCGAGCATCACGCTGACCCCTTTTTTTGCTTTGTCGTCGTAGATTTTGGCTGATGGAATGCCATTGACCGAGGGTGCGGCTCCGGTGAATACGATGGCGGTTGCCGCGGCTGCGTCAACTCCCGGACCGTAGTCGAGATGAGAAAGGGTGGCTCCGTCGCGCATAAGACGGCGGAAGCCCCCCTCGGTGAAATAATCTCCGAGGAGAGACAGATAGTCGTCATTGAGTCCCTCGACCATTATGCCGACAACGAGCTGCGGCCGCTTGGGGGCTGTCTGTGCCCCTGCGGCCATGCCCATCAGCGACAGGATGAGTACGCCGAGTACTTTATTTGATATCGATTTCTTCTTTTCTTTCTCTTTCTCTCGCATCGTGTTACGTAAATGTAGCTAAGTGAACGCATGGCATCTGCAATCACCAACGGTATAAATGCCAGATTGACCGTTTGGTTCATTACCGGCATGAGAATGCACATCGCAATCAGAGCGGCTAAGTTGGCGTAGTGATAGTAGAGGAGAAAGCGGCGTCCGCCCGGCGACCATATCAATGCTGTGACCAACAGGCAGAAAGGATTGAGCCAAAGGAGCAGGTAGTTGGGCGATGTGGCTTCGTGGACAGACACAATCACAAGAAATGCGATGATGCATCCGGCGAGTCCGTAGAGTCCGAAGAGGCATGCGTCGAACCAGCGTGTGATGATGCGTCGCACCATGTCGGCCCATGTGAAGAAGGCGGTGATGAGCATTATCAGGATGGCGGCCGTCATGGGGGTGAGATACCACGGTGTGGAGGGGAGCACTACTCCACCGGGCGCTCCGGCCACAGGCTGAGTGGTGGCCGTGACTGCGGGAACCGACTTTCCGGAGGGGGCGATGATGCTCGCACCGGCCATCATCTGGCTGAGGGCTACGGGGGCGAAGGCTATCTCGCCTTCGTCGAGAGTGCGGTCGATGCCGCTTCCGAGAGCCAGGTCGATGCCAAACTGATACCAGGGGTAGTGGTTGTGGTAGGATGTCATGGCGCGCCTGAATGTGGATGCTTCGCGCTCTGTGAGGTCGGGCTTGCCGAGGGCGAGCGAATCGGGGGCTATGGCTTTCTGCAGCAGCCGGAGAGGGCGCAGGGCGCAGTTGTCTTTCACATAGTTATAGCGATAGTGAGGGTCGCCTTGAAGGGCTTCTCCTACAAGCTGGTAGACTCTGAGCGCCTGAATAGAGTCGAGATTGAGGGTCTGCTCAGTGACCGCACGTCCGGTGTGGCTGTAGTAGGCGAGGAAGCGGTCTGTGGGCGATGCCCCGACCATGTAGTCGGTCTCTCCTTTCACGAATCTATAGACAAATCCGGGGGAGTCGAAGTCAAACAGCCCCCAGTTTACCACAAAATCGAAATCTTTCGAGCTTAGACGCAGGCCGGTGTGACCTTCAAGCTCGTAGATGTCTGAGCCGGGGGCGCAGGTGAGCAGGCTAACCGTAATCTCCGGAATGACTCTTGATGCTATCGAGTCTGAAGCATAAGCGCAAGGCGGCAATACGAGAAGTATTGTCGCCATGAGCTTTGCTAAAAAGTGTCGTGACAGAAGGGTCATGATCTTACATGATACCGCGCTCGCGGAGCTTGCACTGCCATGCCCAGGCCGAACGCATGGTATCGGCCAGCGGGGTATCGGCTTTCCAGCCGAGCACTTCGTTGGCATGGGAGGGATTGCCCCACACTTTCTCGATGTCGCCGGCGCGACGGCCCACGATTTTGTAAGGAACCTTCACTCCGGTGGCGCTCTCGAAGGTGTTGATGAGTTCGAGCACGCTCACGCCGTTGCCTGTGCCGAGATTGTAGATTTCGATAGGAGCGGCTTCGGGATTTTCGAGCATGCGGTCCATAGCTTTCACGTGGGCTTTTGCGAGGTCTACCACATTGATAAAGTCGCGGATGCAGGAGCCGTCGGGGGTGGGATAGTCATTGCCAAACACGCTGAGCTCCTTGCGGATGCCGATGGCTGTCTGGGTGATATAGGGGATGAGGTTCTGGGGCACACCGTTGGGGAGTTCGCCGATTTCAGCGGATGGGTGTGCGCCGACTGGGTTGAAGTAGCGGAGAATCACGCTCTTGAAAGGTGCGCCGGCATTGATTACGTCGGTGATTATTTCCTCGCTGATCTGCTTTGTGTTGCCATAGGGAGAGGTGGCTTTCTTGATGGGGCTCTGCTCGGTGACGGGATTTTCGTCGGGCTCACCGTAGACAGTGCATGAAGAGGAGAACACAATGCCTTTCACTCCGTTGGGAGCCATAAGGTCAAGCAGGTTCATGAGGGTGTTGAGGTTGTTGCGGTAGTAGAGCACCGGCTTCTCCATAGATTCGCCAACGGCCTTGCTTGCAGCGAAATTAATGATTCCGCGGATGTCGGGATATTTGGCAAAAAGGGCTTTGAGAGCATCGAGGTCGGTGCAATCGGCCTCTACAAAGTCGGGGCGCAGGCCGGTGATACGTTCGATACCGTCAAGCACTTCGATATTGCTGTTTGAGAGGTTGTCGATAATCACCACCGGATATCCGGCGTTCTGAAGCTCAACAACGGTGTGTGAGCCGATGTAGCCGGTACCGCCGGTTACGAGAATCCTGTCTTTTTTCATATGGATGAGATTTACGTTTCGGGCAAAATTAACTAAAATTGTCGGGGTGTGCAACATAATTCACGTGCATTTCACACTTTTTGCAGTCAAATTGGAGCGCGAAGCAATTGCGGCCTGATTTAATGAACAGTTTTTCGGGCCATTTGGCGCCGGAGGGTGTGCGGAGGCATCTGCCGGCTTCACGGCGCAGGCAGTAGCGGGTGGTCATGAGCCGGGAGCCGTCGGGGGTGGCAAGGGTGGTCTCACGTGCGGGTGCCACTGATGTGAGGCCGGCTTCGGTGTAGACCTTTGCGGCCATCTGATTTGCCACATTGAGGGCTGATTCGGGCTGCAGAGTAGCGAGACGGGCAAGCTCGGCTTCGCATTGTGGCCGTCTGCGGTCATAGTGATATGAGGTGAGGCGTGTGCGGGCGAGCGCTTCGAGCAGGTCGCGCCGGAGGGGGGTGAGCAGAGACGCGGGTATAAACAGATTGCCGGCCAGATCGCAGACTTCGGTGATGGAGAAGTCTGTGTCGCCCGATTTCTCAAGAATTTTCCGGCGGTTGGCTGTCTGAGGTGTGCGGGCTTCAGAAAGAGTGATATCGGATGCCACGGATGCTTCGTGGCCATCGCTGTCGGTTATGTCGAGGGCAATGCCGCGAGGAGTGGTGCGGAGGGTGAGTGATGCCGGAATCACCCTGCGCGATGTGGAGGAGCGTGATATTTCATCGTCCCAGGCTTTGTCGCGGTTGCGAAGCAGGGGAGTGCCAGGCTGAAGTGAGAGGGAGGTGGCCGGAAATAGGCGGTTGCCCTCCACTCTGTTGAGCCTGAATCCATTGAAGTTGCCCCGGGGGTCGAAATAGCCGAGTCCGTCGCCGTTGTTGAGCTTTATGCCCGGAGAGAGTTTCACTTCGATGAAATTCCCGCGGGAGGATATGACACGCCCAATGGTCTCTCCGAGCCATTTGGGCGACCGGAGTGAGGCCATGCCCGGACGGTCCGGGCGGCGGCTGGTGGTGAAATAGTCGGTGAAGCCACGGTTGAAGCTTTTTGTGAGCGATGGTGTGAAGGCGAGTTCGGTGCGTCCTGATGAAGCCCTGCGATAGAGCTGGGGATTGGCGTCGATAATGCTGTCGAGGGCAAGGCGATAGGCGGCAGTGACATTCTTCACATACGAAGCGTCTTTCAGGCGCCCCTCTATCTTGAAGGAGCTGACTCCGGCTGCGGCCATCCGGCCGATCATGGCGCTGCGGTTGAGGTCGCGTAGCGACAGAAGGTGGCTGTTTTCCATCAGAATGTTGCCTTGCGCGTCAATGAGGTCGTAGGGGAGGCGGCAGAGCTGGGCACACTCTCCCCGGTTGGCGCTGCGGCCGGTTGCCGCGAGACTGGCATAGCAGGCTCCGCTATAGCTCACACACAGGGCTCCGTGGACAAACGCTTCTACGGGCACTGTCACGGCCCGGCTTATCTCGGCTGTCTCATCGAGGGTGAGTTCGCGTGCTATCACTATCTGACTCATGCCGCAGGCTTCCAGAAATCGGGCGCGCTCGGGGGTGCGGATATCGCATTGGGTGCTTGCATGAAGGGCTATCGGGGGAAGGTCCATGCGCAGGATGCCGAGGTCTTGAATGATGAGCGCGTCGGCTCCGGCTCTGTAGAGGCTCCAAATCATTTTTTCGACGCCGGCGAGTTCGTCGGGCATTATGATAGTGTTGAGCGCCACATATATGCGGGCGTTAAAGCGGTGGGCATAGTCGGCGGCGCGGGCAATATCGGAGACCGTAACTCCGGCAGCGGCTCTCGCGCTATGGGTGGGCGCGCCGATATATACAGCGTCGGCTCCATGACGCACAGCTTCTATGGCAATGTCGGCGTTGCGGGCCGGCGAGAGGAGTTCGAGAGGACGAGGTGATTTCTGCTGAGGCATAAACGGGGTTGGATATGGGGGGATGAATCATCTTCTGCTTCGGAGTGCTCGTAGCCGTATGAAGGATGCGGGGCAATGCGGAGCCGGAAACTGATTTTTTCTACAAAGTTAATAAAAAAAGCTCGCGCGGTGATGTCGGTCGACATTCCGCGCGAATGAAATAAATTTATAACTCTCTCTAATTACTATGCGATGCAATAATGTTTTTTCGATTGGAGGTATTTGATCCTATATCTTTATTATCTAAGCGAGACGCTTAAAATATTGTTTCATTAAATTTACATTGCAAAGGTAATAGGAAATTTCCATATGTGAGTTACGACAATGTTACAATGCTGACACAGGTGTGTGGCTTGTGTGTTTTTTAACATTCGATAACGATTACGCCTCTCCTCCACGCCATTTTTCAAGGGTGAACAGAAATTCGAGTCCGCCTCCCGAGCGGTTGTGGACGGAAATGGTGCCTCCGAGAGCTTCGATAGTGTTTTTGACGATAGGGAGTCCGAGGCCGGTGCCTCCGGTCTTGCGCGCGCGTCCGGCGTCGATTCTATAGAAACGCTCGAATAGGTGGGGGAGGTGTTGGGGTTCGACTCCGGTGCCGTTGTCGTAGAAGCTGAAAGTGTAGTATTTCTCTGACTCTACCACGAGTTTCAGCCCCATCTCGGTGCCGTGTGAATGGAGAGCGGCATTTTTTATGAGATTTGACACCATACCGCTCAGCAGGTGGGAGTTGCCTTTCACGGTGCAGTCGAGGGGGAGATTGTAGTGGAAGGTCATATTGCCGGCGAGTCCGGAAATGGTGAGATCATTTTCGATGGTGAAAACGAGGTCGTGGAAATCTACTTGGGTGACAGGCACATTGCCGGCTCCATCTTCGAGTCGGGTCATTGTGGACACATCGTTGAGAAGCAGGCATAGGCGCTCCACATTCTCCCATGTGCGTTTCATGAACCGCTCGCGGGTGGCGGCATCCATGTCGGGGTTGGAGATGATGGTGTCGAGGTAGCCTCTGATTACTCCAACGGGGGTTTTGAGCTCATGATTGATATTGTTGGTGAGGTCGCGCTTGAGGCGTGCTTTCTCTTCCACTGCATGGAGCGCTATGCGATGTTCTTTCTCACTTCGCTTCACGGCCTCAGTGCGGTCGTGATAGAGCTTAACGATTTGTCGCGACACATCGCCGAGCTCATCGTGGGGAAATTTGTCGGCATCGTAAAGTTTCTCTGAATTGCCTGCTCTGTTGGCAAAGTCGCGCAGCAGATTGACGCTGCGTGTGAGTAATCGGGTGGAGAAAATACATCCTATGATTGCCGCTACCGTAATCACGGCGAGCATAATCCAGATGTCAGAGCCGATTGAGAGCGCTTCGCCTATCGAGAGGGTGTAGGGCATAGCGGTGTAGACAAAGATTTTACCGTCTTTGCTCAGCTCTGTGCGGACAAGATAGTTCATGTCGCCAATCTGCTCGCGGTAGGTGGCCGAACGCTTGATGGCGTTGAAGGCTTCTTCGGATGGACGGCTCACTTCGGTGAAGTCTTGCAACACCGGCAGCCCCGCATGATACATTAGCTGTCCATTCGAAGAGTAGACATTGACCGAGATGTCATCGTAGAGCGACCCTTCGTAGTATTCGTTGATGAAGTTTACGAACGGGCGGAGGTTGGTGCCTCTCTGATAGGCGTCAATGATTCGCTGGCAGATGAATTTGAGATCTCTTTCCAGCATGCTTTTACGGTAGTCAGACTCCCGGCGATACTGGAACACGATCAGCACTCCGATGATGGCAAGCATCATGCCGAGCATCGGAATGAAGAGCCTCAGCCTATAGCTAAACCGTCTCTTTGAAGCCATAGCCGAATCCGAGTCGGGTAACTATGTTATTGCCGTAGACCCCCACTTTTTTGCGGAGACGCGCGATATTGGTGTCGATGGTGCGGTTGGTCACAACCACGTCGCTTGACCATACCTGGCGGATGATTTCCTCGCGTGAATAGATGCGGTTGCGGTGCTGAAGAAGGAAAAGAAGAATGTCGAACTCGGTTTTGGTGAGATTGATTTCCTGACCGTTGAGATAGCAGAGCTTTTCATTGCGGTCTATGCGGAGATTCTCGAAAGTGATGTCGGGCTCGTAGATGCCGGTGGTGGGTGTGAGGTTCCACTGGCGTGTGGCCTGGCTGCGGCGGAGCACGGCGCGCACTCTGGCAAGCACCTCGCTGATGACGAATGGTTTGGTGATATAGTCGTCGGCTCCGATATTGAGACCCATCACAGTGTCGTCTTCGCCGCTCAGGGCTGAGCAGAAGATTATGGGTGTGTTTTCGGTCACAGCGTTGTTGCGGATGCGTTTTGCGAAATCAAATCCGCTGAGGCGCTCCATCATGATGTCGACAATCATCAGAGAATAAGATGAAAGGTCGAGTGTGAGTGCTTCTTCGGCGCTATATGCGCAGTCCACTTCATAGCCCTCTTTCTCAAGGTTGAATTTAAGGATTTCGCACAATGATTCCTCATCGTCGATTACCAATATCTTTATATGCATATACTGTATGGGTAAGTATTAAGTTTCTCTATTTCTTTGCATCTTGTGGCTCACGGAGGGCAACGTGCAGTCGTTCAACCGCATGAAAAAGACCCTACGACATCCCGCCTCATGAGCCATTGCGATATTGATATGAATGCCGCCGGAAATAGGGTGAAAGGGCATTATATATAATAATAAGGTGTGGGCCTACACAAGTGGGAGTGATAACCATCAAATTGCGGTGTAAAGGTACAAATTTGTAACGAGACCGATAGGTTAAAGAGTGTTAATTGCTGTCAGGGCGTCGAACTACCTGCTCCTATAGATGTTCTAAGTGTATAATTACTATATTTGCACTGTGTTTTTTCATGGTATTAGATTTAAGGTTAAAAAAAATCGGTCTGTCGGGATGACAGGCCGATTTTTTTATATCAGCGCAGTTGATATGGATGCTGACTAAGATGAGACGGTCAATTCGAAAAAAAATCTCTATCGGGCCGAACCATCTGCTCCTATAGATGTTCTAAGAGTATAATTACTATATTTGCACTGTGTTTTTTCATGGTATTAGATTTAAGGTTAAAAAAAATCGGTCTGCCGGGAGGCAGGCCGATTTTTTTGGAGTATACAGGTGATGAAAAAAGTCAGAGGGGAGAGTAGGTGGAGGAGTAGCGGAGCATCTGGGGAATATAGTCTTCCGAATAGCTCACGGTCACATCGGTCACATTGCCGTCGGAGTCTTTCACGAGTGTGTAGACCGGATTGACAAATCCCTTGTAGGGGGCGATTGAGAGGGCCGCATAGCGGTCTATCACCTCTTTGTGGATGGCGGGGTCTACACGCACGGCGTATTTCTCAACGAGTTCGCGTCCGGCTTCATAGTCGCCCTCGCTCTTTATGCGCTGGATTTCGCCGAGAAGCTCTCCGAAGAGTGAACGCAGACGAGGATAGTCGTTGACCACAAGATTGGTTTTGCCGTTGGTTTTCACAAGCGAGAGCGCGCCCTCGGCGGAGCCTTTTTCGAGCACCCATTCGGAGATGAGCTTACGGTTGCGCATATGAGCTTCCTCCACATCTTTGCCCGGCTCGATGCGGATGAGCTGGGTCATAAGACCGTTGAGGAGATATTTGTAGTATTGCGGTTTGTAGGCGTCGGGGTTGTCGAGCAAGCCGAGCTCTATCAGTTTGGGGTCTGCGAGATAATAGAGCGCGAAGAGATCGGCGCGTGCTTCTTCGAGGGTGGAGCCGTGGGCTTTTAGCGCGTCGGGGTCCACTCCGGGGAGCAGGCGTCCGGAAGCGTGGCCGAGACATTCGTGGAGGTCGGTGTGGAGATTGTCGGTGATGAAGAGATAGCGGTCCATCATGGAGCGTATCTCAGGGTCGGGCACAAACTCCTCATTGAATCCGTTGCCGTGGGATGCTTCGTCGTAGGCCTGGGTGATGTTTTCGATAGTGACCGATTTCGATCCATGCTCCGCACGAATCCAGTTGGAGTTGGGGAGATTGATTCCGATGGGTGTGGCGGGATAGGAGTCGCCGGCAAGTATGGCTGCTGTAATCACTTTGGCGGTTACACCTTTCACCTTATCCTTGCGGAAACGGGGGTCGACGGGCGAATTGGCCTCGAACCAGTCGGCCGACGAAGAGATAATCTCTGTGCGGTGCGAGGCATCGAGATTCTTGAAGTTGACAATGCTCTCGTAGGCGCCGGTCATGCCGAGAGGGTCGCCGTAGCTTTCTATGAAGCCGTTGATGAAATCTATCTGCGAGTCGGTGTCGTCAACCCAGAGGATTGAATAATCGTCGAAAGTTTTCAGCGAGCCGGTGGTATAGAATTCGATAAGCTTTTCAATGACGGCTTTCTGCTTGGGGTTTTCGGCAAATTTAGAGGCTTTGCGGAGCTCGTCTACGATTTTCTCTATAGCGGGGGAGTAGAGACCTCCGGCCATGTAGGTCTGTTCGATGACATTGCCATCGGCATCGAGAGCCACTCGGGTGTTCAGTCCGTGCATCACCGGAGAAGTTTCCGTGGTGTCTTTTCTGGCGTTATAGTAATCTTCCACCATCTGCTGGGTGAGACCGGGAGCATAGAGATTGTTGGCCGAAGTGGCTATGAGGTCGGCGCCTTCAGCCTGATTCACGCGCTTGGCCATGACCGACGGATTGAAAATCACGTCGATAAGAGTGGCGTAGTCGTCGCCGGGATGTTTGTCGGCAGGGAGCGTGTCGACAATGCCACGGAGAAACTCTTCGGTGAATCCGGGGGTGAACTTATCCATCGAATAGTGGTGATGGATGCCGTTGCCGAACCATATCTGCTTGAGATAAAGTTCGAGCGCGCGAAACTGCGGGTCGTTGCGGTCGCCTTTGTAGCCGGTGTAGGCATTTTCTATGAGGCGGCGAATGGCGAGATTGTAGCGGTTGTTCTGATCCCACAGGATGTCGCGGCCCCATAGGGCGGCTTCTGTGAGATGATATATGAGCTGCTTCTGCCGGAGTGAGAGCTGTTCGAAGCCGGGCACTCTGTAGCGGAGCACTTCTATATCTGCAAAACGATCGGCCACGTAGTTGAATTTGTCGGTCTCTGTAGCCATGGCGGTAGATGTAAATGCAATCGCCGCTGCTGCGGCGGAAGAAATCAAACGGTTCATTCGATATATAATATGAGTCCCTTGAGGTATTCTCCTTCGGGATGGTAAATATTCACAGGGTGGTCTGCCGGCTGTGTGAGCTGATGGAGTATGCGCACTTTGCGGCCTGTCTGGGCGGCGGCAGAGAAAACAGCCAGCCGGAACTGCTCTTTGGTGATGGCCTGAGAGCACGAGAAGGTGAAGAGGAAGCTGCCGGGAGCCATTTTCTCGATAGCGCGGGCGTTGAGTCGCTGGTATCCCCGGAGTGCATTGCGGATAGCGCTGCGGTGTTTGGCAAATGCGGGGGGGTCGAGCACCACGAGGTCGTAGGCGCCGGTTTCCATGTCGGCAAGGAATCTGAATGCGTCTTCTGCGGCAGCATCGTGGCGGGTGTCGCCGGGGAAATTGAGCTCCACATTGGCGCGGGTCAGAGCGATAGCCTTGGCCGAACTATCGACAGAGGTGACTTTTTCGGCTCCGCCACGCATGGCGTAGACAGAGAAGCCGCCGGTGTAGCAGAACATGTTGAGCACTCGTCGGCCGTGGCTATAGCGTTCGAGCAGGGCACGGTTGTCGCGCTGGTCAACGAAAAATCCTGTTTTCTGCCCCTTGAGCCAGTCTACATGAAACTTGAGTCCGTTTTCTGTGGCAATGTCGCCGGCAAATGAGCCGACGATATAGTCGTTCTGCGGGTCGAGGCTCGCTTTGTAGGGGAGGGTGGTTTCCGACTTATAGTAGACGTTTTCGATTCCAGCTCCGGGAAGGTTGACGAGAGCCGACGCAATTATATTGCGGGCGAAGTGCATGGCCGGAGAATGAGCCTGAACTACGGCTGTGGGGCCATAGATGTCTACGACCAGTCCGGGAAGGAAGTCTCCCTCGCCGTGGACGAGACGGAAAGCATCGGTGTGGCTGCTCTTTATGCCGAGAGCCGTGCGTAGACGCCATGCTTCGGAAAGACGGCGAGCAAAGAAGGCTTCGTCAATCTCCGTGTCGGCATTGTCGAGCATTCTGACGGCAATGCTGCCTATCTGATAGTGGCCTACTCCGAGCAGACGGCCTTCGGAGTCGACCACTCTAACGGTGTCGCCCTCCTCTATATCTGTGTCGGCATGGTCTATGGCTCCGGAAAACACCCAGGGGTGAAACCGCAGCAGTGATTCTTCTTTGCCACGCCGGAGTCGGATGGTTTTATATCCAGTCATGTGTGTAGTGATAAGTATATGTGGTCTCTGAGATGTGTGGTCTATTTATCTGAATGCCCGGAAGAGGTCGTTGCCGTTGGCATAGATAAGGAGCAGAAGCAGGAAGGCCATGCCCACATACTGGGCATATTCCATCACCTTCTCGCTCGGTTTGCGGCGTGAGATGACTTCGTAGAGGAGAAACATCACATGGCCTCCGTCGAGTGCGGGGATGGGGATGATGTTCATGAACGCGAGAGCCACGGAGAGGAACGCCGTGATTTGCCAGAAGCTATACCAGTTCCACTTTTCGGGGAAAAGACTTCCGATAGAGCCGAATCCGCCGATGCTCTGCGCGCCCTCCGATGTGAAGACATATTTCAGGGAGCCGACATAGTTGGACAGTGTGCCGGTGCCAATCTCCCATCCTTTGGGAATGGAGCTGAAGAGGCCATAGCGCACAGCCACGGTGGGATAGATTTCGGTGGGTGACTTTAGCTGAAAGCCGAGTTTGCCGCCATCGGTGGGGGTGGCGGTGAGGTTTAGGGGCTGTCCGTCGCGCTCCACTGTGATCTGCACCGGTTTGCCAGCCATAGCTGCCAGAGCGGGGACAAGTTCGGTGAAGGCCGGCGTGGGGGTGGATCCAACGGCTACAATGCGGTCGCCCTCACGGATGCCGGCCTCTGATGCGGGGCCGCCGCCCACGATTTTGTCAACGAACACCGGCACGCGATAGGCCATGAAGCCTTTTTGGTCGTTGAGCTTAAGCACGAAATTTTCGGGGATGGCTATCTCTACGGTGTCGGTGTGATTGCGGAGCACCTTTACGCTCTTGGCCTGAGCCATCTGCAGAGGATAGTCGGGGTCGGCGGCAGAGAGTTCGCGTCCATCGGCACTGAGGGGTATGTCGCCGTTGCGGAATCCGATTTCCTGAGCGGCAGGCACGAAATCCATGCCCTCGTAGGCTTCGCGCAGGGGGATGTAGCGGTCGCCCCAGTGCCAGGCTATGCCTGCATAGATCACAATGGCGAGGATGAAATTGAAGAGCACACCGCCGAGCATCACGAGCAGACGCTGATAGGCGGGCTTGGCGCGGAACTCCCAGGGCTGCTCGGGTGCGGCCATCTGCTCCTTGTCCATAGACTCGTCGATCATTCCGGCGATTTTCACATAGCCGCCGAGTGGTAGCCAGCCGATGCCGTATTCGGTGTCGCGCCAGGTGGCCACTTCGTTGCCGTTTTTGTCATATTTGGGTTTTCCCTTCTTCGGTTTCCATTTGAATAATGAAAACCATGGATTGAAGAAGAGATAGAATTTTTCAACCTTGATGCCGAAAGATCGGGCGATAATGTAGTGGCCGAACTCATGGATCACTACCAGAAAGGCAAGCGCTACGATGAGCTGGGCGGCTTTGATAAGAAAAGATTCCATTGGATGATGTAGTATTACTTGTTCATAAAGCAAGGCGTTTCACCTCTGCGAGGGCAATGCGTCGCGCCTCGGAATTGGTGGCTACATAGTCGTCGTAGCCGGGACGTGAAACAAACGGTGTGGCAGAAAGGGTGGCGGAGATTACTGTGTGGATATCAAGAAATCTCAGCTTGCCGGCGAGAAAAGCCGCTACTGCCACTTCGTTGGCGGCATTTATAGTGCAGGCGGTTGTGCCCCCTTCCTCCAGGGCCTGATAGGCGAAATTCAGGCAGGGAAAGCGGCGGGTGTCGGGCCGGTGGAAGGTGAGATTGGCATAGTCGGCCACAGTGAGACGTCGCTCCGGGGCGTCGGTGCGGGTAGCGTCGCCGAGGGCATAGCGGATGGGCAGGTGCATGTCGGGCACTCCGAGCTGGGCCTTGACGGCTCCGTCGCAGAACTGCACCATGGAGTGGACTATCGACTGCGGATGCACCACGGCTTCGATTCTCTTGGCGGGGATATCGAAAAGCCATCTTGCCTCGATGATTTCAAAAGCTTTATTGATCATAGTGGCAGAGTCGATGGTGATTTTATTGCCCATGCTCCAGTTGGGATGGCGCAAGGCGTCGGCCACGGTGACTTTTTCGAGGTCGGATTCCGAAAGGTTGCGAAACGGGCCGCCGGAGGCTGTGATGATAAGACGGTCTACGGTGGCGGGGTCTTCACCTACCAGACACTGGTAGATGGCCGAATGCTCGGAATCGACGGGGAGAATACTTGACTCGGAGGTGAGAAGCATACGGGTGATGAGCTCGCCGGCCACTACGAGGGTTTCCTTGTTGGCAAGAGCTATATCTTTGCTGGCGCGGATTGCGCGGATGGTAGGTTCGAGTCCGCTATAGCCCACTGTGGCGGTGACCACGGTAGAGAAGTCGGGACGCTCCATAGCGTCGGCAAGAGCCTGAGCTCCGGAGGCTGTCTCTATGCCGAGTGGAGCGAGCGCATCGCGCAGGCGCGCATACTTATTAGTGTCGGCGATAATTGCCAGCGCCGGACGATGAGCCATGGCCTGCTCAATCAGGCGGTCTACATTGCTCCCGGCGGCAAGCACGGTCACTTTGAATCTGTCGGGCCGCTGGGCCACGATGTCGAGGGTCTGAGTGCCTATAGAGCCTGTGGAGCCTATGACTGCTATCTGTTTGGGTTGATGTGTCATCTGATCGGTTATGTCTTTTTCCTGCCATGCGCCGGGGAGGGGCAGCAGGAGAGCGGAAAAAAATTTCGTGGTACAAAGATAGTCAGAAAACTTCGTTTCTTCCATATTTTGAGGCAGAAAACTCATCTAAAGTTAAAGAGGCTTGAAGAAAAATAAAAAAAATACAAACCTTTCGCGAACAAAAAATCGAAAGGTCATGTTATAAAATCAAAACGCCACCGAGGGCAGACAAACAACACACAACAAACCGCCCCGGGGCAAACAAAAAAAGAGAAAATTAAATCAAAAAATGTTTCATTAAAATTTACGAGAGAAATGAAAAAGAATCTTCTTTTAGCGATTGCGGGAGTCGGCGGGATGCTGCTCTCATCCAACTACGCTTCAGCACAGGACGCAGTCGGTATCGTTGAGGAGTCGGTTATCACCGAGGTACCTGTAGAATGCAAGACAAACTACTCCACATCGTGGAAAGACAACTGGTTCATCCAGTTAGGCGCAGGCGTCCAGATCCCCTACGTCGACCACTATCTCAATAAAGGCGACGACAAGCGTCACATCACCCCCGTCTACAACGTTGGCTTCGGCCACTGGTTCAGCCCCTACCTGGGCTTCCGCGTAACAGGCTACTATGGCCGTCTGCACCTCGACTGGGGCAAATATAACAAGGCCAACATGGCAAACGCAAACGTAGATCTCATGTGGGATATGTTCAACTCGTTTGCCGGTCCTAACCCCAACCGCGTGTTCAGTATCATTCCTTTCGTAGGTGTCGGCGGAACCTACACATGGGGCTTCGATCCCTCCCTCGCCACAATTCCTGACGGCGACGGTCATCACAAGACCAAACAGTGGACACTCCCCGTATCGGCCGGTCTGCAGCTCCGCTTCGCTCTCTGCAAGTATGTAGACTTCTTCGCTGAAGGCCGCGTGAACTTCTACGGCGACGAGTTTAACAACGTTGTTTCTGGTGATCCCATCGAGGCTAACGTGAGCGTTTACGGCGGTTTCTCTTTCAATATCGGTGGCCGCAACTACTCAGCCTACAATCCCTGCGAATATCTGGGCTATATCAACACCCTCAACAATCAGGTGAACGACCTCCGCGGTCAGCTCGCAACCACCGCAGCCGCTCTTGCAGCCGCTGAAGCTCAGCTGCCTTGCCCCGAGGTTGTAGAACAGGAAGCTATCGTGATCCAGACCCCGATTCTCGCCAGCGTACGCTTCAAGATCGACTCTGCCCGCATCAGCAACGAAGAGATGGTCAATGTGTATAACGTAGCTGAATACATGAAGGCTAATCCTAACGTGACTGTAACCGTACAGGGCTATGCAGACAAGGATACCGGCACCGCAGCCTACAACATGGAGCTCTCACAGCGCCGCGCTCAGGCAGTCGTAGACGCCCTCGTCAACAAGTATGGTGTAGACTCCAGCCGCCTCACCATCAATGCAAACGGCAGCGATACCCAGCCCTACTCTGAAAACAACTGGAACCGTATCGTAATCTTCACTCAGCCGTAAGCACTGAACCGAAGAGATATCCTTAAGACACAATTATACTAAGGAATATAATCAAGAAGCGCCCCGGGCCAATCAAGGTCCGGGGCGCTTTGAATTTTGTGGCCTGAGAGTTTGGCAGATTCGTTTTTTATCCGTAAATTTGTGGGTAGCCGTGCAGTAGGAGGCTGCGGGCTTACCGTGAATACGAATCAATAACCCTTAAAACATAATCCAATGGATAATAATCAAGAGCTGCTGCAGGCAGTGACTGAAAAAGCGAAGGTGTGGCTCGGCGAAGGCTATGATGCCGACACCCGTGCAGAGGTGAAGAGAATGCTTGACGCCGACGACAAGACAGAGCTTATCGAAGCTTTTTATAAAGATCTGGAGTTTGGCACTGGCGGTCTGCGCGGAATAATGGGCGTAGGGTCCAACCGCATGAATATCTACACCGTGGGTGCAGCCACCCAGGGACTGGCCAACTATCTCAAGGAGAATTTTGCCGATCTGCCCGAAATTTCGGTGGCGGTGGGTCATGATGTGCGCAACAACAGCCGCCTTTTTGCTGAAATCGTTGCAGATATATTCTCGGCCAACGGTATCAAGGTTTATCTCTTCGACAGCTTCCGCCCCACTCCCGAACTCTCGTTCGCCATCCGCCATCTGGGTTGTCAGAGCGGTGTGAATATCACAGCGTCACACAATCCGAAGGAATATAACGGCTATAAGGCCTATTGGGAAGATGGTGCCCAGATAATCGCTCCCCACGATGTGAATATCATAGACCATGTGAACCGCATCAAAGGTGTGGAGGAAATCAAGTTTGAAGGCGACAAATCTAAGATTCAGATTATAGGCAAGGAGGTGGACGATGCATTCTTGGCTGCCATCAAGGGATTGTCTATGAGTCCTGAAGCCATTGAGCGCCATCACGACATGAAGATTGTCTACACTCCTATCCACGGCACCGGTGTGAAGCTGATTCCTGAATCGCTCGCCAACTACGGATTCACCGACATTATCCATGTGGATGAACAGGATGTGCCCGACGGCAATTTCCCGACCGTTGCGTCGCCCAATCCGGAAGTGCCCTCGGCCATGGCTATGGCTATCGAGAAGGCCAAGGAGGTTGGAGCCGACCTCGTGATGGCTTCTGACCCTGATGCCGACCGTGTGGGTGCGGTGATTCGCGACGAGAAGGGTGAGTATGTGCTGCTCAACGGTAATCAGATCGTGATGATTCTCCTCAACTACATCATGACCCGCAATGCCGAGCTCGGCCGTCTGACCGGTCAGGAATATATCGTGAAGACCATCGTGACCACTGAGACAATCAAGTCTATAGCTGATAAGAACAACATCAGGATGTTTGACTGCTACACCGGCTTCAAATGGATTGCGGCTGTGATTCGTGACCATGAGAACACTGCCCGCTATCTCGGTGGCGGTGAAGAGAGCTATGGTTTCCTTGCCGAGGATTTCGCCCGCGACAAGGATGCTGTGTCGGCTGTGTCGCTTATGGCTGAGGCTGCTGCTTGGGCCAAGGATCGCGGCATGAACTTCCTGCAGATGCTTCAGGATATTTATATCAAGTATGGCTTCTCGCGCGAAGCCGGTATCTCACTGGTGCGTCAGGGCAAGAAGGGTGCGGAAGAAATCCAGGAAATCATGAAGAATTTCCGTGCCAATCCTCCCAAGACTATCGGTGGCAGCCCCGTGGTGACCATCAAGGACTACGAAACTCTCTCGGCCACCGATGCCATTGCAGGCAAGACTGTGAAGATCGATATGCCGGTCACTTCCAATGTGATTCAGTATTTCACCGAAGACGGAACCAAGATTTCGGTTCGTCCTTCAGGCACAGAACCCAAGATTAAGTTCTATGTTGAGGTTCGCGGGAAGATGGAAACTGCGGCAGACTATGCCAAGGCTACCGCTGATGCAGATGCCAAGATAGAGCAGATAAAGAAAGATCTCGGAGTGGACTGAGCTGTAATAAGTCTGTAACGACTTAATCGTTTGATATTCAATCGTCCGTGGGGAAATATCTCCCCACGGACTTTTTTTTATGGAAAAGGTAGGGGAATATTTATTAAATTTGCGGAATATTGGCTGAGTAATATCCGGCAGCGGAAACTGGCGGATCAGCGCGTCTTTAAGGCCTGAAAATGAAGAGATATTGTGCAATCATATTCTGTGTGGCGATGGCGTGTTGTGCGATGTGTCGTGCGGCTGCCACAAGTGCTCCGATGGTGCGTCTGCATTATCCGGCCGGCTACCGCGCGGTGGATCTGGAATATGAAAACAGCGCTTGCGCACTCAACATTCTCACCCGTGATCTCAGAGCCATAAGTGGCTCGGGAGAGGTGCCCGGGGTAGAGATGATTGCTTTCTGCTCGCCGGATGCAGATAATTATATAGCGCTCAATGTGGCCAAAGGACGTGCAGACGAACTGCAGAAGCTACTCGCTTCACGCTCTATAGTGGGTGACTCGGCTGTAAGGCTTGTATATAAAGGTGTGGGGTGGGAAGAGCTGGCGCGTATGGTCGAGGCCTCTGATCTGGCTCACCGTGCGGAGGTGGTTGAGATTCTCCGTGCTCCTGATCTGGAGATTGTGAGGGGTATGTCGGAGTCATATAGTTCGATTATCGAAAGCCGCCTTAAAAAGATTGACCACGGGAATGCTTTTGACCATATCAGGTCACATTTTTATCCGGTGTTGCGCAATATGCTGCTGGTCACAACATCAAGAGGCGACACAGCAAGAGTGTTTTACAGCATCGGCTATAATGAGGTTGACCTTGCGTATGCCCATAATGGCGAGCGGCTCAATTCGCTGCTCGATTCGCTATCGGAACATGATGATGCGGCTGTGACAGTGAGCTGCATGCTTGAGCCCTCGGGCAACAACCGCATAAATTACTATGTGGCCCGTTCGAGATATGAGAAACTGCGCAATCTGATAATATCGCAGACCGGACTTGGAGAGGACAAAGTGGTATTCTCGACACGTGGCGACGGATGGGCCGAGGTGAGAAACTATGTGGCCCTCACCGATGCACGTTGGCGCAGAGAGGCTCTTGAGGTGATAGACGGCGGAAATCTGACAATCGATGCCTCTATGGCTGAGAAAGCTTCGGAGGGCCGGATAAAGTTGCTGAAGGCTATTGACGGAGGAAAGACCTATCACACTCTATCCACACGCTTTTTCCCGACACTACGCAACACGGTGTTGCTCCGCGCGGTGACTCTTGAACAACGACCTGAACCGGCAGCAGAGCTGAAACCGACAGAACCTGCAGATGAAGCCCTGGAATCTAGATATTGGGCTCTGAAGACCAATCTGCTCTATGATGTGGTGCTATCTCCGAGCATAGAGGTGGAATACAGGTTTTCGGACCGCTGGAGCGTAGGACTCGAATATAATATGGCGTGGTGGAAAAATACGCATGACGGACGCACCTACGAACTGGCGGTGCTTTCGCCGGAATTCCGCTATCATTTTTCATCGGCCTCAGCCCGGAGGGGGCATTATGTCGGAGCGTTCAGCGGATTCACCTGGTATGATTTGAGCAGCACTACCACGGGGCATCATGGCGAAGGTTATTTCGCCGGAGTGAGCTATGGCTATATAATGCCTCTGACCCGGCAACTGTTTCTTGAGGCCGGTATCGGTGTGGGCTACCTCTCGACCCGCTATAAGGACTATACGCCGACCGACGGACACAATGTGTACAGGCGCACAAAGAATGCAGGGTATTTCGGGCCGCTCAAGGCTCGTTTAGCTTTGGTGTGGCGTTTTGATTCAATAAAAAGGAAATCAATCAGATGAAAATCTCCTCACATATCATATTCACGGCTTTTACGGCGATGGCAGTCTCATTCAGCGGTTGCCGTCAGGAGATGTGCTATAATCACACCGGTGAGATGGCCGTTGACTTGCAGTGGGAGCAGGAGTGGGAGCGTGATTATGGCGCGGCTCTCGCAGATAATTGGAACGAAACCACTCATGGCATGGGCTATGATGCTCTCCGACCTTCGGCCGGAGCTTCGGTGACGATGATGGTCTATCCGGAATCGGCCGATTCTTATACTCACTTTCTGGGGTCAGGAGGAGGAGTGGTGAATAGTTCTCCCACCGGATCGCTACTGCTGTATAATGACGACACGGAGTGTGTGGTGATCAACGATGTTGCGTCTGTGCCTGACGCTATAGCCACAACTACGGGTCGGTCGAGATCGTCGCTTGCGCCGCTTCATGACGGCGAGCGCACGGTGAATCCGCCCGATGTGTTGTTTGGTGCATATATAGACCGCGTAGAGACATCCGGAGCCCACGCCCGGCAGCAGGTGAGTGCGTTGATGCGTCCGCTGGTGTTCAGCTATGTGGTAAACTACACTATTGAAGGAGGCATTGAATTCGTGAGTCTGATGCGTGGAGCTATAGCCGGGATGGCCGAGAGCGTGAGATTGCGCGACGGGTCTACTCCGTCTGCTGCTGCTACTCTGCTCTTTGACTGCGATATAACTCCAACAGGTGCTCGTGCGGTGGTCAATAGTTTCGGGGTGCCTTCATTTGCGGGTCATCACTATTCGGGAGTCGCTCCGACCGGCACAACCGACCCCTCCCTACGGTTTACGCTCAATCTTGAAGTGCTTCTCAAGACAGGAGAGCTTCAATCGTTTGAATTTGACATCACAGACCAGATGCGCAATCAGCCCCGAGGGGGAGTGATCAGTGTGGACGGTATATATGTGATAGATTCGGGTAGTCAGATAGACTCCGGATTTGATGTTGATGTCGATGACTGGGGTGAATATGAAGATGTGCAGTTGCCTCCGTTTGAAACTTAATTGAAAAATGAAATTTTCAAAGATATGAAGATTCGTGATTTTTTGATATGCGGCCTTTGCTCCATGGCGGTAGTGTCGTGTGCATCGAGCGATGTGATAGACGATGTGCTCCGTAGTGAAGCAAACCGTATAGGGTTTGAGACCAACGTCAGCAAAAATTCACGAGCTATGACCAATGGCAATTTCAACCGTTTTTTTGTCTATGCGTCATACTCTATTTCCACACAGCCTCAGCCTGTGAATGTTTTTACTGGCGATGTCGTGACCAAAGGCACAAATAGTTGGACCTATTCGGGCGACCGTTTCTGGGTGCCCGACGCTACATACGACTTCTATGCCTACAGTTGTGAGAATCAGCAGATGAATCCAAATATTTCGGGGCATGCATCTTTCTCAGATAGAGTGCTTCAGCTCAATGGTTTCACGGCCAATGCCAAACATCAGCACGATTTATTGTTTGCGAGTGTATTGAACCAGAAGCGTGCGAGCGACGGATCGTCGACTCCGGTGGCATTCAAATTCAACCATCTCCTGACGAGGGTGATATTCACTTTTAAGTCAGCTTATCCTTCGGGCTACACGGTGATTGTGAGCAATCCCCGTCTTGTAAACTTCCGTGACAAGGCCGATTTCGACGGTAAGACCATGGAGTGGGAAAATGTGGAGAGAACCTCAGATGAGATAGAGATGAATCTGTCGCTTGCCACTCCGACCGCCGACATAACATCGGCTACAGCGACGACCGCTCCAATCTATATGATTCCGTTTGCCTATAAGAAAGCCGATGTTACTCTCGAATTTGATGTGCAGGTAAGGAAAGACGGCAAGGATGTGCTCGGACGCACAATCTACGCAACATGGCGTCCGACCTGGTCAGCCGGTCATAGCCTGAACAATGTGATTACAATAACCGGTGGACATACAGGATTGAATTCAATACGCTTTACTGCTGAAATAACTAAAGATCCGGGTGCAGACAATGATGGATGGAATGGTGAAGACGGCACGCTGAACGATATGGTGTTTGAGGCTCACGGAAATTGATGTTAAGATATGATTTATCGATTATCTATAATAGCGGCTCTTTTTTTAGCGCTCAATGCTTGCGGCTCGAATGATATTCCCGAACCGGATTCGGAGCCAGGCTCTCCACTTTGCTTCTCGGCCTCTGTGGGCGATGAGAGCAGAGCGCCTGTGGCCTCCTCCGATTTTTCGGCTGCAGGGTCTGCTTTCCGTGTCTGGGCCACTATGCACAGTGTGGACAACGGGTCTGATGTGACCACTGTGTTTGATGGCACAGAAGTGACATCTGACGGAAAAGGAGTGTGGAGCTATGATGGTGTTCAGTATTGGTTTCCGATGCAGACATACAATTTCCGTGCCATCTGGCCGGCTTCAGTCGAAGGCGTTACGTTTGCTCCCGCTGCGGGAGAGGATGCTTCGCTTGCAGTGAAAGATTTCGATGTGAGAAGCGGCATAGACCTCATGGCTGCTTCAGACCGCCGCGAGATTGCCAAGGCCGGCGAGGAAGCGGCTGTGGCATTGAAATTCCGCCACCTGCTCACCCGTGTGAGTTTCCGGGGACGCTCCGACGAGTCGCTTCTCGGTCGCGGTCGAAGAGTGATTCTGCTCTCGGCGGCTATCTATGGAGTTGCCGTGACCGGCACATGGACGGGGAGTGACGGTAAGGGTGCATGGACTACCGGTTCGCCGGTCGGGAGTGCGGAAGTCCCTGTCTATAAAGTGGAGTTTCCCGACGGGCTCGAACTCTCTACCGAAGGCACGGATATCTTCACGGGCAAGGATGTGATTATGGCAATTCCGCAGGTGGTTCCCTCTGAGGCTCGTATCGTGATAGAGTGTCGCTATAATGTTGGCGGTGCGCATACCTTCACCTTCGAGGCCGCATTTTCTACAGCTGACGCTCAAACCGAATGGAAAGCCGGGTCGAGCCTGAGATACCCGTTTACGGTGGCTTCAGGTGTGTTTTTCTCTACTCCTGATGTGGCAGACTGGGTTGAAATCCCTGTTGATAGCCCGGATTTTAAGATAGAATAAATGATGAGAACAGGATATAAGACTCTCGGTTTGTGGGGGGCGGTGGCTCTGTTTCTGCTGTCTGGATGCACTTCCGATGGCGACGGGCCGGAACCGGTTGACAATATCATAGAGTTTGATGTGCCCTCGGTGGTGCTTGGAGAGCCTGAAGAATTATCGCGTGCCCAGCGGCTCGACGTGCTTCCGGCAGGTGAGGTGTTCGGTGTGTCGGGCTACTGTGTTCCTCTGTCCGGAGGCGAAGACCCCAAGCCAGATTATAATGCCGCAGGAGCCTACTGGACTGCTAAAAATAGAAATTCCATAGCCGATGTGATGTGGAATCAACCGATTAAGTTCGACGGCACGAAATGCGTGTATCGCGACGCCGAAGGCACCACCTATTATCATCCGGCTCACTGGTATATATCGGCCGGTTCTACGCATGCCGATCCGGCCGATTTCCGCTACACATTCATTGCATGGCATCCTTATGACGGAGACTATTTCACTCCGGCCGAGAAGGGAGCGGTGGGGACGCCTCAGATAGGATTTACCATGCCTTTCAACCCCGGCGACAATGGCGAACTTGACCCTACAAAGGTGAAAGACGCTATGGTGGCACAGACTGTAGACCGTCTGCGAAACGTAGACAATATCGGCACCGTTCCTCTTCGCTTCCGCCATATTCTCTGTGGGCTTCGTTTCCAGATAAATAATTTCAACACCTCTCAAGAGGTTATCGTCCACTCTCTTGCTCTGAGCGGAAGCTTTTACCGCTCTGCCACGATATCGTTTGCCGGAACGTCTCCTGTAGTAGTTGTAAAAGGCGACGAAACAATAGGCGGTGGCGACGAGGGTGAAGGAGCTGAAGAGCCAGAAATAGATGATACGCCCGGAATAGATGAAGATGATATGTATTCGGGCACATTCCGCTTCCTTTCGGAGGATGATAGTTCAGATGATGTGACTGTTGTTCCCAACAGTGGCATAATAGCAGGCGCCACTCCGGGCAGCGACGGCCATTCCGACGGGGTTGCCGTGCTCCTTCTGCCTCATTTCGAGGGTGAGACCGACCGCAGCTATCTCGGTCGCAGTAAACGAATCCACATCAAATACACCTTTGAGGGAAAGGAAGGTGATAAGACAATTGATTTCACTCTCAACCGCCGTCCGGTGGCAGGCACGCTCTACACCGTCAATCTCAACTTCGTGGGCAATCAGCTGATGGTTACATTTACCGACGATGCCAACAATAGCTGGAGCTGGGATGAGGTTGAGACAGGCGACAATACTATAAAATGACGCTTATGATTCGTTCCAGATTTAAGACATATATATTCGCAGCCGTTGCCGCTCTGCTCGCATCGTGTGCGGCCGAGCGCTCCGATATCCCGGAGCCGGTTGCACCCGGCCAGAGCGGGGGATTGACCCTGCGACTCACCACCGGCGAGATGCTGCCTCAGATAGTGGCCTCCCGTGCCGAGGATGCTCCCGAGCAGAAGACCGCCGAGGAGAAGAAAATCAACACCGTGCATCTTTTCTTTTTCGATGCCGACGGTAATTTTCTGACACCGGTAGATAAAGGTGATGACACCTTCACACCCTACCGTCACTATGATTTCACCGACGGCAAGCAGCCGTATATCAATATCCCGGAAGATGTTTTCGAAGAGCAGGAATCGCTCTCCGGCGTGCAGATATATGCTGCAGTCAACATAGAGGGAAGCCTGTTTCGCACCCAATGGACCCCCGAGGGTGATATCGTCAATGGTCATCCAACCGACCCGGATGCCGAGGTGACAATTGCCAGTCTTGACGATTTGCTTGGTTGGGTCTATCGTCCGACGGTGAGAAAAGATGTGTCCCGCCTGCCCGACGGCGGAATGCCGATGGTTGGAAAAGCATTATCAGAAGTGTCGCTTGGCGATACCAAAGATATTGACCTTACTCTGCGGGCTATGATGGCGAGAGTAGACGCCAATGTGAAACTTAGCGGTTCGCAGGAAAACCACGACGATATGCTGCCGCGCATGAAGATTACGGAATATGGTGTGCGTAATCTTCCGGTATCCGTGCCTTTCTTCAATGACGAGAAACTCCGCACTGACTGCGAGACCATCGAAGAGTCTGTTGTGACAGTACAGGATCCCGTGGACATCTATGATGGCGACGAAGTGACGTTCAGCTACTACACATATGAGAATCTGCGCGACGGATCAGCTTCGCGTGATAATTTTAGCTATCCAGCGGGTGTTGACAGAAAAAATGACGATGTGGTGCAGCGCTGGAAGCCACGTCTGGCTCCCGACGGAGCGTCGGCGCTGGTGATACGGGGTGAATACTGGACTCATCAGGAGCTCTTCTATCAGGCACAGTTTTTGTTTTATCTTGGCAGCAATACGGTAGACAACTTTGAGGTGTATCGCAACCGTCGTTATATCAACAACGTTACAATCAGCGGACTGGAATATGTGCGCAACTCCGACGAAAATGTCTTCACGTTTGACGCCCGTGTGAATGTGAGAACCGACAATCCGGTTTTCATCTCCATTGTCAATGAGCGCCGTCTCGATGCCCACTGGTGTGTGCTGCCGATGGACGTTTATTTCCTTGATGCGGACTATACCGGTGCGTCGGTGGAGGTGGAAATAACAGGCGACGCTACAGGCTGGATAAGTCTGGAGTATTGCGACGCTTCAGCGGTTGATGAGTCTGAGATTAAAGCCGGCTGGGGATGTCGCGACTACTTCACTGAAAATATGATTGAAGAGGTAGCGGAGAAGAAAGCTGTTGTGACCCACAATCGCGACCGCATCTACTTCTATGTAGATGAGAATGCGTCCGAGAAATCTCGTAGTGCCACAATCAACATCACATATCGCTCTAAAGATGGCAGCGATGTGAGAGAGCGCACTCTTGAGCTTGAGCAGGCCGGCTTGCTGCCGTTCACCTACAACGGCACTACCTACTATATGGAGACCTACGAGGAGTATGCCGAGCACTACGACCCTCTTGACACCCACGAATCTTCCCCCTGGTATCAGCCAGCCGGCATCCCCTGGGCGGCTGCCGGAAGCGGATTGGAGAATAAAGCTTTGTCGGATGGTTCTCAATCTTCTATCGGTATGCTGACTGGAGATTTAAATTGGCAACCATTTTATGTTATTGATAGCGGAGATGGACTTGCTCTAACTAAATATTTGATGGGCTATGATATATATAGTGGGTATAGTGTATCTAAGCAATCCTTGATGGGACTCTATCCGTCATCCGCTCCGTTGACAGCAGTGTCATTAGCCTGTTCTAAAAATAGGAAATCAAACGATGATACGAATATCAAGTGGTTTTTACCAAGTTTGGGCCAATGTGAGGAGATGATGAAGCAGTTGGATGATGAAAATCCAAACTTCAGTAAGTTTTTTTATTGGACAGCCAATACAGCCAGAAATCCGAACAGATACACCGCACTTACTACATATGGAAATGAGAATCCTTATAGGGCAAGAGCTGTAAAGATTAATTCAAATGGTTCTGTTATAGCAAGTGAGATCAGTAATAGTAAATTTCAGTATCCCACAGCTTCTGCCTCGGAAGTGGCGAGTGATTATGTATCTGGAGACTATAATTCTATTAGTTACGAGAATGGAGGTGGGCGAACTTTGAGGACGCAGCCGTTGAGGGTGCGTGCTATCCGCACGGCCGACGGGGTGCAGCGCTCAGCTGCCCAGTGACCGCGGCTTCACTTCTACACCCACTGGGACTATCGGTGGAGCCGGAGTGCGGGATACAGAAGGGTAGAGTGGAGCGCCGTAGGCGCGCAATATATTAGTCCCGGGTAAGGGAGACGCGGGGCGCCGACCGATTACCCATGCGATGCCGCGTCTGACGCAAAATGCGTCCCCTACGGAGACGTCCCCGGCTGGGGACGTATTTGTGGTGAACTCCGGGCTTCAGCCCGGAGAAGGTGTCGAATAGTCGAAGCGTCCCGGAGGCGACGCCTCGTGCGTGAATATCCACAATGTGTCCTGCCGGGACACGTCTCCCTTAGTTAGCTATTCCCTGGGCTAAAGCCCAGGGTTTCAGATAATCATACCCCTCCGGGGCGTGACCGGGAGTGTGTGCAAATCTCCGACGGATGCGGGATGGGTACGTGTCAGGCGCTCCTCACCCGGGCCTACCATCTCACGCGCTGCTGGCGCTCCGTGTCCGGACATCCACACACAAAAAAAGCTTCCTTACGGAAGCTCTTTAGCGGTGAGGACGAGATTCTGGGTCAATGTAAAAAAGTGGTTGTTAAAAGGGAATTGTTGAGCGAATGAAAGTAGTGAGCCAGACCGGGATGGCCTGATATCTTGTTAGCCCCGCACGCTTGCGTGCGGGGTGGATAGTATCACACATTTCTCACGACCCTGGAGAGGGTCGGATTATCTGTAAACGCTTCTGGCTATGGATGTTGTAAGAGATGCGTGGGGTGCGACCCGCTCCGGGGTCGAAGTATATAGGAGCTCCGATTCCCGGCACGACACGTGCCGAGTTAACAAAATCATGGCCCTCCGGGCCATTTTTTAACGACTTTTCAACTGCCTTTTGCAACTGACCCCCTCTTGCTGCGTCTTCGACGCGCCCGAAATCGAACTCATCCACACACAAAAAAAGCTTCCTTACGGAAGCTCTTTTTGCGGTGAGGACGAGATTCGAACTCGTGGTAGGATTGCTCCTACGTCAGTTTAGCAAACTGGTGGTTTCAGCCACTCACCCACCTCACCATTGGTGGCATTGTTGCCAATCGTGGTGCAAAGGTAGAAAGGATTTTTGTTTCGTGCAAATATTTCAAGGAAATTTTTTCTTGCGGAAGGCATTTCTTTATAACTTTGCATCAAATTATGGAGACAACAGAGAAAAAGAAACGCGCAACAAAGAAAAAACAGGCCGGCGACAGCCGTCGTGCGCTATGGATTATAGTGGTTTTAATCGTACTTGCCATCGGAGCCGGATGTGTTGGGATATTCTGCATGCAGTCTCATAGCGGTGGCTCGGTGTGGGTGTATATTCCCGCTGATGCTTCCCGCGGTCAGGTGCGCGATTCGCTTTTCTCAGCTCTTGGATCGAAGGAGGGGGGAAGGGTGTATACCATCTGGCGTATGGCCGGCGGCAAACCGCACACTGCTCACGGTGCTTACAGGATAGACGACGGGCGGACAGCTATAGCGGTGGCACGTACTCTGAAGAGAGGTGCCCAGACTCCGGTAAAGACTGGCTTTAACGGTGGACGTAAGCTTGCTGATGTGGCCCGGAAGGTAACGGCCAATCTGGAGTGTGGCGAGGATGATTTTCTTGCTGCGTGCGACAAGCTGCTGCCTGAGGCCGGTTTCAAAACGGCTGAATTTCCGGCTGCGTTTCTCCCTGACACCTATGAGGTGTATTGGACCGATAGCGGCGAGAGACTGGTGGAGCGTCTGCTTGCCCACCGCAACCGTTTCTGGAACGATGAGCGCAGGGCCAAGGCTCAGGTTCTCGGACTCAATCCGGTGAAGACTGCCACTCTGGCTTCTATAGTAGAGGAGGAGACGGCCAAGACAGACGAGCGTCCCACTGTGGCCCGGCTATATCTCAACCGCCTGAAGAAAGGGATGCTGCTGCAGGCCGACCCTACGGTGAAGTTTGCCACCGGCAATCCGCGTCTGCGCCGAATCACAAACAAGCATCTTAAAATCAACTCCCCCTACAACACCTATCTCCATGCGGGCTTGCCTCCGGGGCCTATCAGGGTGGTGTCTGCTTCGACTCTCGACGCTGTGCTTAATGCGCCCGACAATCCATATATTTATATGTGTGCGCGAGAGGATTTCTCCGGCTATCATAATTTTGCCACGGATTTTGCCACTCATAGTGCCAACGCGCGCCGCTATCAGCAGGAGCTTAACAGGAGAGGCATAAGATGACGGGCGGGAAAACTGTGGTGGCAAAGGTGTTTTCCACCGATTGGGAGGCTCATATAGCTCAGGGAGTTCTGGAGGAGAATGGTATTCACTCGGCGATTGACAATGAGGTGTTTGGGAGCATTCTTCCGATAGGTTTCAACGATATCGGGGGAATACGTCTGATTGTGATGGCGGAAGACCTTGACCGGGCTGTGGAGCTGCTGGCTCAAAGCTCGTCGGGCGACATGTGAGTGGCGCGGTCCAGAGCCTTCAGATCGGCCTCGCGTTGGGCCGGCGACTCACCGTCGTTGCGATGGATAATATAATGGTCGTAATATGACAGAAGCAGTGCGGTGAGCGGCAGGGCTATGATCAGACCAATGAGGCCGAGCAGTGTGCCCCACACCGATAGCGACAGCAGTATGAGAGCCGGGTTCAGACCCATGGCCTTGCCCATAATCTTTGGGGTGAGAAATAGGTCCTGAATGGCCTGAACAATGCAGTAGACGGCTATGCACTCCCAGAATATTGTCCAGAAATCGCCCCCTCCGCCGGCGGTGTAGACCAGGCATAGCACTGTTGTGGGCACTATGGATATGAGCTGAAGATATGGCACCATGTTGAGCAGGCCGATAAAGAGGCCGAGAGCCACCGCCATAGGAAGCCCCACAATAAGAAAGCCGATGCTGAAAAGAATCCCCACGATGAAAGCCACAAGCGCCTGACCGCGAAAGTAGTGGTTCATGCTGTGCTTTATGTCGTTGCCGATTTTGAATACCGTGGGTCGGTATTTCGGTGGCACCATGTGGCGGAAACCATTGGCAAGCCGGTCATAATCAATCATGATAAACACCACATAAAGCACCACGATAAACCAGCTGAACACGCCGAGAATCACTGAGATACTGCCGGTTATGATGTTCCACGACGTGGTGATGGCACTCTCTACTATCGAACTCCATTCCTGGCGGGTGAGCAGGTTGGAAAGCTCGTTGAAGTCAACATGGCGCCGCAGAAAATCATGGACCGCCGCCGGCATGAAGGAGATGTTCATCTCTGAGGTGGCATATTTTTTGAGCATGGCGGCCATGCTGTGCATCTCGTCCATGAGCATCGGCACGAAAAAATAGCACGCGAGGCTGAAGAAGAAAGTGGCTTCGAACAGGGTGACGAATATGGCCGCCACACGGCCGCGAAGATGAAGGAGACGGCGGTTGTATTGCACAAACGGTTCGAACATATAGGCTATGAGGCATGCCACACAGAAGGGGAGCAACACATTTTTCAATATGTTGATGATAGCGAATATGCCGATAAAGATGGCGAGGCCGATAATCATTCTGACTACTCGGTCGAAGGTGTAGGGCTGACGTTCGGGCATTAGAGCGTGGAAGTGGGTGAGGGTGGGTGGTGTGGGAAGGTCAGATGCGTGAAAGTACGGTGGCCACGAGGTCGGCCACGGCATTCTTGTAGGTGGCGTTTGCGTTGTGGTTCACTCTGTTGGCTATTATAGAGCAGACGGTCATGGCTTTATGGCCCATTAGCAGACTCATGCCTTCGAGCGGAGCGCTCTCCATCTCATAGTTGGTGATTCGCCGGCCTTCGTGGCTGAAAGTGGCTAAACGGGCGTTGAGGTCCGGATTGGCCAGAGCCAGACGCACCTCGCGTCCCTGAGGCCCGTAGAAACCCACGGCCGAGATAGTGTTGCCGCGCATCATATCGTTGCGGCCTATACGCTCCACGAGGCCGGGGTCTGACGCCACAACATAGGGCCGTGCCCAGAGAGGATTCCAGCCGGTGTGGTCGCATAGTGCCTGCTCGAAATCGAGGTCGCACACGGAGTTGCGCCCGGCATAGTAATTGAGCACACCGTCAAAACCGATGGAGCGCTCGGCAATAACGGGAGTGGCGGCCGGAATGTCGGGCTGCAGGGCACCCGATGTGCCTATTCTCACCATTTCGAGAGTACGATGGTCGCTGCGCACCTCGCGGGTGGAGAAATCCACATTGGCAAGAGCATCGAGCTCGGTTATCACTATATCGATATTGTCTGGGCCGATGCCATGCGACAGACACATTATCCTGTGGCCGCCGAGAGTGCCGCCGATTGTGCGGAATTCGCGCGACTGAACGATAAAATCGCGAGTGTCAAACTGCTCGGCCACCATGTCGACTCTGCCCGGATCGCCCACGAGAATTATCTTGTCGGCAAGCTGCTCCGGACGCAGATGGAGGTGAAACACAGATCCGTCGGGATTGATAATCAGTTCTGATGGCTGGATGATATGATTTGGCATAGTAGTAGGGGAGTGAGTGATGATTATTACAGTAATTCTTTCGTGGGGCGGTATTTTCCGCCCGGAAAGGGGGTGATGAGTCCTTTGAATTCCATCTCTATGAGCAGACCGGTGAGTTTGCCTATAGTGATTCCGAGCTCCACGGTCATAGAGTTGATATGGCCTTCGCCGTGCTCCCGCAGATAGTCGGCCACAGCCTCCTCTTCGGGCGAGAGGTCGGGAAATAGTGACGCCTGCACAGGCCCTGAAGCCTTACGCGGCCACCCCATGACGTCGATGAGATGGTCTGCACCGGTTATGATCGAAGCCATGTTTTTCTCGATAAGAGAGTTGCATCCGGAGCTATATTTGTCGGATATGCGCCCGGGAAGCGCAAACACATCGCGGCCATAGTCGTTGGAAATCCGTGCGGTGACCAGAGCGCCCCCTTTATCGGCCGATTCGGCCACAACGAGGCAATCGCTCAACCCGGCTACGATACGGTTGCGCGCAAGAAAATTACTGCGATGCACACTGTCGCACGACCTATAGTCTGTGAGCAGCATTCCTCCGCCGAGAGCTATTTTTGCAGCAGCGCCACGATGCTGCGCAGGGTAGATGGTGTTGAGCCCGTGGGCAAGCACGGCTATGGTGGGAAGTTGCTCGCGCATGGCCGCATTATGAGCCTCGATATCTATACCGAAAGCCAGTCCGCTCACAATCACCACTGGAGAGTCTACTTTTTCGGCCAGCTCTCTCACGAGGCTGCGGGTGAATTCGAGTCCGTAGGGGGTGGCATGGCGTGTGCCCACAATCCCGACAGTCAGCGCCGCATTGATGTCACACTGACCGGTGGTGTAGAGAATCAGAGGCGCGTCCGGACAATCGGCAAGCCGGGCAGGGTAGTCATTGTCCTTATAATATATCGGCCTGATATTATTTGCACTCACGAAATCGGCCTCTCTGGAGGCAGCCGCCAGAAGGGAGTCGCGATATTCGCGCGCAAAAAGTTTGCTCTGAAATCCCATCAGAGAAGCAAGCTGCCTCTCTGTGGCGTCGAAAAAAGCCTCTTCAGAATCTATGCGTGCCAAAATCTCCTCTGCGAGATTGCGGGTGATTCCTTTCAGCGTGGCAAAAGCCATGCGTGCTGTCAGAGTGCGTGCGGCATTCATCGCAGATACTTTTCGAAAGCTTCTGCAAGGATATCCCCCCTGCTGAGAGCCCCGTTTTCGAGGCACACCACAGTGACTTCGGCTTTCACAACCGGCACCCCGTCGGGGTGGCGATAGATGTCTTGCTGAAATATAAATCTCGGCCCCTTGCGGCGAAGTCTCAGGCATGAGCGCATCTGCTGGCCGGAGGTGAGGGGAGTGAGATATTCGATGCTGACATGGCGGAGCACCGGGTCAATGCCACGCGCATGCATGGTGCGGAAGGAGGTTCCGGCCTCGTGGCAGAACTCGTGGCGCGTATGCTCAAGATAATGCAGATAGTTGGCATTGTTGACTATTCCCTGCACATCGAGCTCATAGTCGCGCACGCTGATCAGTGTCTCAAAATCATATTCAGTGGTCCGGTCTGTCATTGGTCATGAATGTTGGGTGTGTAAAATTACAGAAATTCTCCAAACCTTCCAAAAGCTCTCCCCAAAAAGCTACTCAGGCGGGGGAGACTTTTCTATTGGCAGGTTGTGAAGTTTATTTCAGACAGGCTGCTCAGCAATCCTCGGTAGGTCAGGTCTTTCAGAGGGCGTTTCCCACCGGCATAACTGCAATAATTCACCCTCTTATCCCATGACACCGAGCAGAAATTGTCGGGTTGCTTACACTGGATAATGCATGATGGAGCCTGGAAATGCTGGCCGCCGGCCACTAAGGCCAGTTCTTTAGGGGTGGGGGTGTTTCTGAATCTCATCGGAACGAGAATGATCTGTCGGGTTTCCAGAACAGTCCGGAGTCTTTCGTAAGCGCTTCTGCAATATTCGAGGTTAGTGGAGCTGACCAGCAGATTCACTCCCGGTGTGATTTCAGTCTCACTTAGCATGGCTATTTGCCGTAGCACTCTGTGTAACTCAGCATTATCATCAGGATTGTGAAGTGTGACATGAACTTTATCGGGCCTGTGATGCAGCATGGCTGCCCACGTCTCAGGTCTTAAGAGTGGCAGTCCGTTTGTGGTGACAGATAGATATGCTAATGGTTGGAGGGCTGCAATGATTCGGAAGATACCATGATATTCAAACGGTTCGCCTCCTCCCAGAGACACTGCTTTAACTCCATTAGCAATGCAATCGGACGCAAAGGATATAACCTCTTCAGGTGTCCACATGATATTCCCGTGGCGATGACTATGGTTATAGCAAAACGGACACTCTTTAGAGCAGTAATTGGAAAGGTCGATAGACAGCAGCTCAATCTTCGTCATCTTCGTCATCTTCCTCGTAGTCCTCATAATTAACCCGCTCTATAATATCGGTATCCTTAGGGACGTAAGTCTGGAACGAACCGATTATTCTGAATTTACCATCCGAATCGCTAATGTAACCGCGTTTGCCATTGATGCGATATTCTTTCTCTGATCTGATAGAGCTGTGAAATCTTATTGCAGGTGACTTCAATCCGTCTTCTACAGGTATTGGTTTGAAGTAACAGCCGTCTCCTACGAAATAGAAATTTCCGTCAGGTAATTTCACGATTTGCGCTGTTTCTCCATCTACAAGCCATCCATCATTGCTTCCCCAAAAATATGAGGCTACATATGCTGCCAATTGAATACGGTCGTGCTCGCTAAACTTTAGCGGGAGTCTGATTGCCTTATCACGGATGGTATCAGAAAGTTGAGATTCATGAACGGCTATGTCTGAGGGTGCGTCATTAACTCTTTCGGAAGGATACCTGTCATCATATTCCTGGTGATAGAGAGAAAAAGCTGTATCAGCAAGGCGGAGATATCCGTGTGATATTTTATCGTTGTTCTCCCTGTCCAAATCAAAGTATAACTTAACCACTTTTAGCAGCACACCATCGGTAAATAGTCTTTTATAAAGCGTCTTAGCATATTCATTTGCTTCCTCTTTTATAGTATTCCTCTCATTTTTACTAATATAGTAGGGCGGTCCAAAATCTATATACCAGAGATTAAGCCGGGGGGATACACAATGCAAAACATTCATTCCTGATAATGAAGCCGCTTCTTTCAGCAGTTCGGTCTTAGCCGGGTCGATTTCACATAACGAGTCAAATATATGCGAAAAATCCTCATCTTTCCATTTTTCTGCTAATTCCAGAGGAGTGGCGCTATTAGACATTAGTCGTAAAAGCTGCTCATCAGTGTATGCAATCCGATTCTCTTTCGAAATCAGTGATTCTTCAAATAAATCGGGGGCATACTGGTCTATTTCAATCCCTACAGGGGCGGGGCCGTTGTCATCGCACTCCATTATAGCGACATTACCATCTTCATCGATAGCAAACCATGCAGTCGTCATCGAGTGGGTGGCGGGATATTCTTTATCTATAAGCATAATCCGGATTTTAAGGCTATAAAATAAAATGCAGTCAGGGAAAAAAAAAGCGCTCCGCCCACAGATGGAAGGAGCGCTTTTGTATGAGGGTGGTCACTTATTGACGCGGAAGCGGTCTACGCCGTCCTTGAGGAAGGCCACCACCTGACGTGCGGCTGCTATGCCGGCATTGATGTTGGCCTCGGAGGTCTGGGCACCCATCTTTTTAGGGGTGAAGAATACGCGGCCGGCAAACCGTTCTTCGAGTTCGGCTGCGTTGTCGGGCTTGATGTCGGCCACATATTTCAGGTCGGGGCGTGCTTCGAGTGCACGTGAGAGTCCGGCTTCGTCTATCACCTCCTTGCGGGCGGTGTTGATAAGGAGTCCGCCTTTGGGCAGCAGGGTGATGAGGTCAAAGCCCACTGAGCCTCGGGTCTCGGGGGTGGCGGGAATGTGGAGCGACACCACGCGGTTGTTACGGTAAAGGTCTTCAACGGAGTGGATAGGTGCAACTCCGGCACTCTCCATCACCTCGTCGGGGCAGAAGGGGTCGAGAGCCGACACCTCCATGCCGAATCCCTTGGCTATGCGGGCCACATTGCGCCCCACCTGGCCGAAGGCATGGATGCCGAGAGATTTTTCTTTGAGCTCGGAGCCCGACGTGCCGTCAAACATATTGCGCATGGCCATGACTGCCATGCCAAACACCAGCTCGGCCACGGCGTTGGAATTCTGGCCGGGTGTGTTTTCCACGCAGACTCCATGGGCGGTGGCTGCTGCGAGGTCAACATTGTCGTAGCCGGCACCGGCGCGCACCACTATTTTCAGCTGCTTGGCAGCATCAAACACCTCGGCGTCTACCTTGTCGCTGCGCACTATGAGCGCGTCGGCATCGGCCACGGCGGCGAGAAGGTCGGCCTTGGCAGCATATTTTTCGAGCAGGCAGAGTTCGTAGCCGGCTTCTTCAATCACTTTTCGTATACCGTCTACCGCCACGGCGGCAAACGGTTTTTCGGTGGCAACAAGTACTTTCATGATGGTGCGGATACTAGTGCTTGTCCTGGAATTCCTTCATCGCAGCCACGAGCACGTCTACGCTCTCCATCGGCAGGGCATTATAGAGCGAAGCGCGGAAGCCTCCTACGGAGCGGTGACCCTTGATGCCGACAATGCCTTTTGTTGCGGCGAAGTCAACGAAGTCTTTTTCGAGCTCTTTGTATTCCGGTTTCATCACGAAGCATACGTTCATGATTGAGCGGTCGGCCGGATCTGTGACTGTGCCGACAAACATACGGCTGGAGTCGATAGCGTCGTAGAGTTTCCCGGCCTTGGCGATGTCCATCTTCTCAAGCTCTTTCACGCCTCCGAGCTGCTTATACCAGCGCAGGGTCTGCATGGCGGAGTAGATGGGGAGCACCGGCGGAGTATTGAACATCGATTCTTTCTTAATGTGGGTGCGGTAGTCGAGCATGGTGGGGATAAGACGGTCAACATGGCCGAGAGCCTCGTCGCGCACAATCACGATGGTCACACCGGCGGGTGCGAGGTTTTTCTGCGCTCCGGCATAGATGAGGTCGTATTTAGCCACATCGACCGGACGCGAGAAGATATCGCTCGACATATCGGCTACGAGTCTCACGCTTCCGGCATCGGGGTCGGTGCGGAGTTCGGTGCCGTAGATGGTGTTGTTGGAGGTGAAATGAAAGTAATCGGCGTCGGCGGGCACGGTATATCCCTTGGGTATATAGGAGAAATTGGAGTCTTTTGAAGATCCGACCACATCAACATCGCCGAAGATGCGGGCTTCTTTTATGGCATTGACGGCCCAGGTGCCGGTTTCGAGATAGGCGGCTTTCTTGGCAAGGAGATTGAAGGGCACCATGCAGAATTGCATGCTCGCACCTCCGCCGAGAAACAGCACTGAGTAGCCTTCGGGCACATCGAGCAGCTCTTTGACGAGAGCGCGGGCCTCGTCCATCACGGCGACAAACTCTTTGCTGCGGTGGGACACTTCGAGGATGGAGAGTTCGGTTCCTGCAAAATTGAGGATGGCATCGGCGGTGTTTCTGATAGTGTATTCACTCAGAATGGAGGGGCCGGCGTAAAAGTTGTGCTTTTTCATTGGCTTTTATTTTAGGTAAGTTTGTTTTCTTGTTTTAATTAAGCGGATAGGCAAAGTTAATGCTTTTATTGACAAAGCAAGCGTTTTGTTTATTAATTTTTGATAAAGCGCCCAATAAAGGTTAAATCAAAGAGCGTAGGATTAAACTATCTCCGGGGAGGATTGTCATACATACAGACGTCTGAAAAAAGCAACTTATCAACAACATTCAAATTAAAAGCAGATTATGAAAAAGACTATTATCAGCATAGCTGTAGCTTCTGCAGCAATCTTCAGCGGCACTGCATTCGCTCAGACCACCACCACTTCGGCCGCTAAAAACGGCGCCGCCTGCACCGAGCAGTGTGTGAACGGAAAAGAACAGAAGGGTCAGAAGCCTTGTCCTTTCGACGGTCTCAATCTCACAGCCAAGCAGCAGGAGTCGCTCAAGGCTCTTAATGAGCAGACCATGAAGGCTCGTCAGGAGGCCGGTAAGCAGGCCAAGGCCGACAAGCAGAAACAGCACGCCGACCGTAAGGCTGCCAAGCAGGCTGCCCGCAAGGAGTATCTCGCCAAGGTAAAGGCTATCCTCACCCCCGAGCAGTATGTGCAGTTTCTTGAAAACAACTACGTGAATGCCGCTCCTCAGATGAAGGGCGACCGCAAGGGGCACAAAGGTCCCCGCATGGGCGAGAAGAAAGGCAATCGTCCTGACGGGAAGAAGGGCGACCGTCGCCCCGATGCTTCCAAAGGCGACCGCAAGTGAGCCACGATTACTAAACAGATATTAAGGCAAAATAGCCCGGCGTGAATTCGTCGGGCTATTTTGTTAGAAGTATATCAAAAGCTTAATCGAGGGTNTGCACTCCGCCGCCGTTCACCATAAGNGTCTGTCCGCTCACCCATGCCGATACAGGGGCGGCGAAATAGAGCACGGCGCCGGCTATGTCTGACACCTCTCCGAGCCGCCTGATCGGAGTGTGGGCAAGCATCCGGGCTTCTATCTCGGGAGTGAGCACAGTGGATAGGGCATGGGTNCGTGTNGCTCCGGGNCCCACATTGTTGATNCGTATGCCCATCGGGCCATAATCGAAGGCGAGATTTGAGGCGAGATGGTTGAGTGCGGCTTTTGACGAACCGTAGATAGCCATNGCCGGACTGGTGTTGACACTGCTCATCGAGGTGATGTTGACAATACTTCCGTAGCCCGACTGCTGCATATATGGAGCGGCGAGCTTGCAGAGCTGCCAGGGAGCAAAAACGTTGATGGCATAGATGCGCTCCACATATTCGCGGTCTATCTTAAAGGGATTTTCCCTGCCTCCGCCACCTATACCGGCGTTGTTCACGAGGATNTTGANCGTGCCGAAATTCTTTACGGTAAAGTCTATTAGATGTGTGAGGTCATCAGGCTGAGCCACATCGCANCCTACCGCCACACTCTTGCCTCCGGCGNCATTGATGGCCTCGGAGACGATTTGGGCTTTGTCGAGAGAACGGTTGCTCACCACCACCTTCGCNCCGGCGGCCGCAAGAATTTCACACACGCCACGGCCTATGCCGTCGCCTCCTCCGGTCACTACGGCTACTTTGCCGGTGAGATCAAACAAGGTGTCAATTTCGGTAGTCATAATAAATGGTGTCGGTTGATGCTCTATCAACATTTCAGGGCAGTAGGCGGTTCAGCANCAGACTCAGTTTTTAGAGCATGAGAGAGCCGCGATTGCCTTATCGAGCACTATGTCGGTGGTATCGGAGAAGTATGATTCAGGTGTTTCCTCAATGGTGATGTCGGGGATGATGCCGACACCCACAAACTCTGTGCCGTCGGNCATACGGTCGTGCTTNGAGCAGATATTGGCTGTAATGCCCNGAGTGAGCAGNACTCTGACTCCGTTGCCGGTGCTTCCGGCGGTGGGAGTACCGACGATGGGGCCGCGCTTCATGCCGCGGAAGAGAGAGCAGAAGTCTTCGGCGGCCGAGAAAGTGCCACGGTCGNTGACAACGGCTACGGGTCTGAGATAGGGCGTATTGTCTTCNACGGGNGCCATNAGNCTTGAGGGCGACTCATACTCGTCAAGTTGCCGTCCCCATGATGCGAATGCGGGGATATAGACCGGAGTGGTCCACGGGGCGGTTGCTATGGAGTCGGCAGTGAGATGGCGGAGTATATAGTCGGCGTGGCCTGAATTNCCGCCGGTATTGCCACGGAGNTCAATCACAAGACCATNNGANTGAAGAATCTGGGGGTAGACCGAGTCAAAGAAGGTTCTCACCTCATCNGTGGCGAAGTCGGGCACAGTGAGGATGGCAATGTTGCCAGAGGCGATTCTGAATGTAGGTCCGGATGGCCGCGAATCTCTTGNTTTTATAGATGTATGGTTTCGTGTTAGGGTGATATCCTTTGTGTGCTTGCCCCCGTCGGCGGAGAGAGTGAGGGTGAACTGCGTGTCTTTGCGCCCTTNTGAAAAACCGTAATCGTCAAACATCTGATGGTCGGCCCACTGGGAAGTGGANGTGGCTATATAGGGGAGAAGCTCGCGGTTGGCATAGTCTCGCGGCGACTCACCGTCGATGGCCAGAATCTCCANGCCTCTCTTCATGCCGGCTTGCTCNAGTTNGTCGCTATCTACGGAGCGGATATANAGNCGGTCGCCGAGCAGGACGGTGGAAAACGGGCTCCACCTCGGAGTTGTTGCCCGGCTGGGATGGCCGAAGATNTANGTGTGGCCGTCGCCGCAGGNGGCTGCCAGTTTGCGGAGTATGCGGTATGACTCATAGCCGTCGGCATCNTTNANNTCTTCGAGNGCGGNGAANTATGTGCTGTCAATCCGCTGCTCATTNCTGGTGTAGAACGGGCTGTTATATTTCATCTCTGTGTAGAGTGTGGCAAGCGCGGCAGGCCAGTTGACCGATTTTGGATAGGGCATATAGGNGNNTTTCNTGCNGNCGNCCTCNTNANNGGGTGCATAATANTAGTCGCGCTTGTACCAGTCGGAGGGTATGCACACCTTNTCCTCCANNTCGGCGCGGAGAAAGTAGAAGGTCTGGTTNTCAGTGTCGTAATATCCGGCATAGACTGTGGCTATCTCTTTATCCTGACANGCACGCTNNGTGCCANGTTCNATCAAGACATCAGCNTCATCCTCGCTGTCGTCGAATATTCCGAGTATCCGGTTGCCCTCTNCGGGAGCTATTCCCNCCACTGTCAGCCGCACGCCTTTGGTCCAGCCTTCGCCGTNGGGCTGNTGGAAGATAAAGCCGGGGCAATCAGGACTGAATGTCCCGGAGTATTTCACNTCGGTGGNCACTGTATGCTCGCGGGTGGCAAGGGCATTGTAGACGGAGTCAAGCGGCTCGATGGCATAGGAGGTCAGGGCGGTGCCGATTATGGCACCGCANATNAAAGAANTTTTCATATTGTTGTAGGGTTTAGATGTTCAGTGGAGATGGTCGAGAGTCTGCCAGTTTTGTGGGATGCAGATTTCGTTTTCTACAGTGGCGTGGAGNAAGTTGAGNACCNTTGTGGTGGGGTTGTANCCCACGGCATAGAAGTCGGGAGTGGANTCACTCTTCACCATGGTGTATTCAGGGTAGTCAAACACGGTGACCGGCACCGGCTTACCGATGAAATTNAGCATCAGTCGGCGAAGTTTCTCGTANTCGGAGGGGGAGACATTGTAGAGTGTGGTGCGCACGCCTTTGGTCAGTCCCTTGCCCTGACCGCGATGAAATGTAAATCTGACACCGGGAGGGAATCCGGTGTAGCTTACATTGGTGTTCTTGCTCCTGTGTGTTTTGCTGATAAGAGCGAATGCCTCTGTAAGAGGGCGGAANTCAGGTTTGGTCCATTTTCGGGAACCTTTTGTCTCANGCCCCCATTCGGCGGATAGCTCTTTCGGNCCGAGATCGAAGGTGAACACCTCCGCCCCCTTGATGGTAACGCTGGTGGAGTCTGGGCTACGGTAGAGGGTTCCGGTGGCCTTGCTGAAATCCGTGCTGTTGAACTCCGAGAGATAGCTGTCGGTCAGCCTGGATANATCGGTCGCATTAATATTACNGCGCAANGCGGAAAAATATATCCGGTCATATTGGGAGCCATCGCTACGGTTGTAGTAATACCACACTCTGCGGGNGGCCGAGGGATATTTCTCTATCATCTGCGAGAGAAGTTGCGGTATCTGNGCCCGGATGGTTGTGGCTGTNAGTAGGNTGAGCAGGGTTAATAGCAGTCGCATATGTATGATTTATGGGGAGGTTACTAAAATGGAAATTGCCGGTCGATAGACTGGCGGAGATCTGCCTGCACGGAGGCAAGGCTCTCTATCCGCTCAGAGGCATTGTCAATGCTCTCCGAATAGAGATAGCTCCCGTCGGACGGTTGAGCCGTATCTCTGTCTCCTGACGAAAAGAACCATAGCCCGGCTGCGGCGACCAGACACACAGAAGCGGCCGCAGATATGCGCCGGAATATGCGCCGGCGGCGTGACATGANGCCGCGCATGGCTATTGAGGCGAAGAACTCATCGGAGGGCTGAGCCGTGGTGGCGCGGCTATGGGCGGCGCGGGTGATGAGAGTGTCGAGGTAATTATCGTCCATTGTGTTGCAGGATGTATTGTTTTATTTTTTGTCGGAGTCTCTGGAGGCGAACGGCGAGNGTCGGTGCCGCAATTGCGGTGATTTCGGCTATCTCCGCAAGCGGAAGATTGTCATAATAATATAGTTGGNTCAGTGTCCTGTCTGTAGGAGAGCATCTGTCNATGGCTTCTTTCACAAGATCTATCTCTGACCCCTCTTCCTCCTCCGGCTCAGGAATGGTTTCCGGAAGATCGGCAGTGGGAAAGTCGGCTTTGCGACGCCTCAGGGCGGAGATGGCCATATTGCGGGCAATGCGNAGTGTCCACCCGCAGAGNGANCCTTTCGCCGGGTCGAAAGAACTGATGGAGCGGAACACCTGCATGANAGTGTCGGATGTCACCTCNTCAGCCTCGGCACGGCTGCCGGTGATTTCGAGCGCNAGCGCAAAGATGCGNGGCCCGAATANCGCGGCGGCTTTGCGATAGCCGTCGGCCGAACCTTTCTTCAGCAGGTNTGCAATATGTGTCGCTTCATTGTCCATTCTGCNTAATATACGCCATGAAGATGGAAAATATAACAGGGNCGCGCAAATTTTTTTAACTTTGCAGCGTAGAAATAAAAAAANTGACNGACAAACCNGGCAAAATAGAGCGGGAAAAGGCTGTGATAGTGCAGATGNTNGCTGNNTATTGCCGNCNGCGGCATCATGGGNCTNCCGGAGAGCTTTGTACAGACTGCNGCGAACTGCTTGACTATGCCTGCCGACGGCTTGAGCACTGCNCGAAAGGCGAGCGTAAATCAAGCTGCCGCAAGTGTGAGATTCACTGCTACTCGCCGTCCTATCGCCAGCGGATGAGGNCNGTNATGANATATGTGGGTCCGAGAATGCTGCTTATCAACCCAATAGCGGCCATACGCCACATGCTCTCCGAGCTCCNGTGACNTTTTGACGCTCTGATTACTTATCTCCCGGCAATATCCAATGCCCGGTTTTTGGATGCCCCTCCCATGAAATACCGAGCTNTTTTAGATGGCGTTCTATAGTTTTCTTATTAACNGANAACTGAACAGCAANNTCTTCGCGCCTGATAGATGGATTAGAGGTTATGATTTGTATGATTTTCTCATCAAGACTTTGAGCGACATTATCGGTGTTTTGAGCGACATTATCGGTGTTTTGAGCGACATTGTGGGTGCTTTGAGCGACATTGTGGGTGTTTTGGGCGACATTGCGGGTGTTTTGGGCGACATTGTGGGTGTTTTGGGCGACATTGTGGGTGTTTTGNGCGACATTGTNGGTGTTTTGAGCGACATTGTCGGTCTGTTTAGAAGTGTAAATAGGAGCTGCCGATTCAGAAATAAGATTGCCATATAGTCCTTTCATANCCTCTATGTCTGGCTTNTGTCCNNCAAAATCAAGATATAACGTCGTTCGGTCNATGCCATCGGAGGTGGAGATTTCAAGTTTTGGTGTGCAGTGAAACACTGTTTCCCANGTATTAAAAATACCTTGAAGCCCACTACCNGCTCTCTCACCATAATCNACCAAAGCAAGCATCTTCATAATGANACCGTTGCGAGGATCTGAAGCACTATCTTGCAGTGCCTCNGTTAAAGATACACGCATATTACCAGGATTNGAAAACTTAAAACCTCNGGAACTTTTCTGGANTACTACGCCACGNCGTCCGTAAAAATCAGCATTGGCAAGCATNTTGACAGTAGCTTCACGTACGGTCTTATGGAGGGGAGTNTCNTCATCTCTCACATTCCCTTTGAACATGAAAGGGACTTTTAAATCTGCTTGTAACTTAGGTATGACTTTNANAATGAAATCAAACACGTTACCGCTCCAATCGCCAGTTTGAGATGTGATACGNTCTGTCCAACGGGCATAGATTCCATTAGTCCGATTCTCCTGATAATCTAAGAAATAGGTGGGAAATACTGTNGTAATGTCNGCTTCATAACCGAACATCANCATACCGGCTACAGTTGGATGAAACTTACCCGTATCCTTATCTTCTCTCACTGCCCCTATNCTTCGTAGAAACATGGCATCATCTTCGTTGTTCCAAAGATGTTTCTGACGTACGAGTCGAAAAATATTGCGATAGGAGTTAACTGTTTCCTGACAGAATATCGTAANGTCAAATTCATTCAAAAGCTTATTATCGTCAGTCACTAGTGCAGAATCACGAATCATTAGCGATACTTCTTCAAGTGAACAGTGATAATCTCCTTCTCCATTTCGACGATATGTGCCACTCCGCGGATCTGTGCCGACATATAGGGGGCGTGAAGTCCGCTCAGCACGAGGAACATGAATTACTATTACATCTTTACCGTCTAATTGGTCNATGTANACCATGNTGTCTGTAAGGATATTGCTNCTGACTTTCTGGCGGTTGTTTACCATGTTCCAGAAATCNTTGAGCAACTTATGGGGATTCTCAAGTCCTTCAATAGTAAAGACTCCATCATGCTTTTCCTTAATTCCAAGTACAATCATCCCTCCCTCACTATTAGCGAAGGCGGAATAAGATTCCCAAAGCGAATTGGGGATGCCACCACGTGCCGACTTGACTTCAAGTTTTGAGTTCTCTCTATATGTGGTCAGCAATTCGAGGCTGAAAGGAGAAGCGGTAGTCATGAAAGTGCTTGATGTGAAGTACAAAGTTAGCAAAAAATCGCTGAGATATGGTGATTTGAGAAAGAAAATAAGCGGATATCTGATTTATCAGTATAGGGGAGTTAATGCAGGAAGGAATATATTGACGTTTCTGGGCAAAGTGATGCTGTAACGGCAAAAACAGAATTTTTACGGTCGGTAGTAGTTTTTTTTTGAAAAAAATTGCTGGAGGGTGTTGAGTTTTCGGATAGGAGTGTGTATATATGGTGTATGACGAACAGAAACGACATAGAGAGGCTTTTCAAAGCACATTATGCGCAGATGCACCGCCTTGCCGTGGGTCTGCTGCATGACGATGATCTGGCGCGCGACATTGTCCACGATGTGTTTGCCTCGCTGCTCGACGGTGGACACCACACCCTCGTGACCGGCGGCTATCTTCTCAGAGCGGTGAAGAACCGCAGTCTCAATCATATCCGTGATTGCGGAATCCATCAGCGNATAGCCTCCTTGTATTTTCTCGACAATGAGGACTATACTACCGAAGATTGGCCCGACGATGAGACAATAGCGAGAATCAATGCACTCATAGACTCAGAGATTTCACTGCAGGCACGCAGGGTAATCACGATGAGGTTTTCTGCCGGGATGCCGTTTGCCGAAATAGCCTCGACAATGGGCATCAGCGAGACAGCCGTGTATCGTCATCTAAGCAACGCACTCAAAATCATCCGTAAAAAACTNAATGAAAATGGATAAATACGAACTTGTGCTTGATATAATGGAGCACCCCGGCAATTATACATCTGACCGGTTGGCAGAAATCCTTTCTGACTCCGAAATCAGGGAAATCTACAATATTNTGAGCAAAACGGAGTCGGCACTAAAGACCGTTGAAGATGCAGATGTTGATNCGGAGTGGGCCGANTTCTCGGCGAAACACCCCATGAGTCGCCGCCCACGGTTCATGTGGTCTGGCAGTCGCGCCGCGTCAATCGCCGCCATTGTCGGCACATCNATTGTGGCCGTAGCTGCCGGAATAGCCGTCAATGTAGCTGTGNTAGACCANANCCCGGAGCCGATTGACGACAGCGTGATTGTTGCGCCGGCTGTTGCCGCCATGACAGACGNCACCATTATCACCCGTGATGATAGTGTGAAGGGNAGCATTGNGCCCGTAATGTTTGAGGACGAATCTCTTGAGAAGATTGTGAGAGAGATNGCCGAGGCTTATGGCGTGGAGGTGAGGTTTGACAACATAGACGCCGCATCGCTGCATCTCTATTACAAATTTAATCCGTTGCTGCCGCTCGACGAGATTGTGGAACAGCTCAACACATTCGAGCAGATAAATATAGCCCGTCAGGACAACCTTCTGATTGTAGACTGACATGAGAACCNTCCTGACTCTACTGATAGCTCTCCTGACTATNCTGACTGCGGGAGCTTATGAATATACTTATACGTTTCGCGAAACTCCTGTCTCGGCGGCGATTGTGTCACTGTGCAAAGACCATCCGGATATCAATATCTCTTTCATCTACAAGGAACTGGACAGNTACAAGACTTCTGCCATCATCAATACCGACAACATCTATGAGGCTCTTCGCCAGATTATAGCCCGAAATCCAATATCTATTATCCATAAAGATGGCAATTACTATNTCGAGGCGATGCAACATGGCAGATACTGCTACACNGGGCGCACTGTAGACAATGACACCGAACCNATTGCCGGNGCAACTGTGATGCTACTCGCACAGAGCGATTCGACTGTGATTACTTATGGGATAACCGACGGTGAGGGCCGCTTCTCCATTCCATGCGATANAGAAGGGGTGATAGCCAAGGTGTCGTGCCTCGGATATATTCCGGCTTATCGGCAAAGTGAGTCGTTTTCATTCGGCAGGATTATAATGGAGCCTTTGGCGGTGCAGTTGCATACCGTGACTATAGATGCGAGAAATGTCATCCGGCAACCGGACAAGTTTATTTTTCTCCCGACACAGCGGCAGAAAAATGCCTCGCAGACCGGCACNGACCTACTTGACCAGATGGCTATCCCCCAGATAAGGGTCCAGCCGGGAGGTGGTGTGCAGACAAGCTCCGGCCGGCAGGTGGCAATCTATATAGACTATATACCGGCGTCTGACAATGACCTCAAAGCTATGCGTGTGNCAGATGTTAGNCGGGTGGAGTTCTATGAATATCCATCCGACCCGCGGCTGCAGGGCAATCCCNTTGTTGTGAACTATATTCTNACGAAATACGAGTATGGCGGATATGTGAAGGGCTTCAATCATACGAATCTCATTCATCCTTCCTCGCAACTTCTCGGAAGCGTGAGATACCAGTATAAGAATATGATTTACGATGTGATGGGCTATGGATGGGGACACAGTAGCTCACGCTACGGAGCGGAAACNATAGAAAATTTCAGACTTCCGCAGCCAGACGGCACCGAAGAGTCATTCGAACGGCGGTCAAGCACCACATCTTCTAAGGAAGTGCGTCAGCAATATTTCGCCGCGCTAAAGGCCACCTACAGTTCTGACCGTATTCAGGCGGCCACACAGTTGAATGGCAGCATAAACCGCAAACCGCATGCCGACCGGAGCGGTGCAATTACATATTCCGCAGTAGATATCCCTGCGGCGGAATATAGCTCTACGCTTTCTGATATCTCTAAATTTCTATCCTATACNGGCTATTATTTTTTCGCTCTGCCTCATAATAGTTCGCTGACATTCTCCCCGGCTTATANCTACTCTCACACCGACCGCAGCAGCTCTTATGTAGAGGAGGGACAGGCGCCGTTGTTTAACAGCGCCGTTGATAATACCGACGAGTTAAAGGCCGACATAAGACTCANCCACGATTTCGGCTGCTATGGAAATCTGCTGGCATTCCTGCGTACGTCATACGAAAATCACCGCACCCGTTATCACGGTTCGGCCAATTCATATGACCGGGCGAAATCATCGCGTGTGGGAGCCGGAATNACATATAATCTCACCCACGGNGGATTCTATGGTTCGACNGGCTTCGGATGGGACTGGGATAATTTTCAATTCGATGAGATAAATGACCATCCATCTTCACCGTGGTTTGACATATCGTTGCAATATAGTTTCAGAAACACTCATTCGCTGGCGATGGATTTTCATTATTCCACTAAAGTGCCATCCCCCTCTCACAAGAGCGCCAATATCATTCAGTCCACTCCTCTGATGAGTTTTACCGGAAATCCAGGTCTNATGCCCGATAAGGGATATGACTATTCTGTGAGCTACAACTGGATTCCAAACAACAATCACAGCCTGAGCATTTTTGCCTGGGGATGGACTGTCGGCGACCGGTATGCATTTGAATATCTGCCGACCCCGACAGGGATTCTGCGCACTATNCGTCAACCGAGCGGAGCTTTCACCCAGTGGAAGGCAGGGGCAGACGGNACTCTGAAATTTCTCGACCGTAACCTCGTCTTCATGGGCCATATCGCTTGTCTGATGAATCACAACGGAGTGCCCTATAATGTGAATCACAGNAAGATAGAATGGTATGCCAGGGCACGATATTACCTGAATAACTGGAATTTCACGCTTACTTATATCTCTCCGACTGCGAGTGCCGAGGGCTATATGAGTGGAATCTGGGAGAGAAACAAAAGTGATTGGTATGTCACCGTAGGTTGGGCCAATACGGACTGGAATATCAGGCTCGACCTGATAGATTTCAGCCGNTGGAACTGGCGGAGCACTCTTCAGACCATGCGTAGCCGATATTATGATCTATGGCAGCAGAATTATGATGGAACGAGCCATGCNCTCATTCAGCTGTCGGGCACCTACACTTTTAGTTTCGGCAAAAAGGTGAAGAGAGACAATGAGCCTCAGGTGTCAGGCACTGCATCTTCAGGCATCCTGGAATAAGAAGAGTTTTTGCCCGCTCCCTATTAGAGAAGCCGAAGTCCGACACATTCCATCAGTGGATATCAAACGGAANGGTAATATTCAAAAACAGACTGATAATGAGAANTATAATAACTATCGTTTTGGCTGTGCTGACCTGTATTTCAGCCAATGCCGATAAATACTCCTATTCATTTGATAAAACTCCTGTCTCGGCGGCGATTGTNGCACTGAGCAAAGACCATCCGGAAGTAAATATCTCTTTCATATATAAGGAACTTGAGTCTTACCAAACCTCTGCCACTATCAATACAGACGATGCCTATGAGGCTCTGCGNCTGATAATCGGAGGCAACCCGATAGCAATAACCGNCAGAAAGGGTGCTCTATATGTAGAGGCCTTGCAGCATGGAAAGTATAAGTATCGTGGCAAACTGATGGGGGGAGAGGGCGACCCGGTTGTTGCAGCCAGTGTGATGTTGCTCAACCCAAACGATTCGACAGTGATAACCTATGGTATCTCAGACGAAAACGGGTGGTTTTCCATCTCATGCGACCAGCATCATGTCTTGGCGAAACTGAGTTGTCTCGGTTATGAAACGTCTTACCACTATCTCAACTCATCTGACNCAGGAACCATTACCATGAAGGAAAGAGATATAAAACTGGCCGCNGTGAGTGTNGAGGAGAGTCTTGCAACAGCCTATTCCGACAAAACCGTNTATCTTCCCACCCAAAGACAGAAAAGAGCCTCGCAGAATGCCACCGATCTGCTNAGATTCATGGCTATACCTCAAATNAGAATCAANCCGCTGGATAATTCTGTGACAGATAATTTCGGCCAGGTGGTGACGATGTTCATAAATGGTATGGAAGCTTCTTCAGAAGAGCTTGAAGGGTTGCTCACAGCCGATGTGCGGAGGGTGGAATATCTGGAATTTCCCACAGATCCACGGTATAAAGGAGCTCAGAGGGCTATAAACTTTATCGTGCAAGAGTATGCTTATGGCGGATACACAAAAGCTATGGTGAGNGAGAGTGTCTTGACCGGATTGGCAAGCAGAGCGAGCATATTCAGTAAGTTTTCTTATAAGAAAATGAATTATGACCTNTATGTGGGAGCCCACAACAGTGACAATCACCACTCCGGGAGCACAATCTTCGAAAAATACCTCCTGAAAACAGACGATAATGACCTCAGAGAGGAAAAACGGGAGGAGTTGCTTGGCAGCTCTCACTTAAGGAGCAACCGGATGCCCGTCACATTGCGGGCAACATATAATGCAGACAATGTGCAGATACGAAACACCGTAGGTTTGGTCTATGACGCTACNCCGATATCGGAGATGGAGGGCAGGGTAGTGTCAGGCAGGTCTGGTCTCNGTGATTCGGAGTTCAAACGGTCNAATCCCACACGCAAGAAATCAGCCGGCTATTCAGGCTCTTTCTTTTTCGCATTTCCAAATAGCTATTCATTGGATGTGACCCCCATATTTAACTATACTCACACCGATGACCGATTCTTTTACCACGTCAGTGATAATCGGCCTATAGTCAGAAACGCCGATGAAGATGCATTTAATTTCAAGATAAGCGGCAATGCACGAAAAACGCTCGGGCGCACCCATTCCCTTATGGTCGGCGCCAACGGAGGCAGCTGGANCAATAAACTTCAATATGGCGGTTCGATTCAATATAAGGATAAGTTTCAACTGAATTTTGCCGCCGGAATGNTTGGATATAACTACACATCNTCGAAGATTTCTGTNAGTATGGATGCGGGGGTGTGTTGGGAAGGCAGTGACATTAACGGGAAAACACAGAATGACGTGTACCCCTGGGCTCATCTCTACACCCGCTACTCACTGAGTGAGCAACATCTGTTTTCTGCCCTTTTTCAGTATGCCACCAATTCTCCCACTATCTCGCTGAAAGCATCAGACATCCTTCAGGACAATGAATATCTATATATCACGGGCAATCCGTTTCTTGAAAATTCTCGTCACACAACCTTGAATCTCGCATACACGTGGTTGCCATCCAATGATTTGGGCGTGAGTGCGTTTGGCGAATATTATATAGACANAAACCGTTGCATCACAATATATTCCCCCTACGCAGACGGCGAGGCTGTGATACGCAATTATCAGAACAATGGAAATTATAATCGTATGCATGCCGGACTGGCCGCCAATCTCAAACTTTTCAATGGCAAGCTGCAACTATATGCGAGTCCGAGCCAGTTTTTTTATCGGAGCACCGGAATATATGACCTCTCTTTTAATTCTTTCGCCCTCACATCAAGGGCAATTCTATATCTCGGCCGGTGCTATCTGAATCTCTACTACTCCACGCCCGAGCGTAGACTATGGTCTGATTCAAANTTAATCTTCCGTGGCAGAGATTTTCATAGTATCGAGTGNGGATACTCAGACTCCAATTGGAATTTAAGGCTCACCCTTGCTAATATATTCCATAAAGGCTGGGTGGCCGGANCCATGCANACAAGCAGTGAATATTACTCGGAAAGCAGAATCAATTATNGCATNGANTTTCATCCGCGGGTGAGCGTCACGGTAACCTACACATTCAACTATGGCAAGAAGATTCAGAGAGGCAATGAAGTGGGCGAACAGTCTGCCACCTTATCAGGCATCTTGAAATAGCTNCAGCANAATCATACTTTGNGAAATAATATTGGGAAATTTGGTGGTTACAAAANAAAANAGTANTTTTGCNCCACGTTTTGGTTCGCGGCAACGCGATTAATAGGGAATCCGGTGAAAATCCGGAACAGACCCGCTACTGTAATTCCTTCAAAACTCATCAACATGATGCCACTGTCGGCTTANNCGATGGGAAGGCGTTGATGAGAGGATAAGTCAGGAGACCTGCCAAGGCAACATATAGTTTTGTAGTTTTCGGGATATATTACCACAAAACAGCTGTTCGACATTCCAATCAAGAATGTGTGAATATGGTTTGCTGTGTAATATGCCTAATTCATAAACCATTGGCAGCAAACCAAGATGAAATACTGCTTACTGTCACTCTTTTTTCTTCTCAGCCTCCTGAATTCTCAGGCGGCAACTCCTGTTTATATACTTTCAGGTAAGGTGACTGATAAATCAGGGGAGCCAGTGACATATGCGAAAATTAGTTTAGACGAAACCCGATATGTGGGAGCAGCCAATCTTGATGGAGATTTCTCGATAAACCTTCCTGCCGGTAACTATAATGGGAAAGTATCTGCCGTAGGGTTCAAGACACATGAGTTTTCTATATCAATTAAACGTGACACAGTTATTGATTTAACTCTTGAAGAGGAAGTGATTAATCTTAAAGGTGTAACTGTCTATGGGAAGTCATCTGCAAAACGTCTTGAAGAAGGTGCTTTTGCTGTCAATGCGGTAGAAATCACTCCTAATGTCAACAGGTCAGTCACACTCAACGATATAGTAGACCGCACGGCNGGAGTGAAAGTGCGNAGAGAGGGAGGANTGGGATCGGAATTCGATCTTACCATCAACGGCATGTCTGGCAACTCAATCCGATATTTTATCGACGGCGTTCCATTGGAAACAAAGGGNTCCGGGCTTACATTAGACAATGTGCCTCTCAATACAGTGGAGCGTGTGGAATTATACAAAGGTGTAGTACCTTCATATCTCAGTTCAGATGCGCTTGGGGGCGCAGTAAATATNGTCACAAAGAAATCACGACGTAACTTTTTAGATGCATCTTACGGTATAGCCTCATTCCATACCCATACCGGAGATATTACCGGACAATATTACATACCGGGTACAGCNATCGCGGTCAGGCCGACATTCAGTATCAACTACTCCAAAAACGACTATATGATGAAGGGNGTNGAAGTATGGAGNGANGANNAGGANNNNTNTATCTTNACNAATAAAAAACGATTCCATGANGANTATTTNTCNCTNTTNGGNCAGATNGAAGNNGGNGTCAANNATGTNANNTGGGCNGATNNNTTNTTTGTCGGANTNTCNTATAATNANCTNGATAANGATATTCAGACCGGGGCCATGCAGAACAAGGTGTATGGAGAGGCTTCACGCAATTCACGNTCATTTAATGTCTCNGCGNNATATGCCAAGAACTNGGGGCATGTGTCAACGAGATTAAATCTCTCGCACACATGGGATCACAGTGAGACCGTAGACACTGCATTCCGTAAATATTCGTGGGATGGAACATGGATGCCNTCNTCGGGAAACGAACTCAACAACAAGGGAAAGACAATAAGNGTTTACCGTCGCCCTCTGACAGTCGTGAATGNTGGAGTCGATTATNACATCAATGAGTATCATACGTTGGCTTTCAACTATATGCTNAACAGNCGCGGAAATGATAGATANGACCGGGCTGACAAATTCTTCGAACCTTCAAACGACATTGTCACAAAACATATTCTCTCACTTACATATTCCCAGTCATTCTTTGATCAGAAATGGCAGACATCTTATTTTGTAAAGGATTACATAAACGCACTTTCTATCGAGCAGTCTGATGACTTTACCATTACAGGTTCTGACCAAATCGATAAGAAGAATTCTAAAAGTTATTGGGGAGCAGGGGTAGGAACCCGATACACAATATGGGAACAGTTGGCGGTCAAAGGATCTTACGAACATAGCGTCAGGCTTCCGCTATCTCGGGAACTGCTCGGAAACGGAACCACAGTCTATGCCAACTTGGCTTTGAGCCCGGAGGCGAGCAACAATTATAATATCGGAGTATTCGGAACATGGATGGCGGAAGATGACAATCAACTAAGCTATGAGGTAAACGGATTTATACGCCATGTGCAAAATTATATACGTGCCACTGTATCCGAACGTGAGGGAATGATGCAATACGTCAACGAACCTGCTATTGACATAAAGGGCTTCGACTTCGAGATATCATATTGGTGGAGACGCCAATTGCAGATAGCACTTAACGGGAGCTGGAGCGATGCGCGTGACCTTAAGAAGTACAAGACTGATGGGAATCCCTCGGCTACATATAAGAACCGAGTGCCAAACCGTCCCTGGATGTTCGGCAATGTGGATGTGTCATATACTTTCAATTCGCTCATTGAAAAGGAGGATCGTCTCAGGATTGGAGCTGCTTATCAATATATCCACTGGTATTTCCTCAACTGGGAAGCTTTCGGAGCCGTATCTTCAAAGGCGCGTATCCCGACCCAAAACATCACGGATCTTTCAATAACCTATTCGTGGAAAAAAGACAGATTCAACCTTTCGTTGGAGTGTAACAATGTGTTCGACAATCTGGCATATGACAATTATATGCTTCAGAAACCGGGACGTTCATTCGCGGCAAAATTCAGAATATTCATCAATTAATAACTAAATTCACCAAACAATGAGAAAGCTCAAATTTCTTTTCGCATCGTTTATGGCGCTTTTCATTGCATTCGGCATGGCAAGCTGCTCAGATAACGATGAGCCGGATCCGACTCCGGATGATCCCACGCTAATCCAAGATTATCACTTTGACCTTTGGGTAGCTCTTGACCGTCATGGCGGTATGGGGCGTGACGTACAGACCCTCGTGCGTAGTGTCAACTCTCTTGAGGCTGACCAACCGGAAATCACCTTCCAGGGTACGGGAACTGAAGTGAACTCAATACTGTCTCTCGAAACAATCCTAAAAGGTGCGTACTACTATCAGGTACCTGTATCCGGTGACCGCTTTGCCAAATATATCATCAAAGATAATAAGGTTGAGGTAGTTAAGGAGCGTAGATTCCAGACAAATACCTATTCGACTCGCAAGTATACCCACGCATGGATCGATGACAATACGCTTGTAATCATGGCTGCAAACGGAGATGCCTCACAGATTATATGGACAAAACTCAATGCCGACGACATGACTATCATCGATGAGGGCACTCTTGATGTGAAGATGCCTGAGGGGGGTGAACTATACACTACTTCCGGTATACTTACCTATCGCGCTTCCGACAACAAGCTTTTCTACTTCTATTATGCTAAGACAGGCAAGGCTTTCGGTGGAAATCGCGTTACACCCATGATGACGGCCGTCATAAATCCGGCTACGATGGCTGTTGAGAGCGACACTCCTTGCTTTCTTGATTGCGAGATGGTGGGTACAGCATACGGTGAACTTCTTCAGACCACTACATTCATAGACGGAAACAATAACCTATATATCGCATGTGTGACAGATGACGAAGATGGATATGAACACAGCCATCTTTTGAAGATTCCCGCTAATTCTACTTCTTTCGACAAAAACTATGATGGCTTTACAGCAGAAGGAAAGTTGATCTCGGTGATGTATGTTGGCAACAACAAAGCGGTAGCTTATGCACGAGAAGACAAGATAGGAACAAAAATCGACGATTTCAGCCATTATTATACGGTAATTGATGTAGAGGCAAAGACAAGTACCCCGATTTCATACAATGGTCAGCGTCTGGCTTACAGCAGCGGCCGCTTCTCATCGAGAATGGCATACGTCAATCATAAGGCATATATCGGTGTGGATGCTGAAGGACAGAAACCACAGATATACATCTATGATGTTGCATCAGCCCAGACTTCATTGGGCGCGACTATGGCTTCCGGATACTATTTTGAACAGATCCGTGTAGTGGAAGATATTAAGTAAAAGTAAACAAACAGTTTTTCACATAAATTTTGCATAATCTCCCGGGGTCGTGAGACTCCGGGGGATATTACATTAATCACAATGAATAGAATTATCTTAACCATCATGCTATTGTTCAGCTTGATGTCTATAAGTGCCCGGCATACCGGAGACAAGGACTTAGAGAAAACGGCTATTCTTATGGTACATTTCGGCACCACTTTCGATGATACCCGGGCCCTAACAATAGACGCAATCAATGAAAAAGTCAGGGAACAGTTTCCCGGTATAAGGGTGGAGGAAGCATATACTTCCCGAATCATAATCGACAGGCTTAAAAAGCGTGGAGTCTACAAGCAGACCCCACAGCAGGCACTATTACGTCTGGCCGCCGATGGCTATACTCATGTCATAGTCCAAGGCACTAATGTAATAGACGGCATAGAGGCAGAAGTATTACGAAATGAGGCAGCTATGATGTATCCTTTCTTTAAGGAAATACGGGTAGGTCGCCCTCTGCTTTATTCAGTAGAGGATTGTCAGAAAGTTGTCGGTATCTTAACTGAACGTTATGGCAAGGAACTCGGGAAGAAAACCTCTATAGTACTGATAGGTCATGGAACGAGCACTCCGGCTAATGCCATTTATTCGCAGATAGACTATATGTTTGATGCTGACGGTTACCCTCAGATTCATGTGGCAACCATAGAAGGATATCCAACTTATGATACAACGCTTGCAAAGCTGAAAAAAGATAAAAACAAAGCTGTTTGTCTGATTCCATTCATGTTTGTTGCAGGTGATCATGCAAGAAACGATATAGATGGAGAATGGTGCGAGCAACTTGAAAACGAAGGTTTCAAAGTTTCCACAGTCATCGAGGGACTCGGGCAGATACCGGGTATTCAAAACATTTATATCGATCATCTCAAGGAGGCATTTAATGCCCCTGTTCAAGATGCAGCGCAGAAAAAGTCGTCATACATAAAAGAAAATCTATAGGAAGTAATGTCTGGAGTCAAGAAGAAAGTCCTTGTAACCCTCGGAGTTCTGATAATACTTGGTGTGTGCCTTTACGGAGCATACAACTTATGGCTCCGACCTACAACTATCCTTGTAGTAAACGCCCTTCCCGCGCAGGCAGCGGAAATAGTTCTGAACAATGACTGTCGTAATATTGAACTGACCTGTAAGTCGATGGAAGAGGCCAAGGATTTCGAAAAATATGACGGAGTACTAATGTATGGTCGAGGCCTTTATCTTGACTCCCTCCAAATGACTTCTTTGGAAAAGGCAGCCGCTAAAGGGATTCCGATCTTTACCAATACGCTCCGAAATTTTAGTTTTGTAGTCACACATAATCTTGACTCTATCCAGTGCAATCAGCTTCAAAAATATTTTTCGAATCAGTGCGGCAACAACTATCGGAACTTAGTGAGGTATTTCGGGAGCATAGCGGATCCCCATAAATTCGGAGAAAATGATTATGAAGTACCGATGGATATGCCTAACGACATTTACTATCATATTGAGCCGGGCCAATATTTTGACAAGGCTGAAAAACTTACTTCTTTCCTCAAAGAAAAAGGAATATACAATCAAGATGGCCCCAACATTGCTTTCGTCTCAGGAGTTAGCTTCCCGGTCGAGAACAACCGTGCGCATATCGACACGCTTGTAACCCGTTTGACACTTGACGGATATAATGTATACCCAATTGCGGCTACAGGCATAAAACGCGCTAAAATGATCAAGGCTGTAAAACCGGAAGCTATAATATATCTCCCGATGGGCAGGATAGGCAACGACTCTTTGGTAAACTGGATATATGAGGAAAGGATTCCTTTATTCATGCCATTTCCTCTCATCCAATCACGCGAGGATTGGCTTGATGTAGACAAACCAATGGGAGGCGGAACTCTAAACGCCCGAATTGTAGTGCCTGAAATCGATGGAGGTATGACTCCGCTTTGCATCTCTACGCAGAACCCGAGTCCTGAAGGTTTCCTACTATATACTCCTGAAGCTGAACGTATTAATGCGTTTTTGGAGCAGTTTGAGCGGTTCATGAACCTAAAGACTATACCTAACAATGAAAAGAAGATCGCTATAGGGTATTTCAAATCACCCGGGAAAGATGCCCTGTTGGCTTCCGGGATGGAAGTGGTGCCGTCGCTTTATAATTTCCTGAAGCGTCTTAGAAACGAGGGATATGATGTTTCAGGATTACCCACAAATGTTGAAGAGTTCAAAAAGCAACTCATGTCCAGAGGGAGCGTAATGGGATCATACGCTCCTTCCGCACAGGAAAAATTCATCAATGAGTCAAGTCCGATATGGATTGTAAAAGATGAGTATGAGAAGTGGGCTAAAGATGCGCTTCTTCCTGAAAAATACGCAGAGGTAGAACAGAGATACGGCAAAGCTCCGGGAAGTCTGCTTGCGCGAGGAGACAGTCTCGCAATAGCTGCTATTCAATATGGTAATATTCTCCTCTTTCCCCAGCCAAGACCCGCTCTTGGAGATGATGATTTCAAACTGGTGCACGGAGTTGAGGTTGCGCCTCCTCATTCCTATATCGCGCCCTATCTATATTTGCAGAAGATATTTGACGCGGATGCTCTTATTCATTTCGGCACCCATGGCAACTTAGAGTTCACTCCGGGAAAGAATGCCGGTCTTTCGCAGGCAGATTGGGCTGAGGTCTTGATCGGTAACCGTCCACACTTCTATTTCTACACAACCGGAAATGTGGGAGAAGCTATTATCGCGAAACGTAGAAGCCATGCTGCCATCGTAACTCATCTTACTCCGCCATATGTGGAAAGCGGAATGCGTCAGAAGTATTCATCTCTTATAGCAGACATACATGATGCTATCGGAAGTCCGGCTCGCAATACCAACGCTCTTAAAAGGAAGATCATGGAATTCGGACTGCATAAAGATTTAGGACTTGATTCCATGCCCACCGGTGTCTATTCAGTCGAAGATCTTAAAAAGACCGATTCATTTGTCGAGGAACTCGTCAACGAAAAAATCACCGGTGCCTATTACACAATGGGCGAACCATATTCTTCAACTGATATGACTACCAGCGTGCTCGCGATATGCGCAGATAAACTTGCCTATACTCACGCAAAAAAAGATTTTGAAAGAGGTAAGATATCGAAAGACGACCTTCAAGACTTTACTTATATCACGCATCATTATTTGCCGAAAGCAACTGAAGAGATAATCAATCTTCTCAACGGTAAAGGAGATGGATCTGTCGGTGAGGAATCAAATGCTATAGAATACCGCAGGCTACTGACAGAATCAGCCGGGGCAGAGATAAACAGCATGATAAATGCGCTCAACGGCGTTCCCGTATCTCCGGCGCCGGGGGGTGATCCTGTGCTGAATCCTAACGTCCTCCCGATGGGCAGGAATATGTATGGCATTAACGCCGAGGCCACTCCCGGACCTAAGGCATGGGAAGACGGCGTGGCTCTGGCTGAACAGACACTAAAAAATTATCTTGAAAAGCATGGTGAGTATCCAAGGAAAGTAAGCTACACTTTCTGGGCTGGCGAATTTATTTCATCGCAGGGAGCAACTATAGCTCAGGCGTTAAGGATGTTGGGTGTCGAGCCCGTGAGGGATGAACAGGGCCGTGTAATGGATCTAAAGCTCATTCCCTCCGACGTTTTAGGCCGACCGCGAATAAATATTCTTGTTCAGGTTTCCGGACAGTTGCGTGATATCGCAGGATCACGATTGAAAATGCTGACCGATGCAGTGAAGCTGGCTTCAGAAGCACAGGATGACAAGTATCCGAATTTTGTTGCTGAAGGAACGCTTGCACAGGAAAAGGAACTGGTGGAAAAAGGCGAATCACCAAAGCGGGCAAGGGAACTTTCCGGAATGAGAGTTTTTGGCCCGGCAAACTCGGGATACAGCACCGGAATGCTGCGCTTCACAGAAAGTTCTGGAGAATGGGAAGACAAGTATGAACTTGTCGAGGGATATCTCAATAATATGTGTGCCATGTATGGCGACGATGACAACTGGGGGGAGATGAATAAGGATCTTTTCAGTGTGGCTATCACCAACACAGACGTCATTGTTCAACCCCGTCAGAGCAATACGTGGGGACCGATTTCGCTTGATCATGTTTATGAGTTCACGGGTGCCTTGTCGTTGGCTGCCACAGCAATCAATGGAAAGGAACCTGATGCCCTGCTTGCCGACTACCGTAATTCCTATCTTCCAAGACTGCAGGATGCACGGGAGGCTGTAGCTGTGGAAACAAGAGCTACAGTTCTTAATCCTGAGTTTATCAGGCAGAGAATGAAAGGTGATGCAACTACAGCCCAGATGTTCGGTGAAATATTCAGAAATATATTCGGATGGAGCGCAACCCGCAGCAGTGTCCTTCCCGTCGATATATACGACGACCTTTATGATATATATATTAGAGATAAGGAAGGCCTTGGAATAGAAGAATATTTTGAAAAAAACAATCCTGCAGCGCTACAGGAGATGACAGCCACAATGCTTGAGAGCGCACGTAAAGGGTTCTGGACTGCTGATAAGGAAAAGTTGGAGCTAACGGCTTCCCTCAATGCACGTATTACAGAAAAACATGGCGCACCGTGCACTGAATTTGTATGTGCTAACAAGAAACTACAGGATTTCATAGCTTCCAATCTTGACAGCAAGGCTGCTCAGCGGTTTGAAAGGAATATCGCCAATGCCACGGCGCATCCATCAGATGCAAGAGTTCTGAAGGCAGAAGGAAGATTGCCGATGTCTAAAATAGAAGGTCTCAATATTACAAAAACAGGGATCTTATTTAGTGTCATTGCAGCATTGACATGTATTTTATTCATTTTAGTAAGAAAAAGGAGGAAGGGATGAATGTTTTGTTGATCTTACTTAGTAGCGTAATACTGTTGACCGGATGCGTCAAACTATCTACCATGCCGAGGAAAATCTCTTTGGTATGGGGGCTTTTCTGGGGTTTAGTCGGTTGGCTGGTTACAATTTTCTTTTCCGGCATGACAAGACCGGAGGTGAATGCCCTCATGAACCTCAATATGCTTTCGACCCTTGAGTTTATAGACCTGATGATAATGGCATCATACCTGTTTCTATGTGGGTTGTGGAAAAAGATAATTGGCTTTTACCCAGGGCTAATGATTATCGTACCGGTCGCTATGGTGTCTATGTCGTGTGTGGGAATGTTTCCGGGAATGAGCTTTACGCTGATCGGTTTAGTGGTCGGATGTGTAATGGGAATTGCAATAATCGGACTTGTCATGTTTCTACGCCACATGAAAGCCGATGAACAAACACTTTATCCGGCTATTATTGTGGCTGCGTTGTCAAACGTCTTAATCTACGGTTTAATATGACTGCTCTATCAGAAATTCTATTTATAATCTCAAACGGGTTGATGATTCCCGTGATCCTGTCGCTGCTATATTTTCTGGCTCGTGCGGTAGGACTGTTGTTCAGTTACTACAAAAAATATGTCCAAAAGAGGCAAATAGCAGATATAATCAAGGCCTTGATCAAGGACTATTCACCGGAAGAACTGAACCGAGTCCTGACGAAATTGGTGGCATACAGTGATTCCTGCGTAGTCAGGTGCCTGTCAGACTTGGTACACCACAGTAACGACAGGATATATTGCGAACACGCGCTGTTAGAGTTTCAGGTGGACGTGCAGAAGCAACTGTCAAAGCACCGGCTCCTGATAAAGTTCGGGCCAATGCTTGGGCTTATGGGTACGCTTATTCCTATGGGGCCGGCTCTTGTAGGCCTTGCAAGCGGTGACATAGCATCAATGGCGAGTAATATGCAGGTGGCATTTGCAACTACCGTCGTCGGAATGGCAGTGGCTGCCATCGGTCTGGCTACCCTTCAAGGTAACAAACGTTTTTATGCACGTAGTCTTAGCGACCTTGACTTTGTATTTCAAAAACTTAATGAGGCATGAAACAGAATCCTATATTGCTCGATGAGGAAGAAAGTGACAATCCTCTCGATATGCTGACAAATCTTTTTGATGTCGCTATGGTGTTTGCTGTAGCCCTTATGGTAGCCCTGGTGGCACATTTCAATATGAGTGAGATTTTCTCAAAGGATGATTATACAATAGTCAAAAATCCAGGGTCAGAAAATATGGAGATCATAATGAAGGAAGGTGACAAGATAAGCAGATACACACCATCTGAGAATGACAATCCCGTCTCTGGCTCTAAAGGGAAACGCGTAGGCTCTGCCTATCAACTTGAAAGTGGCGAGATAATCTATATACCGGAATAAAACAGAATGACAAAAATGAAACTATCAAAACTGATCTTAACAATCATAGCTGTTGCTATGATGTTCTCTTGCGGAGGAAACCATTCAGAAAAAGGGCACCATGGGCAAGAGGCTATCGGTATTGACTCAATATCTTTCATAGCTCCGAAGTATGCTCAAGGATTCAAGGTAAATTATCTTGATAATATGGTGCTTCTCGACATCAACGATCCAGAAAATAAAGAAGCAGAACGCTTCCACATAGCACTGACCGACAAGGATTATTCAGGTGAAATACCTGAAGGTTACAGTCGGCTCAATGTTCCGGTAGAATCTGCTATCTGCATGACGTCGCTCCAGCTTTCGAACTTTCTCAAACTCGGAATTCCGGAGAAGGTTGTCGGGATTACGAGTACGCGTCATCTTCATAATGAGCAGATGAACCGTCAGCTCAAAGAGAGAAAGACCCATAAGATCGGGATAGAAGGAAACTTCGATAATGAAGTAATAATGGCCATCAATCCTGATGTGATATTCATATCTCCATTCAAAAGAGGCGGCTACGACGCCATTCGTAATGTCGACATCCCAATGATTCCTCATCTGGGATATAAGGAACTCAGTCCGCTCGGACAGGCAGAATGGATTAAAGTGATAGGCTTACTGACCGGCAATGCAAAAAAAGCAAACGAGGAGTTTCAATCCATCGAGAAGCGCTATGATGACTTGAAGTCTATGGTTGATACCGTATCAAGCCGTCCGACCGTATTCAGCGGTGAGATGAGGGGAGGAAACTGGTATGCCGTCGGAGGAAAGAGCTTCCTCGCACAACTGTTCAGGGATGCCGGTGGCGACTATTTCCTTAAAGATAATAAGGAGTCCGGCGGTGTTACGCTGGATTATGAAACCGTCTATACGAATGCTGCAAATGCCGACTACTGGAGAATAGTTAATAGTTTCGACGGTGATTTCAGCTACAAGGTGTTGAAAGATCAGGATAACCGCTATACCGATTTTGATGCATGGAAAAACCGTGGTGTAATCTATTGCAATATGAAAGAAGTGCCTTTCTATGAGAAGATGCCGGTAGAACCGGAGGTTGTCCTTGCGGACTTTATCCATGTCTTCCATCCTGATATCCTTCCCAATCATCAACCAAGTTACTATCATTTATTGAAATGAACAGGAAGACAACCTTAATACTGATGCTATTGTTGGCCTTGTCAATAGTAGTCTTCCTCATCCTCAATCTCCTGTTGGGTACCGTCAGGATTCCGGTGGATGACGTTATCGGTATTCTCTTCGGAAATCAGAATGACAATAGAATCTGGACCAATATTGTGATGAAGTCACGTCTGCCACAGGCTTTGACTGCTATGATGGCCGGTGCCGGACTTGCAGTGAGTGGTCTGCTGATGCAGACAGTATTCCGCAACCCGCTTGCCGGTCCATCTGTACTTGGTATAAGTTCCGGCGCAAGCTTAGGGGTAGCTTGTGTTGTACTGCTTTCAGGAAGCATAGGGGGAGTTGCACTGAGTAAACTCGGGGTAATAGGAGAGGTAACGATAACCTTGTCTGCAGTAATAGGCTCATTGCTTATCATGGGTTTGATTGCTTTTGTAGCTCAGAAAGTGAGAGGGAATGTCACATTACTCATAATGGGAGTTATGATCGGATATATAGCGAACGCTATTATAGGTGTATTGAAGTTCTTCAGCGCTGAGGAGGATATTAGAGCCTACGTCATCTGGGGCTTAGGGAGTTTCTCCCGAGTGTCAGGAGGACAGACTACTGTGTTTATTGTGCTGATGCTGATATTGCTTCCAACTGCGTTCTTTCTGATAAAGACACTCAATCTTTTGCTTCTGGGAGATTCCTATGCCCGTAACCTTGGTCTGAATATTAAACGAGCACGATTACTCGTCATCGGTTGTTCCGGAGTGTTGGTCGCCGTTGTGACTGCATATTGCGGACCCATTGTTTTCTTAGGTCTGGCAGTACCTCACATCTGCCGTGGTCTTTTCCATACCTCCAACCATACCACGATTCTTCCGGCTTCCTTGCTGGGCGGGGCATCCCTGGCATTGTTGTGCAACCTTATCGCACGTCTGCCAGGTTTTGAAGGAGCACTTCCTGTCAATTCCGTTACTGCCCTTGTCGGGGCTCCTGTAGTTATGTGGGTTTTATTTAATAAACGCAAGAGTGAAGTATGAAGAAGAAGGAAGCAACTATTCGTATAGTGAATTTAGATACAGGGTATCATTCAAAAAAAGGAACGACTGTAATCACACGAGGTATAAGCGCATCGCTATATTCAGGTGAATTGACATGTCTGCTTGGGCCTAATGGAGCGGGAAAATCCACATTATTAAAAACACTCACTGCGTTTTTGCCGCCTGTAAAAGGAGATATCTTTATCGAGAATAAGCCTTTGAATGAATATTCAGACTCTGATCTCTCGAAAGTGATAGGTGTGGTTCTCACCGAGAAGCTAAGCCTAAGCAATATGTCGGTGGAAGAACTTGTAGGAATGGGCAGAAGTCCATATACCGGTTTTTGGGGACACATGAACGAAAATGACCGTAGAATAGTTGACGAATCGATAGCACTTGTCGGAATAGATACCCTTAGAGGGCGTATGGTTCAGACACTAAGCGATGGAGAACGACAAAAGGTTATGATCGCCAAAGCGCTTGCCCAGGAAACGCCGATAATCTTTCTTGATGAGCCTACAGCTTTCCTTGATTATCCGAGCAAGGTGGAAATCATGCAGTTGCTTCAGCGTTTAGCCAGAGAAAAAAGCAAAACGGTATTTCTTTCGACTCATGATCTTGAACTTGCTTTACAGATAGCGGATAAGGTATGGCTGCTTGACAAGCCTCACGGAGTGACAATTGGGACACCGGAAGATTTGTCGCTCAATGGAGATTTGAGCAAATATTTTCATAGGGATGGTGTGGTATTCGACCGAGAAAGTGGACTTTTCAAAATCAGCCACAAAATTGATAAGACTGTCAGACTTATTGGGGAAGGAATACGCTTTAATATGGTGAAGAAAGCTCTTGCCCGCATAGGGATAGCTTCGGATGATTGCGCTTCAGATGCAATGATCATAAAAGTATTGGATAATGGATACCAACTGAATGATAAAGTAGCTGATTCCATTGAGCATTTACTTGATATACTTCTCAATGATCATGTATGAAATAGATTGACCGATGATGAAACACCTGCACATAATAATAGATGGGATGGATGATGAACCGATTCCCGCTTTCGGGGGGCTACATCCATCATATTTCGCGGATATGCCTGCTTTGCGGTATATGCGCGAGCACGGTATTGTTTCTCAGCAAAAGACTATTCCTCCCGGCTGTATTCCCGGAACGGAAGCTGCTATACTTAATATATTGGGATATGAATTACAGTCATGCTTCGGCACAAGATCATGGTTTGAGGCATTGGGTGCAGGAATACACGTCAATAATAATGATTTATGTCTGAGATGTAATCTTATACGCCATGATCATGGAGTCATTACTTCTCATAGTGGTATGGATGTCTCTGTCTCGGAGTGCATGAAAATCGTCAAGGACCTCAATGAGCATTTTGGCAGTAAAGAAATAGAGTTCTATGGAACCGGAGATTTTCGATGCCTGGTGATTCTCCGGGATTGTGTTGGCAATGTGACCGCGAATCCTCCGCATACGTTAGTTGGTAGAGACGTATCTGATCTTCTTATATCATCCGATAATCCAAACCTTTCTGAAATGCTAAATGGCATTATAGTTGATTCTCAAAAGGTGCTTGCACGCTATCCTTCAAACGGAATTTCTCTATGGGCACCCGGGCGACCGATTCATATATCAAAAAAAACGTCTGGAGCGGTAATTTCTGGAGTCAACTTACTGAAGGGAATAGGTCGGGCTCTCGGAATGACGGTCATCGACGTGGAAGGAGCTACGGGAGACGATAGTACTGATTATTCAGCCAAACTTAATGCGGCAATAAAAGGGCTTGAAGACTTTGATTTTGTATTAATGCATATTGAAGCCCCGGATGAAGCGTCTCATCAGAAAGACAGCTTTAAGAAAGTTCGGATTCTTGAGGAAATTGACAGAAAACTTCTTTCTCATTTGCTGAATCAAAACATAAATCTTGACATTACGGTACAATCAGATCATGTGACATCTTCCCTCTCAGGTCAACACCATGATTGGCCAGTTGAGGTAATAAAATATAAATTAAGAATCAATGAAGAATAAAATAACGGTAGTAGGAATCGGTCCCGGTTACGAAGGGGATATGACTTCGCGTGCCATAGTGGCGTTAAAGTCTGCTGATATTGTAGTGGGATATACGTTCTACCTGCCTTTCATTACCCATCTTCTGAAATCTGATGCGGAGATAGTGAAAAACGGTATGAAGCAGGAACGTAAGCGCATAGAGAAAGCACTGGAAATCGTTGAAAACGGACGCGATGTATGTGTGATAAGTTCCGGCGACTCGGGTATCTATGGAATGGCATCACTTGTTTACGAAATGATGAAGGAGAGAGGGACAGAAGCCGAAGTCGAGATAATCCCCGGAATCAGCGCGTTCCAGAAGGCAGCCTCACTTCTCGGTGCTCCAGTCGGACACGATTTCTGTGTTATCTCATTGAGCGATCTTCTGACTCCTTGGAGCCTAATTGAGAAACGAATCAAGGCCGCTGCAGAAGCTGACTTTGTTACGGCTATTTATAATCCGAAGAGCACGGGACGCTATTGGGAACTCTACCGTCTTATAGAATTATTCCTTAAAGTGCGAAGTCCCGAGACTCCTGTGGGATATGTCCGTCAGGCCGGACGTGACGGTGAGCAAGTGAAGATAACGACTTTGAGAGAATTTAATCCTAAGGATGTAGATATGTTTACTGTCGTTATAATCGGGAATTCTCAGTCTTATGAGTGGCAGGAGCGAATCATTACACCTCGTGGTTACTATAGGGAAACAACCGGAGTTGAAAACAAGCCGGGACAATCCATTATGATTGAAAGTTTCCGTACCATTGAGAAAGAGCTTGTGAATCCCAATATTCCGCTTGGTCTGAAATGGCCATTGCTGCATGCAATCCATACAACGGCAGATTTCGAGATGGAGAAGATTCTTATGACCGATAAGGACACTGTCGAACATATTTTCACTTCGTTGACCGAGGGTGGAGTGAGAACTATTATCACTGATGTCACGATGGCTGCTTCAGGAATAAGGAAGGGTGCGCTTTCACGTCTTGGTATTGAAGTGAAGTGCTACCTCAATAATCCCGAAACGTCAATTCTCGCACAGGAAAAAGGCATTACCAGAACTCAGGCAGGTATAAGGCTGGCGGTAGATGAACACCCGGATGCTTTATATGCATTCGGAAATGCACCGACTGCTTTAATGGAGCTCTGTTCACTCATTCGTCAAGGCAAGGCCAATCCCTGTGGTATAGTGGCTGCTCCGGTCGGATTTGTTCATGTATGTGAGAGCAAGCACATGGTTAAGCCGTTTACTGATATTCCAAAGATTATTGTCGAAGGTCGCAAAGGAGGAAGTAATCTTGCCGCAACTTTGGTCAACTCGATACTGTGTTGGCCGGATGCCGAACTCTTAAAACCCGGAAGAGATGTCTGAAAGGAAATTTACAGTGATAGGTCTGTCGGATAACCGCGAACAATGGTTTAATCCGACGGTCGTTTCCATCATTAAAAGAGGAAAAGTGTTTTCCGGAGGAAAAAGGCACCATGATATTGTGGCAGACCTACTTCCATCTGACGCTGTATGGATTGACATAACAGCACCTCTGGAGAAGGTTTTCAAAGAATATGCTCCGTTTGCCGATATTGTGGTCTTTGCCTCGGGCGACCCTTTGTTTTTCGGATATGCGGTTACGTTGCAAAGAGAATTCCCTTATGCAAAAATGGAGATTTTTCCTACATTCAATTCGATCCAGATGCTTGCCCATAAATTGATGCTTCCCTACTCGGATATGATATATGTGTCAGTCACCGGTAGACCATGGAAAAATCTTGAAGTAGCGCTGATACGCGGACAGAAAACAATCGGGGTGCTCACCGACAGAAAAAAAGGTCCGGCTGAGATAGCAGAAAGAATGCTTTATTATGGCTATGACAACTATATTATGTCTGTGGGCGAATGTCTTGGACATTCTTTTGAATCCGTAAGGACTCTTTCATTAAAGGAGGCAGCCTCCACGGTTTTCAGCAATCCGAACTGCGTGATACTTCAGAAAACCAAGAGTAGAAACAGATTTTTCGGAATTCCTGAGAATCTGTTCAGTCATCTTGACGGCAGAAGTAAAATGATAACAAAGATGCCGGTACGCCTTTTATCGCTTGCCATGATGGATTTGTTTGACAAATCCGTAATGTGGGATATCGGCTTTTGTACAGGTTCCGTTTCAATAGAAGCGAAAATACGGTTTCCAGAGCTGGATATCGTGGCGTTTGAGCGTAGGGAAGAATCACGAGTGCTTATTGATGAAAACTGCCGACGATTCGGTACGCCGGGAATCGAGGCCGTGATAGCCGATTTTATGGAGTGCGATTTGAGTAAATATGCTACCCCTGATGCTGTTTTTATCGGTGGCCACGGTGGTAGGCTTGACGAAATGCTACGGAAGGTTTTTCCTTGTCTGCGTCCGGGAGGGTGCGTGGTATTTAATTCTGTCAGTGAGGACAGTCGCGCAACGTTCATAACTGCAGTTGAAAATTGCGGAAGGAGCATTGCAGAGTCACACCGGCTATATCTCGATTCGAATAATCCTATAACTATAATGAAAGCTATATGAAATATATAATATTCCTGAATGAAGCAGGCCGACTGGTTTCGGAACAGATAGCCGCAGAACTTAAAGATTATCAATTGATAACGATAAAATATTTTGACGAAGAATTGTTCCGTAATAGTAAAGCATTGATTTTCGTTGGAGCCCTCGGGGTATGCGTAAGGGTGATAAGTCCCTTTGTAAAAGACAAGCATACCGATCCTGCAGTGGTTTGCGTTGACAGTGTTGGACGCAACGCTATAGCTGTACTTTCAGGGCATGTTGGGGGCGCAAATGAAATCTGTTCCGAGGTGGCACGAATCTTGGGTGCCCATCCTGTTATTACTACCCAGAGCGATAACACCGGCTATTGGGCACTCGACACCCTTGCTGAGCGTTATGGATGGATTTGTGAGGCTGACCGTGCTGAAATGAACCGCTCTATAACCACACTGGTAAACGGACTACCTGTTGCCTTACTTCTCGAAATACGCGACAGAGGTACGGATATGATGGAAGAATCATTGCCCTCAAATGTGAGAATTATCAAGGATATCAGGGATGCGGAGGATAGTAAACTTATAATAGCAGTGACCCCCTTCATATATCATACTGAAATTCCTATTCTTTATTTCCGTCCACAGATTCTTAATCTTGGAGTAGGCTGCCGACGGGACTGCGCTTCCGATGGAGTCACAGCTTACATTGAGAAACAATTACTTGATAGTGGCATATCTCCCTCGGCTATCAGAACGGTAGCCACCATAGACATCAAGAAAGATGAAGCTGTGGTCGCAGAGCTGGCAAAGTGGAAGAATGTTCATTTCTGCAATATCTACACTTCAGATGAACTTAAGGATATTGTAATTCCTAATCCATCTGATAAAGTCCGTGAGGTGACCGGAGTAGCTGGAGTGGCTGAAAGCTGCGCGATAAAAGCCTCAGATGGCGGGAGGCTAATCCTTGAAAAACAGAAGGGAAAGCTGTCGGAGGGTGCAGACTTTACGTTTGCCGTTGCAATTGACCGGGGAGCATTACGTGGGGGACACATTGAAATCGTTGGTGCAGGTCCGGGTGATCCTGATCTTGTATCAGTGCGAGGAAGGAAGTTTCTTCAGCGAGCCGACTTGATTCTCTATGCAGGAAGCCTTGTACCCAAAGAACTGACTTTCTGTGCCAAATCGGGATGCGTTGTAAAAAGTTCGGCATCAATGAATCTTGAACAGCAGTTTGAGCTGATGAAAAAGTTTTATGATCGCGATAAGCTTGTGGTCCGGCTCCACACTGGTGACCCATGCATCTATGGAGCGATTCAAGAACAAATGGCGTTTTTCGACAGGTTCGGTATGTCTTATCATATCACACCGGGCATTTCCTCGTTTCAGGCTGCCGCCGCCGCTCTACGCTCACAGTTTACGATTCCTGAAAAGGTACAGACAATTATCCTTACCCGTGGAGAAGGGCGTACCCCGATGCCGGAGAAAGAACAACTTCATAAACTCGCAGCTTCTCAAAGCACCATGTGTATATATCTAAGTGCCGGTATTGTTGATGAGGTACAGAAGGAACTGATGATGGCTTATCCGCCGGAGACTCCTGTAGCAGCCTGCTATAAACTGACCTGGAAAGAGGAAAAGATATATCGCGGAGTGCTTAAGGATCTTGCCAGGATTGTGCATGACAATAATCTCACCTTGACAACACTTCTGGTAGTCGGAGATGCTATAGATAACCGTGAAGGCTTGTCTCGACTTTATAATGATAGTTTTAAACACCTATTTAGACATTGACATAAATGATACTTGTTTTCGGAGGTACAACAGAAGGCCGTATCGTGGTCAGGACACTTGATGAGGGTGAAGGCGAATATGTTTATTCCACACGAAGCTCTCTTCAAGAGGTGGAGTGCGCACATGGACGTCATATCTGCGGTGTTATGCCCGAAAGGGAAATGGTTGATTTTTGTCGTGAAAACTCAGTTAAGATTATTGTAGATGCCGCTCATCCATTCGCTCGGCATCTACACTTTACAATTTCAAAAGTTGCAGACCGTTTATCCATTCCTGTTATCAGATTGGAACGGCGATATCCTGAAATTGATGCACCGGGGATAATATGGTGTGCCGATTATGATGATGCCGTGAGGAAGATGAAAGCTCATGGTATTCATAGGTTGTTGGCTCTTACCGGAGTTCAGACTATCTCAAAACTTAAGATGTTTTGGGAGAATAACGACACATGGTTCAGGATTCTTAACCGACAGGAGTCAATGGGAAAAGCAGAAATATCGGGATTTCCTAAATCCAGACTTCTGTTTTATGAAGAAAACACTACAGATGCTCTTATCGACGAGTTACGTCCTGATGCAATCATAACAAAAGAAAGCGGAGACTCTGGTGGGTTCAAAGAAAAAATTGATGCCGCTACGTCCCATGGCATAAAGGCATTTGTTGTAAGAAGACCAGATTTGCCTGAAAATTTTATTGTCGTTGAAGGCCGGCATGGGCTACGACGGGAAATAGAGCGGTTGATGCCGGAGTTTTATCCTCTTCATACAGGTTTTACCACCGGGTCATGCGCGACGGGTGCTGCAAAGGCAGCCCTGGTTACACTTCTTACGGGCAATAAGCCGACAGAGGTTTCTTTCAGGCTACCAGAGGGAGAAATGATGAAGATGCCGATTGAATCGGTTGAAACTCATAATCAAACGGCAACTGCCAGTGTAATAAAAGATTCGGGTGATGATCCGGACGTGACGAACGGTTGCAGAATCACTGCGACGGTGGCCTTTGCTTCTCATCAGGGGATTACTTTCTATGGTGGAGAAGGAATCGGGACCGTAACTTTGTCTGGACTTGGATTGGATATAGGGGAGCCTGCTATCAATCCGGTACCTCGAGAAAATATCAGAAAGGAACTTTCTTTGCTATATAACGGAGGTCTCGATGTGACGATTTCTATTGAAAATGGAAAAGACTTGGCCGAAAAGACGTTTAATCCTCGTGTGGGTGTAGTAGGTGGGCTTTCGATTATTGGAACGACCGGAATAATCAGACCTTTCTCCCATGAGGCTTTCATCGACTGCATCCGACGTGAGTTGGATGTTGCCATAGCCATGCAGTGTGAAACGATTGCAGTTAATTCCGGAGGCAAAAGCGAACGTTTTATGAAATCATTATATCCCAAACTTCCCCCTCACGCATTCATTCATTATGGAAATGCAATCGGAGAGATCTTGGAAATCGGAAGAGAGAAGAATGTGCCCGGAATGGTTATCGGAATAATGCTGGGTAAAGCCGTAAAACTCGCGGAGGGAAATATGGATACCCATAGCCATAAAGTTACAGCAAACAAAGAATACCTGAAGAAGCTGGCAAAAGAGGCCGAGTGTTCTGACTATGCATTGGTAGCCATAGAAAACTTCAATCTCGCACGTGAGCTTCCTTCACTGCTCAACGAGAGTGATTCATCGCGCTTTTTCCAAAAATTATTGAGTCAATGTCATAAGCATTGTGTGGAAATATTTCCCAATAAGCTGGATATGGTGCTTATGGCAGATGATGGTACAATATTAAGCAAAATAAAGTCATGAAGAGTGCTTTTGTCATAGCGGCGGTTTCTTCGGGGAGTGGTAAGACTACCCTTTCGTTAGGACTAATGAGCTCTTTACATCGTAGGGACCTCGATGTGCAGCCATTCAAATGCGGTCCTGATTACATTGATACGCAGTATCATAGGCTGGCAACGGGTAAGGACTCCATAAATCTTGATCTGTATATGGCCTCCGAAGCCCACATGCGGAGTCTTTTTGAATCATATTCATCGTCATCGCAGGTCAGTATTATCGAGGGGGCAATGGGTATGTTCGACGGATTTGATGGTTTGAAAGGAAGTGCGGCCGACATAGCACGTCAATTGGATATACCGGTAGTACTGCTGGTGAATGCGGCTTCAACTTCTTTTTCTGTTGCCGCAACCATCTATGGGTTTACCCGTTTTTGTCCCGACGTAAAAGTTGCAGGAGTGATTTTCAATAGGGTTGCCTCCTCCACTCACTTCCTGTTCCTTGATGAAGCATGCAAGTCAATCGGAGTGACCTGTTTCGGATATATAAGAAAAAACGATGCGTTGCAGACTCCATCACGCCATCTCGGACTGTCGCTCGAATCTCAATCAGAGATAATGCGCTTTATTGACGCGGCAGCTTGTGAAGTAGAAGGCACAGTGGACGTAACGGGCTTGCTGCAAGCAACCTCTGTGCCTGATCGGGAATCTGCTATTGCTGTTCCAGAAAAAAGAAACCTGACCGTAGCCGTTGCGCGTGATGAGGCATTCAGCTTTATATATCCTGCTAATATCGATGCCTTCCGTGCAGAGATGAGCTATTTCTCTCCATTACGCGACAAAGCACTACCAAAAGTCGATTTATTGTATCTGCCCGGAGGCTATCCTGAATTTTTCGCTGATGAACTGGAGAAAAATCAAGAGATGCGGAAAGCTATAAAGGATTTTGCCGATAACGGCGGCAAGCTACTTGCTGAATGCGGCGGGATGATTTATCTTACTGAGGAAATTGACGGGAAGAAGATGTGTGGAGTTTTTCCGATAAAGACCACAATGAAGAATGCTCGCTTGAAATTAGGATACCGAAAGTTAGTATTCGATGGCTTCGAGATTTCAGGACATGAGTTCCATTATTCCGATGTTATTGATTCCATAGGACTTCCATCGATGGCTCGACAGTACAATATTCGAGGTAAGGAGGTAATGACTCCGGTTTATAGATACAAGAATGTTATTGCAGGGTATACCCATCTGTATTGGGCGGAAACCGATATTTTAAATCTTTGGAAAAATGAATAGAATATATACAAGAACCGGGGATAATGGCACCACTGCTATTCACGGTGGAATAAGAGTAGCGAAAACCGATATACGAATCGAAGCCAACGGCTGTGTAGATGAATTGAATGTTGCTATCGGCTCAATTCGTACTTTACTTCAGCCTGATCATATTTGGCAGCCGTTGCTTAGAGATATACAGCTCAATCTGATGACAGCTATGAGTCTTGTAGCGACAAGAAGCGATATGAGGGACAGGAACCCAAACGAACTCGCCAACGATCTGGTGGATGCCCTTGAACGCAATATTGACGCGATTAATAAGGAGTGTTCTCCTGCCGACAGTTTCATATTGCCTGGCGGCACGCAGTTGGCTGCATCCTTGCATCAGGCACGTGTGCTCGCAAGAAAAGCGGAGCGTTGGTTATGGCGTCTGAATGAAGTTGACAATGTACCGGAGGCTATACTTATTTATCTTAACCGACTTTCGGATTTATTTTTTATAATGGCCCGGTATGAACTCCAGCAAGCTGAGTGTAAGGAAGAGATATGGAGGGAATTCGGATATAAACGAAAACTGAAATGAGAAGATTATCACCAATAATGCTGGCCGGCACCGGCAGTGACGTTGGAAAAAGCCTGATCGCTACAGGACTTTGTCGCATTTTCCGACAGGACGGCTATAATCCTGCGCCATTCAAGGCACAGAATATGGCTCTGAATTCATATGCTACTCCGGACGGATTTGAAATAGGCAGGGCGCAGGCAGTACAGGCAGAAGCCGCCGGAATCAACTGTTCAACAGATATGAATCCGATTCTTCTGAAACCATCGGGTGAGCATACGTCGCAGGTAGTCCTGAATGGTAGGCCATCTGGTGACACAGTTGCGTATCAGTATTTCCGCAAAGAGGGTAAAGATGAATTGCGGAAAATAGCCCATGATGCTTTCGACCGGTTAGAGAGAAGATATAATCCCATAGTGCTTGAAGGAGCAGGCAGCGTGTCGGAGCTAAATCTTCGTGAAGGTGATATTGTGAATATGTCGATGGCTGAATATGCAGGCGCAAATGTAGTGTTGGTTGCAGATATCGACCGAGGCGGTGTATTCGCAAGTGTCTATGGTTCGATAATGCTTCAGACTCCGGAACATCGAAAACTTATAAAAGGAATAATCATAAATAAATTCCGTGGTGACCTGAGGCTTTTTCAGGATGGCCGGAAATTATTGGAACAGATTTCCTGGATACCTGTGCTCGGCGTTGTCCCAATGGCGACCCATATTCATATTGATGAGGAAGATTCGGTTGCTCTTGCCGGAAAGGATAAGAAATCAGCAAGCGGCAGAATCAACGTAGCGGTGGTGTTGCTGAAACATATATCCAATTTCACCGATTTCAATGTTCTTGAACGTCATCCGGAAGTCAATCTTTACTATGCTTCGACTCCAGGAGATATTGCCGAAGCCGACATAATAATACTGCCGGGCAGTAAAAACACATTGGCAGACCTCCTTGACCTACGTAAAAGGGGGGTGGCAAAAACTATTCTCGAAGCCAGAGAGAAAGGTAAGACAGTCATTGGTATATGTGGCGGTTATCAGATGATGGGAAAAGAGGTGTGTGATCCAGATGGAATCGAGGGGGATTTAAAGTTTCTTCCCGGTCTTGGACTTCTTCCGATAGAGACAGTGATGAGTGGTCACAAGACCACGAAACAGGTAAAGTTCCGTTTTATGGAAGATAAACGCACGTGTGAAGGCTACGAGATACACATGGGACGAACTGAAACCTCAAGACCATTCATCTGGCGCGAAGATGGAACAGCGGAAGGTTGCATGGTTGATGAAAGATGCTTCGGAAGCTATGTTCACGGCATTCTTGACAATGCCGCCGTAATCGACTTTATCCTGAAGCCATTTCTTAATAAAAGGGATACAGACGATTTTGACCCATCGGCATATAGACAAAGACAATATGATCTCCTTGCTGATTGGCTGAGAGAATATGTTGACATTCCACGGATTTATAAAATTATGACAACTAATGATTGATGGACATGGCGACGATTTTTTCCGTTATAAAGAAAAGGTGAAAATAAACTTCAGCACAAACATACCGCAGACGGTGAATCATGACGGACTTGTGACACATCTGTATCGTTGTGGCGCAGTCTTCAAAAAATATCTTCAGGATAGCCGTGCAAAGCCATAAAGAAAACTACAAACTTATAGATGCATTGAAAGAATGGATATCATTGTAGCCATATTGCCATTAATAATAGGGTGGATTCTTGATTTATTATTCGGAGATCCTCCTGCTCTGCCTCATCCTATTGCCTGGTTCGGCAAAATGATAGGGTAGTGGGAACACAAGTTCAATAAGGGGAATCATCGTAAGCTGAAAGGAGGCCTAACTGCTATTGCACTCATTTTAATTGTATTTTTACTGACAGGGCTATTGATTAAGTCAATTTCCAGTTCAGTATGGTTTAATGTAGTGGTACATGCCAGTTCCTCAAGGAGTCCTAATGCACCTTTGGGCTTCGTCAGATTGTCGATTTTCTCTTTAACTGTTGCCTCAATTGATCGGTCAACGGGATTGATATTAAATTTTTTCATGATTGAGATTTAATTTTCAAAGGAATGCCGGAAATTACCATATATACGTCATCTGCCATCAAACCTACATACTGATTCACCATACCTTGTAAATCTGTGAATTTCCGTTGCAATGTGTTAGAACTTACTCCGCCCAATCCAATTTCATTGGTCACAATGATCATGGTGATTCCTTTATCCATAAGCAATCGGATCTGATGTTTAATGGCTGATAGTGCTTCGGTTATATCCTCATTTTTCAAACAACCAATTCGTAGCCCAGAGTGTAAGGCAATCAATCAGCACGACCTCATCTTTAGAAAACCCCACTGTCTCAATACTGAGCAGTGCTTCGATATTTCTCCAGTGACTCTTTCTTCTTTCTTGATGAATTCTTACACGGTTCTGCATTTCCTCATCATAAACCTGCGCTGTGGCAAGATAGGTAGGATGGGAAGACATTTCTAATGCCATACCCTCTGCGAACACACTTTTGCCGCTACGTTGACCTCAGGTCACCATTATGACTCGCGGTGCTTTCTCTTTATAGTCAGTCGCTTTATCCATAAATAGTAACCGCTGATAGGAAGTATAGCTCCTATAATCACACAAATCAGATAAAATATTTTTGAAATCCACCCGAACCATGACCCGACATGAAGGGTATATATCCATCCCTTGATATGATTTGATTTGCTTTTTTCGCCGTAAGGAATTACAGTTTGGATTTTTCCGGTTTCTGGATTTATCTTATAAGAAGTCGTTGCTTGCTGATTGCCGACCCCACCGATTACTACATAAGCCTCATTTTGATACATTCGTATTTCATTCTCCCGGTTTTGCGACTTTATTTCGGTGTATGCTCTTTCCCAAGCGGCATAGTTTTCTGCTGGGATTTTATGACTTGAAGATTTGGCGACATCTGTCCCAAAAATTGAATAAAATCCAGTTCGATACCATCCGAATGACCAGTTCAGTCCGGTCAATATACATATGACTAAGACTATTGTACTGACAACGCCTCCTACGCAATGAAAATCAAACCAAAAACGATAACATCCTTTGTCGGTGGAAATCGTAAATTTATTCTTTATATTGCTTTTATTGGGCCACCAGACAATTAACCCTGATAAAATGATAAGCAGCAACGTAAGAGTCGTTATTCCAATCACCAGTTTTCCGGCCTTTGCTCCAAAAGCCCCATCTGCCTTTGATTTTCCAAACAAACGCCGATGGGCAGCACTGGCTAATTTGAAGATTTCGGCTCTCTCATATTTCCCGATAACTTCCCCGGTATATTGGTCAACCCAAAGAGCAGCCATAGCGGGCTTTGCAAGCATGACCTTGTAAGCATGTTCTGAGTCAGGATAGGTGGTAATCCCGACAATTTGATTGCTACCGGCGAGATATTTTTCTGATGATTTGAGAATTGAATCCAATGGAAGAGGTTCTTCTCCATTGGAATAGACTTCTGCCTGTCCGATATGTCCGAAATCCCTCTCGAAAATAAGAATTGCCCCTGAGAGACAAATCAAAGTGACTATCAGACCTAAAGGCACTGACAGCCACAGATGTATTTGTTTGAAGCCTTTTTTAATCATAGTTAATTATTTTATTCCAGAAATAATCAGTCTATAAAACTGTCATTAGGCAGGTTTCCTGACTTAGCCCATTCCTTGCCGGCCTTCCCTCCTTGCGGAAGTGACCATAGTTGGCAGGTAGATAAAAGGGGCTTTACAGTAGCTGGCACTGTCCCGGACTCACACCGGATTCCCTCGCACAGACATTGAAAATGTCTGCTCACCTAACGGCACTGCAAAGTTAATAAATTTTCCTGAAAATTTGGACATTATGGAATAGAAATGAATACGTGGGATAGAATTTTGTTACCCTATTTTTTTACTTCAAGAGCAATATATCGTAAATATTTAGTAATATCGCTCAAAAGAGGGCGCATAGTAAAATACCTGTGTTTAAGCGTAAAGATTGCAAAGTCTAAAAATGAAAAATTTAGTGTCGTTTACGCCATGCAGTTTGGCTCTGAAAGCTTTAATCTTTGAGTTCATGGA
>JAAVDA010000015.1 GCA_014802045.1 Bacteroides sp.
AATGGCTAGTTACTCACAAAGTTCACCATCTCTGCCTTTCTTTTTTAACTAATTCAAAGTTAGTTGTTAATTTTGAATTCCGGTACAAAGGTAAAAGTTACCCACAAATCCGTCCTCTCTGAGGACGGCATTCCATCACCGTATCACNATACTACGCTCACCNCTTCGCGGCTTCTATAGTATAGGTTTTTCTCCTCGCGCGCATCGAGCGCGCTGCGGGAAATGGTGGGGAACTAATGCGGNNCTGTGGTNTCGCNGANNCTGACNACNCACNNGCNATTATNTCNCGANCCGCTCACCGCGGGTCTAACTGGGAGGCGCTCTGGNNGGGTGGCTTATCAGACCGCTTCGCGGCCTATATTTTGGGGTTCCGTCTTCGACGCGCAATTTTTTCGCGACNNGCTCNNNGCGGGGCTGGGGGGATTTGCATTCAATTTTGATATTTTTGGGTGGAAAATTTCAGTCAGTGCCTATTATTTAGTAGTTTTGCAGGATATTTCTCATATCGACATAACCACTATGGACGAAGAACTGAAAAAAAATCTTTCGAAAGACACTGACGGGCTGCTCACTTATGAGTATATAGCCAATCATATAAGCGATTGTGAGTGCATAATGGATGAGCTGGTTGACAATATGATTGCCGTGGACCAGACGGGACAGTTTACCGTGAGCGCCGCGCGCTATCTTCATGCTATCGATNAGGCTACTTTCGCCTCGCAGATTTCGCGCCTTATAGCTGCCGCTATCGAGAAGGACCGTGAGCACCGCTATCTGGCCGATCTGCTCCAAAGCATCTGGGGCGATGATTATNAGGAGCGTGTGGATGAGCTCAATGCTTCAGACAATAATTTCCGCCGCATATACAAGCGTCTTCATCCCGCAGCCGGATTATGAACAGATTTCTCTCAACAGTGGCCGCACTGTGGATGCTGCTCGCAATCTTGCAGCCGGTTGCGGCCAATAATATCAATGATATGAATCAGACTGAAAAGAAAAACGATGTTGAGGTGGAGATGCACACCACCATGGGCGACATCACTCTGCTGCTCTATGGCGACACTCCCCTGCATCTTGACAATTTTGTGAAGCTCGTGAATGAGGGTTTTTATGACGGGGTGTTGTTTCACCGCGTGATAAACGATTTTATGGTGCAGACCGGCGATCCGGACTCGAAGAATGCTCCGGCGGGAAAGATGCTCGGCATGGGTGACCCGGGGTATAAGATCGATGCGGAGTTCGTCTATCCGAAGCATTTCCACAAACGCGGGGCTCTGGCTGCTGCCCGTGAGGGGGANGCCCACAATCCGGAAAAGAAATCGAGCGGTTCGCAATTTTATATCGTGACCGGCAAGACTTATACTCCCGCGCAGCTCGACCAGATGGATGCGCGCCGCATCATGGAGCAGAAAAAGGCGATATTCAACAGTCTGGCGCTTGCCAACCGCGACAGCATCATGGCTATGCGCCGCAGCGGTGACCGCGAGGGGCTGCAGAATCTTCAAGACAAGCTTGCGGCGCAGACTGAGGCTGAGGCCGCCCAGCATCCCGACAAGCTCACTCCGGAGCAGCGTGAGGCTTATTCGACNGTGGGGGGANCTCCGCATCTGGACGGAAGCTACACGGTGTTTGGCGAGGTGATTTCGGGGATGGATGTGGTGGACCGCATCCAGAAGGCCGAAACAGATGCCAATGACCGCCCTACGGAGGATGTGCGCATCATTTCGATGAAAGTGATAAAGAAGTGAGGCGGCAGAGCATANTCGCTTNGACAACAAGGAGACANCNAAGATGAACGCCTGGCTNACAATCGCACTGCTGGTGGTGTCAAACATTTTCATGACCTTTGCATGGTATGGCCACCTGAAACTCCAGCAGATGAAGGTGATATCTGACTCCACTCCCCTGATTGTGGTGATACTGCTTTCGTGGGGGATAGCTCTGGCCGAATANTCGTGTCAGGTGCCGGCCAACCGGATGGGTTTTGCCGGCAATGGGGGCGCATTCTCGCTGATGCAGCTCAAGGTGGTGCAGGAGGTGATNACGCTGGTGGTGTTTACGCTCTTCACCGTGGTGTTTTTCAAAGGAGAGTCTCNTCATTGGAATCATCTGGCGGCTTTCGTGTGTCTGGTGCTGGCGGTTTATTTCGTATTCATGGACTGATGATAGAATACAGTGTGTGCAGTCTGGGGAACGGTCTGCGTGTGGTGCATCACCGCTCGCCCGGCGCCGCTACAGTGGCGGTGAATGTGCTATATAATGTGGGGGCTCGCGACGAAGACCCGGAGCATACGGGGATGGCTCATCTTTTCGAGCACCTGATGTTCGGAGGGTCGGCCAACATAGCTGATTTCGACGGCGAGATGGAGCTGGCCGGTGGTTGGAACAATGCTTGGACCAGCAATGATTTCACCAACTTCTACTCCGTGATACCCAAGGCCAATATCAATACGGCGCTCTGGCTCGAAAGCGACCGNATGCTGNGGCCGGCATTCTCGGCCAAGGTGCTCGAAGTGCAGCGCAAGGTGGTGATAGAGGAGTTCAAGCAGACCTGCCTCAACCGCCCCTACGGAGATATGAACCATTATCTGCGCGGACTTCTCTATAAGGTGCATCCTTACCGCTGGCCCACCATCGGGCTCAATCCGGAGCAGATAGCGGGTGTGACGGGCGAGGATGTGGAGCGCTTTTTCTATGCTCACTACGGNCCCGACAATGCAGTGCTGGCAATAGCGGGCGACCTTGAGGCTGACGAGGCTTTCGCGCTGGCCGAAAAATGGTTTGGCGATATTCCGGCCCGNCANCCTGCCGAGCGCAGGCTGCCTGCGGAGCCTCCGATAGAGGCACCCCGCGAGCTTACGGCCCACGGNCATGTGGAGTCGACCGCCATCACCATTGCATTTCCTATGGCCGCACGCGGCGGAGAGGGNTATGAGGCCGCCGACATAATAACCGACATATTCTCTACGGGGGTGAGTTCGCGCTTCAAGCGCGGGCTGCTGAAGACCCANGACATATTTACGGAAGCCGANGCGGCGATAGCGGGAAGTGAAGACCCNGGGTATCTGGCTATCGGGGCGCGCCTGCGCGACGCCGACCCCGAAACGGCGCGACGGGCCATAGATATACTCCGCGAGGAGATAGACAAGCTGATNGANAAGGGTGTGGGCGAGGATGAACTCGAAAGGGTGCTCACCAAGTTTGAGAGCACACATAAGTTTTCGGCCACNACTCTGGTGGCAAAGGCNCAGAACCTTGCCATGGCCGTGATGACCGGAACNGACCCCAACTCAACCGTGGCACGCTACCGGAAGCTGACTCCAGACCATATCGCCGAGACGGCCCGCAGGATTTTGCGCCGCGAAGGGTCGGTGACACTTACCTACCTCCCGGTGTGATAGCCGNGGGATAACAGACATTAAATATCGNGCGGCTATCGAATCGGCTCCACGGGGAGCTTTTTTAAGCACACAGCCAAAGTTTTTTCTATTTTTCTGTATGCTTATTCACTTTTTTATGTAACTTTGCAGTCTCTAATATCTCACACCCGCACGGTGTGGGAAATAATTTGCTTTATCATTTAATAATAAGTATGTGTACGAATTATTTAATGCATTGTCTTTATGAGGCGAACATCCNNATCCGGCTTCAGTGGCTATGGACCCGCATAACGCCATCAGCCGAATGCAAAATCTCATGCACATACTTTCAGAACCCACAACAATAAAGAAAATAATTTAGAACACATACTTTACAATGGATATCCAACAGATTACGGTGGCCTTCGCCGAGCCGCATCACGCGGTTCATGCCGAGCGGATATGCCAGCTCATATATGAGTCGGCTCTTCAGCGCGGCACCGGCATAGCCCGACGGTCGCCCGACTACATCTCTTCGAAAATCAACGGCGGAAAGGCCGTGGTGGCCCTCGACGGCGACAAGCTGGTAGGGTTCAGCTATATCGAATGCTGGGGTCACGGCGACTTCGTGGCAACCTCCGGCCTTATCGTTGACCCGGAATACCGTCACCTCGGTCTGGCGGCCCGCATCAAAGAGAAGACATTCGAACTTGCCCGCGAACGTTTTCCTTACGCAAAGATATTCTCCATCACCACCTCACTGCCGGTGATGAAACTCAATTCGCGCATGGGCTACCGCCCTGTGACCTTNTCAGAGCTTACCGACGACGAGGAGTTCTGGCAGGGGTGCAAGGGTTGTGTGAACTTCGACATCCTGACCCGCAACAACCGCAGGATGTGTCTCTGCACCGGTATGCTCTTCGACCCATCCACTCCGTCTGAGAAAAATTCAAAGGCTACCCCCTACCTCATGCTCCTCCGCAATAAAATCAGTAAAATCCTCCGTCTTAAATAATTCCCGCGATATGGAACAGAAAAAGAAAGTGCTGCTGGCNTTCAGCGGCGGCCTCGACACCTCATTTGCAGTAAAATACCTCACTGAAGACCTCGGATATGAGGTGCACACCGCTATAGCCAACACCGGCGGATTCTCGGCCGAGGAGCTTGACATCATAGCCGACAAGGCCAAGCGTCTGGGAGCGGCCTCACACACCACTCTCGATGTGACGAAAGACTACTACGACAAGAGCATCAAATATATGGTGGCGGGCAATGTGCTGCGCAACGGCACCTANCCCATCAGCGTGAGCTCGGAGCGTATATTTCAGGCTCTTGCCATCATTGACCACGCCAAGAAAATCGGAGCCGACGCAGTGGCCCANGGTTCGACAGGCGCAGGCAACGACCAGGTGAGATTTGACCTNACATTCCAGATTCTCGCTCCNGAAATCGANATCATCACNCCNACNCGCGACNTNACNCTNACACGCGANTATGAGATAGACTANCTNAAGNNNCACGGNTATGAGGCNGACTTCAAGAAGATGGAATATTCCATCAACAAGGGGCTCTGGGGCACAAGCATAGGGGGCAAGGAGACCCTCCGCTCGGAGCAGACCCTTCCGGAAAGCGCATATCCCTCGCAGGTGACCTGTACCGAACCCGAGAAGCTCACCATCGGCTTTACCGAGGGGGAAATCTCGTCAGTGAACGGTGTGGAGTATGCCGACAAAATCGAGGCAATCCGCAAGGTTGAAGAGATCGGCAGCCGCTTCGGTATTGGCCGCGACATGCATATCGGCGACACTATTATCGGCATCAAGGGCCGTGTGGGCTTTGAGGCTGCGGGTCCGATTCTGATAATCGCCGCCCACAAGATGCTTGAGAAGCACACACTGACGAAGTGGCAGCAGTATTGGAAAGACCAGATTGGCACATGGTATGGGATGTTTCTCCATGAGGCCCAGTATCTCGAACCGGTGATGCGCGACATGGAGGCAATGCTTCTCAGCTCGCAGCGCAATGTGACCGGCACAGTCGAAATACAGCTGCGTCCTTACTCCTACACTCTGGTGGGTGTGGATTCGCCTTTTGACCTGATGAAGACCGACTTCGGCGAATATGGCGAGGTGAACAAGGCATGGAGCGCCGACGATGTGAAGGGATTCACCAAGATTCTCGGCAACCAGATGAAGATATATCACAACGTGCAGCGCCGCAACGGCAAAGACGAATGAAGGCCGGAATAATAGGCGGAGCGGGCTATACCGCAGGCGAACTGCTGAGACTGCTGATAAACCACCCGGAGGTGGAGATCGGTTTCGTACACTCGACGAGCAATGCCGGCAATCCGGTGACAGCCGTTCACGGCGGTCTGCTCGGCGAGACCGACCTGCGCTTCAGCGACAGCGCTCCTCTTGACGAGGTGGATGTGGTGTTTCTCTGTTCGGGTCATGGTCAGAGCAGCAAGTTCTGGCAGGAGAATCCGCTGCCCGAGCATCTGAAGGTGATAGACCTTGCCCAGGACTTCCGCGACGAAAGCTGCGGCTATGTCTACGGTCTGCCTGAAGTGAACCGCAACCGGATCGCGGCCACACGGCTGCTGGCCAATCCGGGCTGTTTCGCCACAGCTCTGCAGCTGTCGCTGCTGCCTCTGGCCGCGGCCGGAGAGATAAAGAGCGATGTGCAGGTGACTGGAGTGACAGGCTCTACGGGCGCCGGAGTGAAGCCGGGCGCCACGACCCATTTCAGCTGGCGGACAGACAACCTGTCGGTCTACAAGCCCTTCTCTCACCAGCATCTGGCCGAGATTACCCGCACCCTGAAAGGGCTGCAGCCGAACCTCGACCGGAGCATCAACTTCGTGCCGGTGAGGGGCAATTTTGCGCGTGGCATCTTTGCAATGAGCTGGACCGACACCGACCTCACCGAGAAGCAGGTGCGCGAACTTTATAACGATTATTATGCCGGCGAACCCTTCACCCATGTGGCTCCGGGAGAGATTGACCTCAAGCAGGCGGTCAACACCAACAAAGCCATAATCGGGCTCAATAAGGCCGACGGCAAGCTGCTGGTGACCTGCGCCATCGACAATCTGCTCAAAGGGGCGTCGGGACAAGCAGTGCAAAACCTCAACATCATGTGCGGACTGCCCGAAACCACCGGGCTCCGCCTCAAGCCATCCTCATTCTGATGAAGCTATTCGACGTTTACTCCCTATATCCTATAGAGCCGGTGAGCGGCAAGGGGTGTCATGTGTACACAGCCGACTCCACCGAATATCTCGACCTCTACGGCGGGCATGCCGTGATTTCAATAGGCCATGCCCATCCGGTGTATGTAAAAGCTGTGGCCGACCAGGTGGCCAAAATGGGATTCTATTCCAACTCTGTGGAAAACTCCCTTCAGCAGCAGCTCGCCGACCGTCTGGGAAAGCTGAGCGGCTATGACGACTATGCGCTCTTCCTCTGCAATTCCGGAGCCGAGGCCAATGAGAACGCTATGAAGCTGGCGTCGTTCCACACCGGGCGCGCCAAGATTCTGGCATTTTCAAAAGCTTTCCACGGCCGCACATCGGGAGCCGTGGCCGCCACAGACAATCCGAAAATCCAGGCTCCGTTTAATGCCACGCCCAATGTGGAATTTGTGGAGCTCGGCGACATAGAAGCCGTGAAGAGCAAGCTGGCCACCGGCGAGTTTGCAGCCGTGATTGTCGAGGGCATTCAGGGAGTTTCCGGCATCCATGAGCCGGGAGATGACTTCCTGCGCACTCTCCGCGAAGTCAGCCTTGAGACAGGCACTATGCTGATACTCGACGAAATACAGTCGGGCTACGGACGCACCGGCCGCTTCTTCGCCCACCAGTATTCGGGCATACGCCCCGACCTTATCACCGTGGCCAAGGGAATTGCCAACGGTTTTCCGATGGGCGCCGTGCTGATTTCTCCTGAGTTTGAGGCTGTGAAAGGGATGCTGGGCACCACCTTCGGGGGCAACCACTTGGCGTGTGCCGCCGCTATCGCAGTGCTCGATGTGATGGAGGAGGAAAATCTCGTGAAGAATGCCGCCGAAGTGGGCGAATATCTCATCGAGGAGCTCAAAAAGATTGACGGACTGAAAGAGGTGCGCGGCCGCGGACTGATGATAGGAGTGGAGATAGAGGGCGACGCCTCTGAAATGCGCCGCAAGCTGCTCTTCGACCACCATATCTTTACCGGTGGTGCGGGCAAGCACACCGTGCGCCTGCTCCCCGCCCTCGGCATCACCCGCGAGGATGCCGACCGTTTCCTCACCGAATTCAAAGCCTGCCTGCAATCATGAAACAGTTTACATCCGTAGCCGATATAGGCGACCTCCGCAAGGCTGTGGCCGAAGCCCTTGAAATTAAGGCCAACCGTTTCGCCCACACCGATCTGGGGCGCAACCGCACTCTGCTGATGATTTTCTTCAACTCCAGCCTACGCACCCGTCTCTCTACCCAGAAAGCTGCTATGAATCTGGGCATGAATGTGATGGTGCTCGATGTGAATCAGGGAGCCTGGAAGCTCGAAACAGAGCGTGGAGTGATAATGGACGGCGACAAGGCAGAGCATCTGCTCGAAGCTATCCCCGTGATGGGAAGCTACTGCGACCTTATCGGTGTGCGCTCGTTTGCCGGACTGAAAGACCGCGACGAAGACTATGAAGAGAGAGTTGTGGGTCAGTTTATCAAATATTCCGGCAGGCCGGTGTTTAGCATGGAGGCGGCCACAGGCCATCCTCTCCAGGCATTCGCCGACATCATCACAATCGAAGAACACAAGACCAAAGAGCGCCCGAAGGTGGTGCTCACCTGGGCTCCTCATCCCAAGGCGCTGCCCCAGGCTGTGCCCAACTCATTCGCACAGTGGAGTGTGGCCGCCGGCTACGATGTGGTGATCACCCATCCCGAAGGCTATGAACTCTCCCCTGAGTTTACGGCCGGAGCAACCATTGAATATGACCGTGCGAAAGCATTTGAAGGCGCCGACTTCGTGTATGCCAAAAACTGGTCTGCCTATGCCGGCGACAACTATGGGAAAGTGCTTTCGACAGACCGTTCATGGACTGTGGACGACGCCACGATGGCCATGACAGACAACGCCTATTTCATGCACTGCCTCCCGGTGCGCCGCAATATGATTGTGACCGACTCGGTGATAGAGTCTCCGCGCAGTCTGGTGATACCCGAAGCCGCCAACCGCGAGATTTCGGCTCAGACAGTGATAAAACGAATGCTTGAGTCGCTATGAGCCCGGAAGAGATAAAGGTGGTGAAAATCGGGGGCAACGTGGTGGATAATCCCGAGGCCCTCGCTTCGTTTCTGGCCGATTTCGCCCGGCTTGAAGGCCCGAAAGTGCTCGTACACGGCGGAGGCAAGGAGGCAACCCGGCTGAGCCAGCGGATGGAGATACCGACCACTATGATAGACGGCCGGAGAGTGACAGACCGTGCGACCCTCGACATTGTGACGATGGTCTATGCCGGACTGATCAACAAGCGGATTGTGTCGCTTCTTCAGGCCGAGGGGGTAAATGCGATCGGTCTCACCGGAGCCGATGCCGGCGCTATCCGTGCCACCCGCCGCAAGCCCAACCCCACAGACTATGGTTTCGTGGGGGATATAGACCCTGCGGATGTCAACGCCGAACTTATCGTAAAGCTTATTTCGGCCGGTATGGTGCCGGTGTTCTGCGCAATCATGCACGACGGCAAGGGCACCCTGCTCAACTGCAACGCCGACACTGTGGCATCGGCTGTGGCATCGGGATGCTCACGCATTGCACGCACCAGGCTGATATATTGCTTTGAAAAAGACGGTGTGCTTGAAGATGTGGACAACCCCGACTCACTCATTCCCTCCATCACCCCCGATTCATATGCTGTGCTTCGTGCCGGCGGGGTGATTTCAAAAGGGATGATTCCGAAAATAGACAATGCTTTTGCCGCAATAGACCGCGGAGTAGGCTCCGTGACCATAAAAAATTCGGCCGCCCTGCTCTCTGACCGCGGCACAGTGATAAGCCTATAGACTGCATGAACTACAGCACCGACACAGCCGAAGCCATAGCTCTGCTGAAGCGCCTCATTGCCGTGCCTTCGGTGAGCCGCGACGAAAAAGGCACGGCCGACATCATCGAGAGCTGGCTCGCGGAGAGAGGGGCGGCTCCACGCCGCTTGCACAACTGCGTGTGGGCTGTGGCCGACGGATTCGACCCCTCGCGCCCCACACTGCTGCTCAATTCGCATCACGACACAGTGAAACCGGCTCCTTCATGGACCCGCGACCCCTTCAAGCCTGAAACAGAAGACGGAAAGCTCTACGGGCTGGGAAGCAATGATGCAGGGGGCTCGGCAGTGTCGCTCGCCACAGTGTTTCTGCGCCTGCGCACCGCTCCACTCCCCTACAACCTCGTGCTCGCACTTACGGCCGAAGAGGAGGTGATGGGCGAACATGGCATGCGCGCCATGCTCCCCGAACTGGAAAAGGAGGGGGTGAGAATAGACATGGCTCTGGTGGGCGAACCCACAGGCATGCAGCCCGCTGTGGCTGAGAGAGGGCTGATTGTGCTTGACTGCACCGCACGCGGAGTGACCGGCCACGCTGCACGCAACGAAGGGGTCAACGCCCTATATAAAGCTCTCGACGATATCAACCGCCTGCGCAACCTCACTCTGCCGAAGGTGTCGGCCACCCTCGGGCCGGTGAAAATCACCGTGACTCAGATTGAGGCGGGGCGTCAGCACAACGTGATTCCAGACGAATGCCGGTTTGTGGCAGATGTGCGCACCACCGACGCATATACCAACGAAGAGACCGAAGCCCTGATAGCTGCAGAGATAGAATCGGAGGCCAAGGCACGGTCATACAGAGTGAGGGCGTCGGTGATAGCCGACAACCACCCTCTGGTGAGAGGAGCCGTGGCTCTGGGGCGCCAACCATTCGTGTCGCCCACCACATCTGATATGGCGCTCATGCCATTTCCGTCGCTTAAGATGGGGCCGGGCGAATCGTCACGCAGCCATTCGGCCGACGAATACATATGCCCCGACGAAATAGCCGAGGCTATAGAACTTTACACTCAGTTATTGCAAAATCTCGATTTATGAAATTATGGAGCAAGGGCTTTGAGCCCGACAAAATGATAGAGGAATTTACCGTAGGAGCCGACCGCCAACTCGATCTGCAGCTTGCACGCTACGATGTGGAAGGTTCGATGGCCCACATCACGATGCTCGAAAGCATCGGATTGCTCACCCGCGAAGAGCTCGACACCCTGCTCGATGCGCTGAAGGATATTCTCGCGATGATAGACCGCGGCGAATTTACGATAGAGCCCGGAGTGGAAGATGTGCACTCTCAGGTGGAATTTCTGCTCACACAGCGTCTGGGCGACGTGGGCAAAAAGATTCATTCCGGCCGCTCGCGCAATGACCAGGTGCTCGTAGACCTCAAGCTCTTCATGCGTGCCGAACTGAAGGAAATAGCGCGCTCGATGATGCGCCTCTTTGACCGCCTGCAGTCGCTGAGCGAGGAGCATAAAGACACCCTGATGCCGGGCTACACCCACCTGCAGGTGGCGATGCCTTCGTCGTTCGGCCTATGGTTCGGCGCTTATGCCGAAGCGCTTGTAGACGATATGGAACTTCTGGCCGCAGCCTACAGAATCGCAGACCAGAACCCTCTTGGTTCGGCTGCGGGCTACGGGTCGTCGTTTCCGCTCGACAGAGAGATGACCACACGGCTTCTCGGATTCCACACACTGCACTATAATGTGGTGGCCGCCCAGATGAGCCGTGGCAAGACCGAGCGCGCCGCCTCTATGGCTATAGCCGCCGTGGCTTCCACACTCGGACGCATGGCGATGGATGTGTGCATGTGGATGTGTCAGAATTTCGGATTCATCTCATTTCCCGACGAATTCACCACCGGCTCCTCAATCATGCCCCACAAGAAGAATCCGGATGTGTTTGAAATCATGAGAGGAAAGTGCAACCGCCTGCAGGCAGTGCCCAACGAAGTGGCTCTTCTCACCGCCAACCTGCCTCTCGGCTACAACCGCGACCTGCAGCTGCTCAAGGATATAATGTTTCCGGCCACGGTGGAGATACGCAGTTGTCTCGACATGGCCGACTTTATGCTCCAGCACATCAGAGTGAAATCCGATATTTTATCCGACCCACGTTATGACTATCTCTTTACGGTGGAAGATGTGAACCGCCTCACTCTATCCGGAGTGCCATTCCGCGAGGCTTACCGCACGGTGGGCATGCAGGTGCAGGAGGGCACGTATAAACCCACCCGCGAGGTGCATCACACCCATGCCGGAAGCATAGGCAACCTCTGCAACCCTCAGATCGCTGAAAAAATGAGGAATGCGGCCAAGGAAATCCTGCCCGACTGACTGCCATTTGCAAATTTTTGATTACCTTTGAGATAATTTTATTAACCAATCAAATATCACGTTTCATATGGCACAACAGCTTTTCTGGATTGTACCTCTTGCATCGCTCATAGCGCTCCTGCTCGCATGGTACTTCTACAAAGGCATGATGCGCGAGAGCGAGGGCACAGACACTATGCGGAAGATAGCGTCGTATGTTCGCCAGGGCGCCATGTCTTATCTACGCCAGCAATACAAGATTGTAGGCATCGTGTTTCTCTGCCTGGTGGTGCTTTTCGCCATCATGGCCTATGGCTTCCAGCTGCAGAATCCATGGGTTCCGGTAGCATTCCTCACCGGTGGATTCTTCTCCGGCCTTTCCGGCTATCTCGGCATGAAGACCGCCACCAACGCATCGGCCCGCACAGCCAATGCCGCCCGCACGTCGCTCAACAAGGGTCTGCGCGTGGCTTTCCGCAGCGGTGCGGTGATGGGTCTGGTTGTGGTTGGTCTCGGTCTGCTCGACATCTCAATCTGGTATGTGCTGCTCAACGCCTTCGTGACCGGACTTGACGAAACCGCAAAACTCTGCATGATCACCACCACAATGCTCACCTTCGGGATGGGTGCCAGCACTCAGGCTCTCTTTGCCCGTGTGGGTGGCGGTATCTATACAAAAGCTGCCGACGTAGGCGCCGACCTCGTGGGTAAAGTAGAGGCAGGCATCCCCGAAGACGACCCCCGCAACCCCGCCACCATAGCCGACAATGTGGGCGACAATGTGGGCGACGTGGCCGGTATGGGCGCCGACCTCTATGAGTCATACTGCGGTTCAATCCTGGCAACCGCAGCTCTTGGAGCCGCCGCATTCCTGCTCACAGGCGATGCAGAGATGCAATATAAAGCCGTAATCGCCCCGATGCTTATCGCAGCCGTGGGAATAGTGCTCTCCATCATCGGTATTTTCTCCGTGCGCACCACTGAAGACGCCACGATGAAAGACCTCCTGCGCTCACTCTCGCGCGGCACCAATCTCAGCTCGCTTCTTATCGTAGGCGCAACATTCCTCATCCTCTGGCTTCTGCAGCTGCAGAACTGGGCTCTCATAGGGTGTTCGGTGGTGGTAGGCCTTGTGGTAGGCATAATCATAGGTCAGTCTACCGAATACTACACCTCCCAGTCTTACAAACCCACCAAGAAACTCGCCGAGAGCGGCACAACCGGCCCGGCCACCGTGATTATCTCCGGTGTGGGTCTCGGCATGGTTTCGACCGCTATCCCCGTTATAGCCGTAGTGGCCGGCATCATCCTCTCCTACTGGTTTGCCTCCGGTCTCGACTTCACCAATGTGGCCATGGGTCTCTATGGCATCGGTATAGCCGCCGTGGGTATGCTCTCCACTCTCGGTATCACCCTCGCCACCGATGCTTACGGCCCGATAGCCGACAATGCTGGCGGCAACGCCGAAATGAGCAGTCTGGGCGCAGAAGTGCGTCGTCGCACCGATGCTCTAGATTCGCTCGGCAACACCACCGCCGCCACCGGCAAAGGATTTGCCATCGGTTCGGCCGCACTCACCGGCCTGGCGCTCCTCGCCTCATATATAGAAGAAATCCGTATCGGTCTGCAGCGTCTCGGCGAAACCACAATCCAGATCGGCGATCGCCTCGTGGGTGTTCACGAAGCCTCGTTCACCGATTTCATGGCATTCTACGAAGTGAATCTCATGAGCCCGAAAGTGCTCTCAGGCATGTTTATCGGCGCTATGATGGCATTCCTCTTCTGCGGTCTGACAATGAATGCCGTAGGTCGCGCAGCCGCCCATATGGTAGACGAGGTTCGCCGTCAGTTCCGTGAAATCAAGGGTATCCTTACCGGTCAGGCCGAGCCCGACTACGCCCGCTGCGTGCAGATTTCCACCAAGGGTGCTCAGCGTGAGATGGTGTTTCCCTCCGTGCTCGCCATCCTCGCCCCGATTATCGTAGGCCTTATCTTCGGTGTGCCCGGAGTTATCGGCCTTCTCGTAGGAGGTCTGAGCGCCGGCTTCGTGCTCGCCATCTTCATGGCCAATGCCGGCGGTGCATGGGACAATGCCAAGAAATATATCGAAGAGGGCAATTTCGGCGGCAAGGGCAGCGATGTGCATAAAGCCACCGTGGTGGGCGACACCGTGGGCGATCCCTTCAAGGACACCTCGGGCCCCAGCCTCAACATCCTCATCAAGCTCATGTCTATGGTGGCCATCGTAATGGCCGGTCTCACCGTAAGCTGGAGCCTCTTCTAAGAGAAAACCGACTCCGCATTATAAAATCAGGCGCCCTCTGAAAACGGAAGGCGCCTGATTTTTTTGATATATCCGGAGGAGATTGTTATTGCTTCACAACCGGCTGTGATTTATCCTCCCAGTCAAGAATGCCCCCTTCGAGGTTTATCATCCGGAAGCCTTTTGCTGCAAGCATCTCGGCTGCCTTTAGCGACCGGCGACCGGAACGGCAGTAGACGTAGATTGGTCTATCTTTTGAAAATGCCGACTCTACGGCCGAAACAAAATCAGGGGAGTTGACACTGATATTCACAGCTCCCGGGAGGTGGCCGGCGGAATATTCGTCGGGTTCGCGCACATCGAGGAGCTGCACGGTGGCTTTCTTTATATCTTTGGCGAATACGGGAGTATCCACTGTTGTGATACCGCAGGTCTGTGCGGCGCATGAGCCTCCTCCGCCCACTGCGGCAAAAGTCATTATCATGGCTGCCATAAAAGTCTTGTATTTAGTTATTTCACCCATTGGAGCGGATTGAGTTTGGTGCGTTCCTTGCGCAGTTCGAAATGGAGTATGGAGCGGCCATCTTCCTCAGGGTCAGGATAGATGGTGCCTATGGTCTGTCCGGCTTTTACGGTGTCGCCCTTCTTCACGCTGATATCCGAGAGATTGGCATAGATAGACAGGAAGTTGCCGTGGCGCACCATAACGATGGTGTTATAACCGGGCTGTTTGAAAATCTCAGACACGCGCCCCTCAAACACCGCACGGGCTTTGCCTCCGCCCACAGCCTCGACATCTATGCCGGAATTGTCGGTTTCCACATGTTCGAGCTCCGGATGCTTCTGGCGGCCGAATCCGCGCACCAGACGATATTTTCCAGCCACAGGGAAGAGGAGGCGGCCTTTGTTGGTCTCAAAGCTGCCTGTGAGAGCACGGTCGGCGTCGGCAGTGGCCACAGGAGCCTCCTGCTTGGGAGCTGAAGCGGTTGAGGCGGCAGTTTTGCCGGCGGCACTCCCCTGAGCCGATTCAGCCTTACGCTGCGACTCGGCTTTGCGTCGGGCTTCGGCTTTGCGCAGCTCCTCCTTGCGGCGCTGCTCTTCGCGGCGCTGCTCCTCGGCAATAAGTTTGTCGAGCTCCGAATCGAGAGCCTTGGATTTGCGCTCTTTCTCTTTGAGAAGAGCCTTGAGCGAAGCGCCCTCCGATTTCAGCGACATGACGATGCGGTCGGTCTCATCGAGCTTGGTGCGGAGCTGTTTCTGGGCCAGCGAGAGGTGGGCCAAGGCTGTGCGCCGCTCATGCTGCAGAGTGTCGAGACGCATGCGCCGGTCTGTGAGCGAGTCTTTCATCAGTTTGAGCTCCTCGGCTCTGCGGCGACGCCATTTGCCAAACTGACGCAGATAGCGCACACGCTGCCAAGCCTTAGTAAAGGATTCGGAAGAGAATACGTAGGTGAGCGTATTCATAGCCCCTCGGCTTGATTGCACTTTGCGGAGCTGGCGCATATAGCCCGTCTTAAGGCTGTCCATACGCGCCGAAAGATGAGAGATAGAATCGTTGACAATGGCTATATGGCTATTGATGGAGTCTACATCGCCCTGCATCCGGTCTATCTCATGGTCTGTGGCTGCAATCTCGCCCGAGAGGGTTGACAGACGCGAGAGTTGCTTTTGAGTCTCGCGGTTGTTGACGGTGAGCTTCCTGGAGGTTTCCTTAATCTCTTTTCGGGTGGTCTGCTGCTCCTGTTTCACCTTTGAGATGTCGCGCTTCTGCGGCTTCTTGGCCGACAGACCGGTTGATGAGGCCGCTACGAAAAGGGCGGCGGTCAAAACCAGAATCCTGAAAAATCTCTGCATTGCAAGTGGTGTGGGAGAGGTCTGAATCATGGATTGAGGAGCATTTTCAGCGGTTCGTCAAACTCTATTCTCTTATATCCGGAAGGAATGGTTATCTTTCTGGGGGTGACTTCGTCATTCCATTTCACCTTGTCGAAATTTAACGTCAGCGTCCCCTCCACTTTCTTATCCTTAGGATAAAACTCCAGCCCGGTCTTAGACGCCATATCGCCAAACGGAGTGAGCTGAGTGGCAAGAGTCATTATCTCGCACAACTTCTTTTCAGGCGCAGACCCTGTGCGCGAGATGAGAATGCCGCTACGGTCGTCGGTGTCCACACGGCTATATTTCACGCCGGCAGGCAACCGTCTGAGCGATGGAGGATAATGGCCTGTGAGGATATTCTGCAATTCGCCCACAGTCAGAGAAGTATTGGCCATGATGCGGTCAATGCCGGTCTTGAAAGCACGCTTATGGAATTTGTCGAGCACAGCCACACTGTCGGCCTCAAACGCCACCACCGCCACCTCCATACCAATCATCCTGAAAGACAGAACTATGGAGCTATCGCGAAGCATTGTGAGAGTGCCGGACACAGACATGGATTGGGGAGACGACAGACTCACTGTGACCGGCACCTGCATGCGGGTCCATGCCTCTACGGAGGGAGAAGACTGCGGTGTCCGGACCGCCGGGCGCTGAGTGTGGCATCCCGCAGCAAGCAGCCCCACTAAGAGCAGCATGGGGATGAGACGAAACATGGTGGTGCGGAAACGGAGTGCGGTCATGGTTTGCGTGTCTTAATTTTACGTTTCAGATCGGCATTGTCGGGCTCTATCTCAAGGCCGAGCTGCCAGAACTCCACAGCCTCATCCTTTGCGCCGACACTATAGAAGATGTCGCCGGCATGCTCATAAAGCTCGGCCGACGGGTCGGAGTCATTCTCAAGAGCCTTTTCTATGGTGTCTCTCGCCTGTTCATACTCACCCTTGCGGTAGAGCACCCAGGCATAAGTGTCGAGAGAGGTTGACTCATCCGGCCGCTCCTCAACCACCAGTTTTATCATCTGCTCCGCGCGGTCGAGGTCGCGGTTTTCGCACGCGAGATAGTAGGCACAGTTATTGAGCGCCGTGAGATTGAGCGGATTGAGCCGGATGGCCTGCTCATAGTCTACGAACGCACTGTCGAGCTCGCCGGCGGCATAGCGGGTGTCGCCGATGGTGGTGTAGATATCCGAGAGGGTCTCGGCATCGTTCTCGTCGGTGAGTGTGCGAGCCTTTTCGAGCAAAGCGAGAGCCTCGTCGTAGCGTTCCATCTGTGTGAGGCTCGTTCCGGCAAGGAGCGCCAGATTCGGATTGAGGGGATAGAAATGAAGTCCGCGCATGGCCGCATCATAAGATTTCTCAAACTCCGCCTCGCGCAGATATAGGCTCGTGAGCGCCAGCCACTGCCTCTCGTCGGAGGGGTCAATGTCGAGAGAATATGACGCTTGCTCGGCAGCTCCGGCATAGTCTTCGATGGCTATGAGGTAGTCGCGGTAGAGATTATGGATGTCGCGCTCATGGGGATGGAGGTCTATGAGCCGCCGAAACATATCGCTGATGCGGCTCTGCTGGCGATGGTCGGAATAGAGGCGGGCGGCATAGTCGCGGAGAATCTCAAGCTTGGGAGCCACATCGAGGTCTTCCTGCTCAAGCGCCCGAAACACCTCGCGGTCATAGGCCGTAGAATCGCCGGCCGCCCTGAAATAGTTGGCGCGCGAATAATAAGCCAATCCGCTGGAGGGGTCGAGCTCAATGGCGCGGTCATAGAACATAAGAGCCGAGTCTCCCTGTCCGAGCTGCGAATAGATGTCGCCGGCAAACACGTTATACTCCACCACCGTCGGACTCTTCTCCCACAGTTTCCGGGCCTCACCGAGCATAGCCGCAGTGTCGCCACGGGTGTAGTAGAGCTGAATCTTCTGGGTGGAGAGCTGTATGCCCGGGCCGTCGGCAATCTCCAGAGTGTCGAAGAGCTCAAGAGCACGGTCTATATTCTCCGGCTTGCGGGTGGCAGCAAGCACCTCGGCATATCTCACCGTGAGCTCCGGACGGTCCGGGCTCGCATAGTGGAGCCTGCCCCACACATCAACCGCACGGTCGGTCTTGCCAAGCTGGCCTGACACCGCCGCAAAAAGCACATTGCCATAAAAATCGTCGGCATTGCGGTCAATGTAGTCCGACATCAGGGCATAGCCCTGCTCCACAAGGGCAGAATCGCCCTGCGAGAGGCGCAGAAGCAGATAGCCATATTCCATGCCCAGATAGCTGTCGTCGGGGTTCAGTTCGCGCGCACGCGTGAGGAGTTCGAAATATCCGTCGGTGTTGCCGAGAGTCTGCTGACGGGTGCCCTCAAGAAAGATATAGTCGGCTTTGCGCACATCCGATTCAGACACACGCTGCTTTTTCGACGCCGCCTCGACACCGGCCGCACACAATGAAGCCAGCACCACGACAACCGCAGCAATCAAGCCGCGGCCAAAATTTGAGCGGATATTCATCAGTCTACCCCAGTGTGACCGAACGCACCCTTACCCCTCACAGTCTCGTCGAGACGCTCGGCCGGCTCCCACTCCACATGCGAATAGCGGGTGATGACCATCTGGCAGATACGCTCACCGTCGTTGATGGTAAAAGGTTCGTTTGAGAGATTTATCACTATAGCGCCGATCTCACCGCGATAGTCGGCATCGACAGTGCCGGGAGTATTCACGAGAGAAATACCATTGCGGAGCGCCAGCCCGCTGCGGGGACGCATCTGGCACTCATAGCCCTGCGGCAACTGAATGCGCAGCCCCGTGGGGATAAGAGCCCTCTCCAGGGGCCCGAGGGTGACAGGCTCCTTAAGCGCGGCGCGCACATCCATCCCGGCGGCCGAAGGAGTCTCATAGCAGGGCAATTCATGCCCCGAACGGTTGATGATTTTTACTTTTATGCGGTCCATAGACAATTCATTTCCTATTAAACGGCAAAATTACCCAAAAATATCTCAACTCCCCCTCTTTTCTCTCCCAAAAAACCGTAATTCCATAATTATCCCTTATTTATTTAATATGAGCGTGAAATATGCGCCAGGGAAAGCAGGAGAGGAGGAGGGGGGATTAACATGGTTTTTACATCTTTTATACTGCTTGCGGGAAACTTCGGGCGTTTTAATTGTTGTAATAAGTGAATATGTAAGAAATGAACAACAATAAACAATAAAAAAAGAACAATCTACATCCCTCGTCCCTGATTGTCGGGTAGTGATACCGGGTGTCAGGGCTCTCATAAATAAATAGTTGAAACGTGAGAGGAGGAGCCGGGTCAATCCGCGGCTCCTCCTTTTTGTTTGTTCGGGATGAGTGAGGGGGAAGGAGGGAGGAATCAGACGTTGAAGAGGAAGTGCATGATGTCGCCGTCCTGCACCACATATTCCTTGCCTTCCACTCCCATCTTGCCGGCGGAGCGCACGGCGGCTTCAGAACCGAGGCTCACATAGTCGTCATATTTTATCACTTCGGCGCGGATAAATCCTTTTTCGAAGTCGGTGTGGATTATTCCGGCACATTTGGGTGCCTTGCTGCCGCGGAGGAAGGTCCAGGCGCGCACTTCGTCGGGGCCGGCGGTGAAATAGGTCTGGAGGTCGAGCAGGGAGTAGGCTGCGCGGATGAGGCGCGACACTCCCGACTCTTCGAGCCCTATAGATTCGAGAAATTCCTTCCGCTCCTCGAAGGTGTCGAGTTCGGCAATCTCGGCTTCGGTCTGGGCTGCGACGATGAGTATCTGTGCGTCTTCGTCGGCTGTGGCCTTGCGCACGGCTTCCACATAGGCATTGCCGGTGGCGGCAGAGTCGTCGTCGACGTTGCACACATAGAGCACAGGCTTGTCGGTGAGGAGGAAGAGCTCGCGGGCAAATTTGCGTTCGTCGGGGGTGTCGAACTTCACAGAGCGTGCGGGCTTGCCGGCATCGAGGGCTTCTTTGTAGCGTGCCAGCACATCATATTGCATCTTGGCCACTTTGTCGCCTCCGGTCTGAGCCTGCTTGAGGGTGCGGGCCATGCGCGACTCCACTGTCTCGAGGTCTTTGACCATGAGCTCGTAGTCGATAATCTCTTTGTCGCGCACGGGGTCGACCGAGCCGTCAACGTGGGTGATGTTGTCGTCGTCGAAGCAGCGGAGCACATGGATTATCGCGTCGGTTTCGCGGATATTGGCAAGGAACTTGTTGCCGAGTCCCTCTCCTTTGCTGGCGCCTTTGACCAGTCCGGCGATATCTACAATCTCTACGGTGGCGGGCACCACGCTGCGCGGCTGGCACATCTCGACCAGACGTGTAAGACGCTCGTCGGGCACGGTGATCACGCCCACATTGGGTTCGATGGTGCAGAAAGGGAAGTTGGCCGACTGGGCCTTGGCATTGGAAAGACAATTGAAAAGAGTCGACTTGCCCACGTTGGGGAGTCCGACTATACCGCATTGAAGAGCCATAATCTTATTTTTTCTTGCCGAACACTCTGGCTGCCGCAAGCCGTATCTCCCTCATCATCGAGTAGACGGGGGTGATTATGGGGCGGAAGGGGCGTTCGTTTGGGTTAGTGTAAATATTAAGTCGACCGGGATGACACTCCACTTCCATATTCTCTCCGAGTGTCACCGGCTCGCCGTCGAGATGGGCCGGTCCGCTGCCGGCTCTCTGTATGGTGGCCGAGCTTGTGCGGAAAGTGTGGATGAGGGTGTTGCGGTCTATATAGCCGGTCATGAGGTCAACCCCCACGAGGGCTGTGGTGAGAGGGTTGCCCTGATGCACGATTGTGATGTCGAGCAGTCCGTCGGTCATCGAAGCGTGTGGGGCGATATAGGCGTTGTTGCCATATTGAGATGCGTTGCACACCGCCACGAGAAAAGCTTTTTCGGTGAGGACATGGCCATTGGCCGAAATCACATATTCGTCGGCATTGTAATTTATAAATTCTCTGAATGTGGAGTGAAGATAGGTCAGGAGCCCACGGTGTTTCTGCCGGGAGAACTTATAGCTCACGGCGGCGTCAAATCCTACCCCGAAGGTGCAGAAGAAGGGTTGGCCGTTGACGGTGCCGTAGTCGCACGCCACCGGGTGGTTTGCGGCTATGATGTCGAGAGCGGCGTCTATATCCACCGGTATGTCGAGATGGCGGGCCAGCCCGTTGCCTGAACCGCAGGGAATTATGCCGAGAGTCGTATCAGACCCGCATAGAGCCTTGGCGGTCTCATTGACAGTGCCGTCGCCTCCGGCGGCTATGACGGAGTGCCAGCCGTCGGCCACAGCTTTGCGGGCCAATCGGGTGGCGTCGCCGTGGGCAGTAGTCCATGCCGGCTGAATATCAAGTCCTGAATCAGCCAGCCGATCTACAACCTTTTTATCCAGCCCGCGCTTGTTGGTGGTGCCGGAAATAGGGTTAATTATGAGCAGACATTTATTCGAGTCCATAATGAGGATGCAAAGTTAGCGATTTATCAGCAATTATCGGTAATAATCCGTAACTTTGCGTCCAAATCAGATAGCCATGACCCACATCACCTCTTTCACATTGTCAATATGCCGCACTTTGCGCGGCGCGGCTATGCGCCATCCGGTGGCCACCTGCACCCTGGTGCTGGCGCTGCTCTTCATTCCCTGGCTCGGGCTCACTCCGTTCAACACCAAGGGCGAACCGCGCGAGGCCATCGTGGCTCTCTCTATGCTCAAGAGCGGCAACTGGATTCTGCCGGTGAGCCTGGGAGAGGATATCCCGTATAAGCCGCCGTTTCTGGCGTGGTGCATAGCGGTGTTTTCGCTGATAGGCGGGGAGGTGACGGAGTTTACATCGCGCCTGCCGTCGGCTCTTGCAGCCATAGGGCTCTGCATCGCCACCCTCTCTATGGTGAGGCGTGCGCATCCGGGGGGTGCCTGCGCCCTCACCACTGCTCTGGTGCTTGCCACTTCGATTGAGGTATGGAGAGCGGCGTCGGCCTGCAGGGTGGATATGGTGCTCACATTTTTCATCGTTGAAGCGTGCTACCTTCTATATTTATATGTGGAGAGAGGGTGTCGCAACCTGCCCTGGGGAGCCATCGGGTGCATGACCTGCGCGGTGCTCACCAAGGGGCCGGTGGGGATAATTCTCCCTTCGCTGGTGGCCGGCATCTTCGGATTGCTGCGCGGCCGGAAGCTCACTCTCCTGCTGGGCCGGCTTTCGGCGGCTGCCGCTCTCTCGCTCATAGTGCCGGCCATGTGGTATGTCGCGGCCTATCATCAGGGGGGCGAACCGTTTCTCAATCTGGCCATGGAGGAGAATTTCGGCCGGTTTCTCGGAAAGATGTCTTATGACTCTCATGTGAAACCGCTATGGTATAATTTCGCCACCATCACCTCCAGCCTGCTCCCCTACACCATCTTTCTGCTCTTTTCCGCTCCGGCCGCCATCAAGGCTCTCAGACGCACGGGCCTCAGGGAGAGGCTGCGCGCACTCACTCCGTGGCAGCTCTATTCGGTGGTGGCCGCGGTGACGGTCTTTGTGTTTTACTGCATCCCCAAGAGCAAACGAAGCGTGTATCTGCTTCCGGTCTATCCGTTTGCGGCCTATTTCATCACTCTCCTACTCATAAAGCTGAGAGACAGATGGGAGGCGCGCCTTTTTGCCCGCATCATGGCCACTGTGGCAATAGTGTTTCCGGTGGCTCTGTGGAGTTTCACCGCCTTGGGCTGGCGGGTGATGAGACTGCTTCCTCACAAAGCTGTAGCTTCTGCCACAGCCATAGCCGATGGCTCGGTGACTCCTATAGCTTTTGTGTGGCTGGCTCTGTGTCTGCTTGCCGGAGCGGCTGCATGGCACCTTTCGCGCCGCCGGAGAGCGAGCCGTTTCCCTATGGCCGCGCTGCTCCCCGTGGCTGCTATCCTTCTGGCGCTGTCTGCCTCTCTGCTGCCGCCCATGCTCACCTCCAAAAGCGACCGGCAGGTGGCGGCGGAAGTGGCACGGATTGTGCCCGAAGGGCCGGTCTATCAGTTTATCTCGGCACCGATGCTGCGTTTCTACACGGCCAATTTCTATCTCGGCGACCGCATCTGGCTTTTTGAGACCCACATGCCCGAAAGAGGGTGGCTGATAATCGGCGAAAACGATATTGACCTCTGGCGGGAGAAATATGGCGCAGACTATCGTGCCAACACTGTGGCTATCTGGGACAAACCGGGCTGCGACACCTCGTCGAGCCCTATGCTGCTCCGCTTTTCACGAAGATAAAGAATGACAATCGGCTGACCTCCCGGTCAGCCGATTGACATTTACACATAGTACTTAACGTCAGTGGATTTTATCTGAATAACTAATTTAGCTTGTAAGTTGTATGAAAAAGCGTTTTTTGAAAGTAGCAATTGTTTTACACCACAAAGATATAATAATTTTCGAAAATCATACATTTTTGAAAATCATGTTTTTGAACATGTTTTTTATTTCAACAAGTGCGCTTCCGCTTACAATCTGAAAGTTTTGGCTCTATTTCAGGCCTTACACTTACATTTTTCAACCCTAATCGGGGATGAAAATGAAAAATTGTAAGTTGGTAATTTTTGTTAAACCCCTCCGGAGCCTAAAAAAGGCAAAAATGAAAATTTAACACTCCCGCCGCACCATCGTATGGATTGATTGCTTAACTTTGCGCCGTCGCAAAGAAAGGCTAGCGCCTGTGTGGCACCCAACATACAATGGAAGAGATTACCTTTACCAAGATGCACGGCATCGGCAACGACTATATCTATATTGATTGTCGCGACCGGGAGCCGGAGCGCCTCCCCCAACTTGCAAGGGAGATGAGCAACCGCCACACGGGAGTGGGCGGCGACGGAATTATCCTCATCTGCAATTCTGACAAAGCCGACTTCAGAATGCGTATTTTCAATGCCGACGGCTCGGAAGCCCGGATGTGTGGCAATGCCAGCAGATGTGTGGGGAAATATCTAAGCGACCGCGGCATAGCCTCCGGCCCGGTCATCACCCTCGAAACCCTCGGAGGCATCAAGACCCTCAATCTTCATCACGACCCCGACGGAAAAGTGGGCAGTGTGAGCGTAGACATGGGGCACCCTTCTCTAAAAGCCGCCGAAATACCGGTGATTGCACCCGAAGACAGGATGATAGACCACGAAGTGGCCACATCACGCGGCCCTGTGAAAATCACGGCGGTGTCGATGGGCAACCCTCACGGAGTGATATTCACCTCCGACCTTTCGACCGACAATATCCATACCACCGGGCCAGAGCTTGAACACCACGCCATGTGGCCCGACCGCGCAAATATCGAATTCGCCCGCATAGACTCGCCAGACCATATCACCATGAGAGTGTGGGAACGGGGCTCGGGAGAGACCATGGCCTGCGGCACCGGAGCTTGCGCCACGGCAGTGGCCGCCTTTACCACCGGACGCACCGGCCGACGCACCACAGTGAGCCTGCCGGGAGGCGACCTCACTATAGAAATAACCCCGCAGGGCAAAGTGATTATGACAGGCCCGGCCACAGAAGTCTTTACCGGACGCTACACAAGGCAAAGCTAACCTCACATTTCATTATGATACATATCAACGACAATTTCACAAAGCTCCGCGCAAGCTACCTCTTCTCAGAAATAGCACGCAAAGTGGAAGCTTTCAGAGAGTCACACCCTTCAAGCAGGATAATCCGCATGGGCATAGGCGATGTGACCCGCCCTCTCTGCCCGGCCGCCATAGAGGGGCTGCGCAAGGGAGTGGACCACGAAGCCGACGAATCAACCTTCCACGGCTACGGCCCCGAGCAGGGATATCTGTTTCTGCGTGAGAAAATAGCCGCCACCGACTACGAAGCGCGGGGCATAGAGATAACTCCCGACGAGATTTTCATTTCTGACGGCGCCAAAAGCGACACCGGGAATATAGGCGATATTCTTGCCGCCGACTGCCGGATAGCTGTGACCGATCCGGTCTATCCCGTCTATGTGGATACCAACGTGATGGCCGGTCGTGCCGGCGAGCTGCAGCCCGACGGACGCTGGAGCCGCATCATCTATCTGCCCTGCACCGCTGCCAATGATTTCGTGCCCGCTCTCCCGGCTGAGCGTCCGGATGTGATTTATCTCTGCTACCCCAATAATCCCACCGGCACCACCCTCACCCGGTCGCAGCTAAAGCAGTGGGTGGACTATGCCCGCGCCAACGGCTCAATAATCTTCTTCGACTCTGCCTATGAGGCTTATGTGTCTTCGCCCGACATACCTCGCTCCATCTATGAAATCGAGGGAGCGAAAGAGGTGGCCATAGAATTCCGCAGCTTCTCGAAGACAGCCGGATTCACCGGCATACGCTGCGGCTACACCGTGATTCCACGCCGACTCTGCGGCCTCAGCTCCTCAGGTCAGGAGGTGAGCCTACATTCGCTATGGCTCCGACGCCAGTCAACCAAATTCAACGGTGCCAGCTATATCACCCAGCGTGCGGCCGAAGCGCTCTACACCGCTGCCGGCAAAGAGCAGACCGCCGAAACCATCCGCTTCTACATGACCAATGCATCGATACTCCGCAGCGGGCTTGCATCGGCCGGACTCCGCGCTTGGGGAGGCACCGACGCCCCTTATATCTGGCTCAAGACCCCCGACGGCCTCTCGTCGTGGGAATTCTTCGATCTCCTGCTTAATCGCTGCAACGTGGTTGGCACTCCCGGCGTGGGCTTCGGTCCTTCCGGCGAAGGCTATTTCCGCCTCACTGCTTTCGGACGCCGCGACGACACCCAGGAGGCAGTGGAGCGCATAGCCTCCCTACGTTTCTGACAACATTCCATTCCCTACAGATTTCAAAGCCTACAAAACCAAATATGTCATCACTCAGATTTAAGGTGGTCGACGAAGCCTTCAACCGCAAGGCCGACCCGGTGGAGATTCCGGCCGAACGTCCGGAGAAATATTACGGCAAATACGTGTTCAACCGTCAGAAGATGTTTGAATACCTTCCGGCCAAAACCTACGAGGCTCTCTGCAACGCCATCGACAATAAGGAACCGCTCCCGCGCGAAGTGGCCGACCAAGTGGCCGAAGGAATGAAGCGCTGGGCCATCGACAACGGCGCCCGCCACTACACCCACTGGTTTCAGCCCCTCACCGAGACCACCGCTGAAAAACACGATGCCTTCATTGACCACGACGGCAAGGGAGGAGTGGTGGAAAACTTCACCGGCAAACTCCTCGTGCAGCAGGAACCCGACGCATCGAGCTTCCCCAACGGCGGCATCCGCAACACATTCGAAGCGCGAGGCTATTCAGCCTGGGACATCTCCTCGCCGGCATTCCTGCTCGACAACACCCTCTGCATCCCCACCATCTTCATTTCATATACAGGCGAGTCGCTCGACTATAAGACTCCCCTTCTCAGAGCCCTCAACAGTGTGGACCGCGCCGCCACGGCCGTGGCACGCCTGTTTGACCCGGAGGTAAACCACGTGAAGAGCTTCCTCGGCTGGGAGCAGGAGTATTTCCTTGTGGACGAGGCACTCTATTCCGCCCGCCCCGACCTGATGCTCACCGGACGCACTCTCATGGGCCACGAATCGGCCAAAAACCAGCAGCTCGAAGACCACTATTTCGGCGCAATCCCGTCGAGAGTAGAGGCCTTCATGCTCGACCTTGAGATTGAGTGCCACAAGCTCGGCATCCCGGCCAAGACCCGCCACAACGAGGTGGCCCCCAACCAATTTGAACTCGCCCCGATATTCGAGGAATGCAATCTGGCCAACGACCACAACCAGCTGCTCATGACGGTGATGGGAGAGGTGGCGCGCCGCCACCACTTCAGAGTGCTGCTCCACGAGAAGCCCTTTGCCGGCATCAACGGTTCAGGCAAGCACAACAACTGGAGCCTCGGCACCGACACCGGGGTGCTGCTCTTTGCCCCCGGAAAGACCCAGAAAGACAATCTGCGCTTCATCACCTTTACGGTCAACGTGATGGCCGCCGTCCATCGCCACAACGCCCTTCTCAAGGCCTCAATCATGTCGGCCACCAACGCCCACCGTCTGGGCGCCAATGAAGCTCCGCCGGCCATAATCTCGATATTCCTCGGCTCGCAGCTCGCCGAGATATTCGACAGAATAGAAAATTCAACCAACGCCGAGCTTGCAGATCTGGCAAGCCGCGAGGGGCTGAACCTCAACATGTCGCAGATTCCCGAGATAACACTCGACAACACCGACCGCAACCGCACCTCGCCTTTCGCCTTCACCGGCAACCGCTTCGAATTCCGTGCCGTGGGCTCGTCGGCCAACTGCGGCGCCGCCATGATAGCCCTCAATGCCGCTGTGGCCGAACAGCTCATCGACTTCAAAGCCAAGATAGACGCACGCATTGCAAAAGGCGAATCGCTCAACAGCGCCATCATCGAAGAGATCCGCTCGCTCATCAGACAGTCGAAAGCCATCCACTTCGACGGCAACGGCTACTCCGACGAATGGAAAGAAGAGGCAGCCTCGCGCGGACTCGACTGCGAGACAAGCGTGCCCCTGATATTCGACGCCTACCAGCGCAAATCGTCGGTCGATATGTTCCGCACCACCGGCGTATTCTCCGAAGTGGAGCTCGCCGCCCGCAATGAGGTGAAGTGGGAGATGTATACCAAGAAAGTGCAGATAGAGGCCCGTGTGCTCGGCGACCTCGCCATCAACCACGTGATTCCGGTGGCCACACGCTACCAGTCGATTCTGCTCGACAATGTGTGCAAAATCAACTCCATCTTCCCCGCCGACCGCGCCGCCGATATTGCCTCGGCCGACATGGCCACCATCGAGAAGCTCGCAGCCCACATGAAAGTGATAAAGGGAGAGGTGTCTAAAATGGTCGATGCCCGCAGAGTGGCCAACCGCCTCGGAGGAGAGCGGGAGAAAGCTATTGCCTACCACGACACCGTGGTGCCCTGCATGGATGTGATCCGCTATCATATCGACAAGCTCGAACTGATGGTCGACAATGAGATGTGGCCTCTCCCCAAATATCGCGAACTGCTCTTCATCCGTTGATATTGCCGGTTGCAGAAAAAAACTTCTTTGCTTTTTTAACACTCACCGTATATTATAATAAAATTTAATAGTTAAATTTGCAACTGACTTCCGCTCCCGGGCGTTTATCGTCTTACAGCGGCTTATCTTTCAGAACGCATAAATAACTGTTAAACACCACATAAATCGTTCACTATGTCTAAAGTAACTGTAGTAGGCGCCGGCAATGTAGGCGCCACCTGTGCAAATGTTCTCGTAACCCAGCGCATCGCCGACGAAGTCGTGCTCATCGACATCAAGGAAGGCGTGGCTGAAGGTAAGGCTATGGACATCATGCAGACAGCCAACATCCTCAACACCAACACCCGCCTCACCGGCGTGACCAACGACTACGAAAAGACCGCCGGAAGCGACGTGGTTGTAATCACATCAGGTGTGCCCCGTAAGCCCGGCATGACACGCGAGGAGCTTATCGGAGTCAACGCCGGCATCGTGAAATCNGTGACCGACAGCGTGCTCAAATATTCACCCGACGCTATAATCATCTGCGTGGCCAACCCCATGGACACCATGACCTATCTCATCCACAAGACCTCCGGTCTGCCCAAAAACCGCATCATCGGCATGGGTGGAGCTCTCGACAGCGCACGCTTCAAATATTTCCTCAGCCTCGCCCTCGGTGCTCCCGCCACTGAAGTTGAAGGCATCGTGATCGGCGGCCACGGCGACACCACCATGATTCCTCTGGTGCGCTTCGCTGCTCATCGCGGCATCCCCGCCACATCACTCCTCCCCGCCGACCAGCTCGAAAAGGTGGCCGCCGACACAATGGTGGGTGGCGCTACTCTCACCAAGCTCCTCGGCACATCTGCATGGATTGCCCCCGGCGCAGCTGCCGCACAGTGCGTAGACTCCGTGCTCAACGACCAGCGCAAGATGATTTCCTGCTCAGCTCTGCTCGACGGCGAATATGGTGAAAAAGACCTCTGCATCGGTGTGCCCTGTATCCTCGGCCGCAACGGTATCGAAAAAATCGTTGAATTCGACCTCAACGACGCCGAAAAGGAACTCTTCCACAAGAGCGCCGAAGCTGTCCACAAGACCAATGCAGCTCTCCCCTGCTGATAGGGCGGCAACCTCGTAGGGTGTGTGTATGACCCACACACTACTCCACAAAAAATAATCCTCCACAGATATCACGGGGCTATCCCCGTGGTATCTTTGGTTTTTCAAAAATACGATTCTAAAAACTTAAAAACTACACAAGAATATGAAAACAATTCTTTATTCAGCTGCCGTGGCAGTGGCTCTCGCTTTCACAGCCTGCTCTGCCAAGGCCGACAAGGCGGCTCAAGACACCGCTATCGAAGAAGCACCCCTCGAAGAAGTAACCGTTACAGAAGAAGCAGTGGTCGAAGTTGAACCCGGCGACTCCATCTCACTCACTCCCGAGCTGGTCACCTTCGTTGACTTCAACGCCGACTGGTGTGGCCCCTGCCAGCAGTTCAAGCCCGTGTTCCACGAAGTGGCCAAGCAGTATGCCGGCAAAGCCGCATTCCTCAGCGTCAACACCGACTCCTGCCCCGAGCTCGCAAAGCAGTTTCAGGTTACCGCCATCCCTCAGATCTCTATCGTCACCCCCTCCGGTGAAATCACATCTTCTGTAGGCTCGATGACTATCGACGAATTCACAGCCGTGGTCAAGAAAGCTCTTGGCGAGTAATCCCCACTTTCTCCACTAAAATCTAAGGCGCATNTCCGTCNCNANGGANATGNGCCTTTCTTATGNCGCAAATTTGGGGGAGACGGACAAAATCNCGCNTTTCNNATCGCCGCAAATTTGGGGGAGAGGGACAATGCTATCCATTTTGCACTGATAATGTGGTAGTTGCAAAAAAAGCAATCGGGAAGTCTAAAAATGGCTCGGAGAACCATAATCTTGCTAAGCCGGCAAGTGTCGTGCCGGGAACCGCCATCCTCATATACTCCCACCTCGGAGCGATAGAGATGTGATACTTATACACCAAGCATGACACGTACGGAGTTAACTCAAGATATCAGGCCATCCCGTCCTGACACAGAGCTTGCATAAGCTCAACAATCCCTTTTAACCACCGCTTTTTCACATTGTCCTCACACATACTTATGAGCATGTTCTTATAATGAGGTTATACCCTCACACAATTCTCATCGTTTGTCGGAGTGGCCTTCGTAGAAGTTGACAAAAGCGCGGTTCACCAGGCGGATACCGCCGGGAGTGGGATAGTTGCCCGAAAAATACCAGTCGCCCGGATGATTAGGCACAGCCTCATGCAGCCCCTCAATGGTCTGAAACAGGATTTCCACATCGGCCGCCGTGTCGGCGGGGGTGAGCATCTCGGCTATTTTTTCTGAGATCTGCCGCTGGGAGAAGGGAGCATACACCGCCTTCACACAGTTTTCGAGCTCTGCATCCGGAGCCGATTCCATCTCGATGCAGCGGTGATACACCTCGTCGAGCACCCCCGTCATGCCATTCTCTCTCAGAAGAGCCACTGCCGCCCTGAAAGCTATAAACTCACCCATGCGCGACATATCAATTCCGTAGCAATCAGGATAGCGCACCTGAGGCGACGACGACACGACCACAATCTTGCGCGGATGCAGGCGGTCGAGTATCCGCAGAATGCTCTGCTTCAGAGTGGTGCCACGCACTATGCTGTCGTCTATCACCACCAGAGAATCCACATGATTCTTCACACACCCATAGGTCACATCGTAGACGTGGGCCGCAAGATCATTACGGCTCTCACCCTCGGCTATGAATGTGCGCAGCTTTATGTCTTTGATGGCAATCTTCTCCACTCTCACCTTGCGGCTCATAATCTCAGCAAGAACAGCCGCATNGAGCCGCCCGGTCTGCTGAGCAGCGAGAATACTGTCGGCCTTCAGCCCGTCGAGATAAGCCTCCAGTCCCTGCACCATCCCCAGGAAAGCCACCTCGGCAGTGTTGGGGATGAAAGAAAACACNGTGTGGTCCANATCATAGCNCACCGCCTCAAGAATATCCCCCACAAGCAGCCGNCCCAGCTCCTTGCGTTCGCGATAGATGTCTGCGTCGCTGCCNCGGGAGAAATATATGCGCTCAAACGAGCATCGGGCATTCTCCTTCCGGCCGAGCACATCGGCCACCTTTACCTCACCCGCACGGCTCACCGTTATGGCCGCCCCGGGCTCAAGTTCACGCACATCGCAGCGGCGCACATTCATCACCGTCTGAATCACCGGACGCTCCGAAGCCACCACCACCACCTCGTCGTCGTGATAATAGAAAGCCGGACGGATGCCATGGCTGTCGCGCAGCGCAAACATATCGCCCGAGCCCGTAGCTCCGCATATCACATAGCCGCCGTCCCACAGCGGAGCCGACTCAGCGAGCACGCGCCTCATGTCGAGATGCCNCTCTATCTCTCTCGATAGCTCCGGCTCCTCATAGCGCCCGCGCAACTCATGATAGAGCCGCTGGTTCTCCCTGTCGAGAGCATAACCCAGCTGCTCAAGCAGCATCACAGTGTCGCTGTAGATGCGCGGATGCTGCCCCTTGGCCACNACCGAGCGGAATATCTCCTCCACATTGGTCATATTGAAATTGCCGCAGAGCANCAGGTTGCGNCCCGGCCANTTGTTGCGGCGCAGGAAGGGGTGCACATAGTTTATGCCGCTCTTCCCCGTGGTGCTGTAGCGCAGATGGCCCATATATATCTCACCGATAAACGGCGCCTCGCGCTCAACGGCCGAAGCCGGCATAGACTCCACCTTCATCGCATCGAGCGATGGCCGGAGACTGTCGAAAATCTCCTGAATTGCTCCGGAACCGAGAGCACGCTCTCTGAACACATATTCGCTCCCCGGCTCAGCGTGAAGCTTCACCACCCCGATGCCCGCGGCTTCCTGGCCTCGGTTGTGCTGCTTCTCCATCATGAGATAGAGTTTGCTCAGTCCGTAGCAATATGTGCCATACTTCTCCTTATAATACTCAAGCGGCTTGAGCAGCCTTATCATGGCCACTCCGCACTCATGTTTCAGTTGTTCCATCTGCGTTAAGATTATGCTCCTGCAAAGTTACACCATTTCCTCAACAATTCAACCCCTCTCCGCCCCAAGAGTTTTCATTATCTGCCAACAAGCCACAACAAGGCAGACATCGACAGCCTCCCCCCCCCTGAATCTACACCCGAAAGCACAACAACAAATTCATCCCATTCCCGCAACCAGCCCCGAGCGCAAAGCCGGAGCCTGTCCGCAGCCGGTTAAAATCTACTTTGCCGGCACTTCCCAACGATGCTTGATAAATCTTCCCGGATTATTATAATTGAGCACTTTTGCCGGAACTCCGGCACATGTGCTCCCCGGCGGTACATCCTTGACCACCACCGCTCCGGCGCCGATAGTCGATTTCGAACCGATATGCACATTCTCTACAATGCTAACATTCGGCCCCACATACACTTCGTCGCCAATAATCGCCGGAGTGTAATTATCAGTGCCAATATTCAGGAATTGAAACAAACTCACATTATTGCCGATAATCGTATCGCCATTGATCACCATGCACCTTCTGTGACCCAAATACAGTCCGTAACCGATTCTCGTTTCTGCCGGAAGCTCAATCTGACGCAGATTACAACACAACCCGTGCATCAACTTCGACGGATAATACAACAACCCCTTATACCCGCAAAGCCGCTGCCACACAAGCAGCGAAAACGGATGAGCCAACATATGAGCAACCACCCTGAAAGTAGAAGCTCTCAGACCGCAGTGACGGTAAATATCACTGCGAATCAGCTCCACACAATCTCTATAACATTCAGCTTGCGGAATAACGATATAATCACCCTCGCCGACCTTTATTTTTTCAAATTTCATAAAAACTAAATATAGCCGCGAAAATACAAAATTCATTTATCCCGACCAAACGTCCTGTGGCCAACGCATCTGAAAAATAGCGATATAAAAATTTACCCGATTCGCACCGAACCGGGTAAGAGTGATTATCTATTTATTCTGTGTCTGAATGAAATAGCCGTGGAGTCATCGGCTTAGTCGCATCATACCATCAGCGGCTGCCGGCCTTCGATTGCTCGACTGAAGTATCGGCATTGACGCGCTTGTCTACACCACGTTTCTGACGTCCCCACTGCAGGTTGTAGGAAATCTGGATGAAAGGCATTGAAGCTAAGTCAAGGCGCATATGCTTCTCATTTGTGTTGTAATGGTTTAGCAGGCGTGATCCCTGATCGTATTTATTGAACGGGCATAGCATGCCGGCACCAAACTGCCACTTTTGCCAGTTATAGGCAAGCATTGCAAGCGAAACCTTCTCACCCCAGGTTTCTCTTTCGCCTATAAGGGTTGTTGCATTATGATTATACTGAACAATCAGGTTAAAGCCCCAATGATATGCCATGGCCGTTACTTCGCCACTCCAGTTGTATTTAGTGATGTTATATCCCATTCCCTTGGTATTGGTAAGACCATAGCGGATATATCCCGATAAATTGAGCCATCCCGGAATCAGATTGATATCCGGCGAGATATATGCCGAAAACCATTTGCGTCCGCGGCTATTCTCAAATGACGACACGAGTCTTTCATCTTGCCACTCATAGAAAGGAGCTATTGATTTGGGGGAGAACAGATAGTTTACTCCCACCGTGCCTGAGATACGGTCACCGCTATAGGAATATTGGGCATCTATGCGATAATTATTGTAGGTGTGCAGTTGCGGATTGCCTATCTGCCACTGGAAGGCATCAATCTGCTGGGCCACACTGTTGGTTTCCGAGAGTGTAGGAGACACTTGCCAGGAGTAAAATGCCAGATACCAACGCGAGGCATTCCCAGGACGATATGACAATGTAAGCCGAGGACGCAGATTCCACGAATGATTGCCGAGTCCGGATTCCCGGAGCTTGAACGATGAATATTGGGCTCCGAGACCTCCGGTAAGTGTCACCTTGCCAATCCTATGCATATATTCACCAAACAGATACACATTATTCTGATTCTGGTGATATTTCTCTCCGCCGAGGTTCTCATAGGTTGACTGATTGCTGCTGCCGTTGTATGACACTCCGGCTGTAAGCCTTGACCTGCGCCATTGCTCGGTATAATTGGCTTCGATGGCATAGGAATAATTCCGGTCTCTGATCCGGGTATCTACCTCGGTAATCATATCCCCGCTCTCTGCTCCATTCTCCGAGTGATGATGACCTGCGAAGCCTCTATAAAATGAAGTTCCGGCATCAATGGCCAGAATCCGGTTTTTGGCCAAGTGTTGCTCCACATAAAGTGATGCTCTTGGAGTGAGCCCGTGGCTGCTATCCTTATCTCTTACTCCTACCTTATCCGTGCCGTCACTCAATGTCAACAGGCCTCTGTAGTCTTCGCCCGAAGAAAAATTCTTGAATCCTGAAAGACTTGCGTATATTACGGTCGTATCCGGTTTGATATATGAATATGACAGGGTTGCCTTTGCGTTACTTTCTTTCGCTTTACCACCCAGAGGGCTTTCGTTGCGTGTGAGATGGCTGCCATCAGGATATGTGAATGTCTCGTAGTATTCACGATAAACATCCACATCTGTAACTTTTCCCGTCAGATCGAGTCCCCACTGCGACCTCCCATTATTGAGCTTCACAGACGCGCTGCCCTGCCCCCAAGGTGTATTCAGTGCCGGCATAGCCTGCACCATAAATGACCCTCCAAGACCGGGATTGCGCACAATCAGATTGATCACGGCGTTTGCCCCTTTATATTTCAGACCCGGATTCTCAATCCACTCCACACGCTTGATATCGTCGGGCGACAACGTTTTCATTTGTTCGACGGATGCCACACGTCCGTTGATCCGGATTTCCACAGCGCTGCCGAGAGACGACACGGTGCCCAAAACTTCATTTACGGTAACTGATGGAATTTTGAGATTTTGGAGCAGTTGCATTCCGTTTTTCGACAGAGCTTTTGCATCGGCCGACGGGATGTATAGATCCATATCAGATTTGTGGAGCACTTTCGGGGCCGACACCACAATCTCCTGAAGAACCTTTGATTCCGTCACAGTGTCGGGCACAACCTCCTGCGCCTCCACACCTGCTGCACAAAGCAGAGCCATTGTCATCACGCATCCGGTCATGCTTTTGCGCATAGTTGACGAGCAGCCCATTGTCCGGCTGCCACGCTGCTCACACCGAATCACATCTTTTGATCTTTCTCTATCCATTGAGACTATATTTTATTATTACTTTTGCCGAATGCCACACACACTTCGTGCCAATCGGCAAAATAGTATCTCACACAAACCGTGCCAAAATGACAACACACTGATAATCAGAGAGGGAATTGAAATCGAGATGTACGATATCGTACACATTGTCCGTTATTTCCGTACACTTTCCCGATTTTCACCCCATTAAAAGTTGTTCCATCCGCGTTAAGATTATGCTCCTGCAAAGTTACACCATTTCCTCAACAAATCACCCCGTCCCCGCCTCAAAAGTTTCCAGAAAAAAAATGGGCCGGCTGCTCTGACGGCTACCGGCCCACATCATATAATATCAAATTATCCGCTCAATCACACAATCAGCGGCTCCCAGCCTTTGACCGCTCGACTGAGGTATCGGCATTGACGCGCTTGTTCACTCCCCGTTTCTGACGTCCCCACTGCAGGTTGTAGGCTATCTGGAGGAAAGGCATTGAGGCAATCTTATTAGAGCGGATATGTTTTTCATTGCTGATATATCGGTTAATCAGGCGTGATCCTTGATCATATCTGTTAAACGGACAGAATAAGCCGGCAGCAAATTGCCATTTGCCCCAGTTGTATGCAAGCATGGCAAACGAGGATCTTTGTCCCCATGTCTCGCGCTCACCTATCAAGGTAGTGCGTTGATGCTCATACTGAAGAATCAACTGAAAATTCCAGTGGTACGCTACGGCTTGTATATTGCCGCTCCAATTATGATTTCTAAGGCTGTAGCCTGTGCCTTCTGTGCGGGTTAACCCCCATCGCAGGAATCCGCTTAGGGTGACCCATCCGGGTATCACATGTAGGGTGGGAGCGATCGAAGCCGCAAGTTGCTGACGGTGACGGCTGTTCTCATAAGTGGAAATAAGGCGGTCGCCTTCCCAGTGATAATATGGTGCTATAGCGTTCGGTTCTGTTTCGGCAAACATGCTCACTTGCCCTGAAAAACGGTTGGAGGAGTAACCGTATTCGGCCTGTAGAGTATAGGAGGAATATGTTTTAAGATCAGGATTACCCAATTCCCATTGGAATCCATCTATCTGCCGGGCCACGTTATTTGTCTGGTCAAGTGTCGGAGTAGTCTGGCGTGTGAAGAATGACATATACCACCACGATGCCTGAGTAGGACTATAATAGAATGTGACCTGTGGCCTCAGATCCCATGATGACTTCCCGCGATTGCTTTCGCAGAACAGGTATGAGCTGTATTGCACACCTAAGCCGCCAGTCAGGGTCACTTTATTTATGGAATGTCTGTATTCGCCGAACAAACGGAAACGGTTCTGCGACTGGTGAAATGTCTGATCGCCAAGTCGCTCATATGTCGATTTATTACGCGCTCCCCCATACAGCGCACCTGCCGTGAACTTCGATTTAGACCACTCCTTTTCATAATTGATCGTTGCGCCAAAGGAGGTATTGCGGTCATGGATGGATGTATTCACATCAGTGATAATTTCTTCCTCAGAATGGTGGGATTGTTCTGTGTAGATGTGTCTTGAGTATCCGTCGTAATGAGCGGCAGAAGCATCGACTGACAGAATCTGACCTTTGCCGAGATGCTGTTCCAGATATGCGCTGAGTCCTGGAGTGAAGCCGTCGCTACCGATTTTGTCATGAAGCAGTATATCGCCCGACTGATCGCTCATGGTCAGCAGTCCACGGTAGTCTTCGGTAAGATTCCACATTTTAAATCCACTCAACTTCACATAGATCATCGTTGTATCGGGTTTGACATAATTATAAGCAACTCCGAACTCAGTATGATTTTCAGTAAGCGCACCTCCGATGGGTTCCTCAGTTCGGTTTAATATTTGCCCGTCGGGGTAAGTGAAGGTTTCATGATATTCTCTGAAAGATTTTATCTTATTTGTAAGTTTCTCATCCACATTGAAGCTCCATTGTGATTTGCCGCTATTGAGCTTCAATGATGCCTCTCCTTGTCCCCATGCATTATTGAGAGCCGACATGGCCTGAGCCATTAAAGAGCCGCCGGTAGTAGGATTTACTGTTATTACGTTGATTACCGCCGTAGCGCCATCATATTTCATTCCTGGGTTGGATATCCATTCCACCCTTTTCACATTCTCGGGTGCTATCTGTTTCAATTCGTTCACCGAGGTCACACGTCCGTTGATACGCACCTGTACCGAATTACCCTTTGCCGTCAACGTACCCATCACATCATTAGCCACCAGGGTAGGGACACTTAAATTATTAAGCAACTGCAGTCCATTGGCCGACAGTCGCTTGGCCTCGGCCGACGGATAATACAGATCCTTGTCGATTTTCTTTATGACTTTTGGGGCTGACACAACAACCTCCTGAAGAACCTTTGATTCCGTCACAGTGTCTGGCGCAACCTCCTGCGCCTCCACACCTGCTGCACAAAGCAGAGCCATTGTCATCACGCATCCGCGTATAGCCGGATATGTGTGGCACATAGTCTTGCAGACAGATTTCAATGAATTAATTATCATAGCTCGTTTTTGTTTTATGTTTCGATACTGCAAAATTATCGCGGACATCACGTTCCGAGCGTACACAAAAGGGTATATCAAGCGATTTTGCCTTAAATCTTACCCTTTTGTGTAGTATCAGGCACCAAGAAGAGATAATTTTCGTATTTTTGCACTACAAAACTTTCACAGGCACCATGACTTCCAACATACAGATAGGCGACTTCTTTTCGCTTCAAAATTCGGTAGAGAACATCAATGAGTCGGACTATGAGAAGACTGACCTTATAATAGAGGCTGCCAAAGCTTTCGAGCGGAGCACCTATCAGTGCGTATATATCATAGATTATTTCAAAAAGGGATTTCTATACGTATCCAGCAATATCGCACGTTTGTGTGGTGGTGACGCCGAGAAAATCAAAGATTTCGGATATAAATTCTATATAGATTATGTGCCTGAGAAAGATCTGAAAATGCTTGTGGAGATAAACAATAACGGCTTCAAGCTCTTCAATACTCTCCCCGTGTATGAGCGCAAGGACTACACCATATCATATAACTTCCACATCATCAGATCTGGAGGGGGGGGGGAGAAGCACACGCCTCGTAAACCATAAACTGACGCCACTCATCCTTACGAAAGACGGCAGGATATGGCTGGCTATATGCACCATCTCGCTTGCAGCAGGCAATGAGACCGGAAATGTGATTTTCAAGAAAAACGGAGCCGGAAAGTTTTATGAGTACTCATTTTATGACCACAAGTGGGAGGAGCGCCCGGAAATCTCGCTGACCGACAATGAGCGTGAGGTGCTTTCGCGCTCCACTCAGGGTTATACCATGAACGATATCGCCGACAATATCTGCAAGTCGGTCGATACCGTGAAAGCCTATAAGAGGAGTATCTTTCAGAAGATGGATGTGAAGAACATCGCCGAGGCGGTCACCTATGCCCAAAACCATCAGCTGATTTAGGCAGGGTCACACCTGATAGACGAGAAATAGAATTTCGGGAAATATTTCACCTCTTCGCCTGTGATGATGTCGAACATGGCGTTAACACAGTGGCCGGCCACAACCCATGATGCAACAGCCAGACGTGGCGGCAACAGCTCTCCGCGCTCGGAGCGCCACTGTTCAATCATCCCGTCGAGCCATCTGTTGGGCATATTCCAGAATGTGCAATAGCGAGCCACAAACTCAGCCATCTTGATTTCGAAGCCTTTATAGGAGGGCGAAATCTCATTGAGCTGATAGCCTCCAGGCTTCACAATAGTGAGAAAGGCTCCCCAACCGAAATTATAAGGGTGAAGCACCGGTATTCTCTTTTCCGAACATCGGGCATCGAACACAAAAGGTATGTCGGATCTGAAATCAAGGGCATTGACAGCGATATCCACTCTGTCGAGCAGTTCTTCCAGATTGTCGGTATCTATCATCATATTATGCCATCTGACATTAGCTTTCGGATTTATTTTCAGCAGTCTTTTGGCCAGCGATTCTGCTTTAGGCTTGCCGATATCGCTCTTCACAAAGTTCTGCCGGTTGAGATCTGAGACCTCGACCTTACTACCATCAGCTATCACGATATTCTCGAAGCCTAAGCGCAGGGCACATTCGGCTATAACGCTCCCAATGCCCGCTCCGCCGAGCAATATCCGGGTCCGTCTCACCTTTTCCTGCTCTTCCTCACTCACATATATCCGGTTTCTGCTATATCTGTCCATATTGAAAATAAGTATTAATATGCAAAGATATATGTGCATGTATTATCCGCCACCACACAAAAGGGTATTTCTATCGGAGAGCGCAAGGACAAATGGCAGGGATTTGTCAAGTTTGCGACATTTTTTTGGAAATAAAAGCGGGAAGCTCTGGCGGCTTCCGGCTTTTTTTCTTATATTTGCAAGCGCAAGAGCCTCCCGGCGGCTCCGGCAGTAATCAAAATCTGATATCAACATCAACAAAAATACCATCATGAAAGCTAAACTCAACAAAGCGTTTGAAGAACATTTCGGCGGCAAAGGCACTCTCTACACATCGCCCGGCCGCTTCAACCTTATAGGCGAACACACTGACTACAACGGAGGCTTCGTATTCCCCGGTGCTATCGATAAGGGTATCTATGCCGAAATCCGTCCCAACGGCACAGACCGTGTGAAAGTCTACTCCATCGACCTCAACGACTCTGCCGAATTCGGCCTCAACGAAGCCGACGCTCCCGAGCAGTCATGGGCCCGCTACATCTTCGGCGTGTGCCGCGAAATCATCAAGCGCGGCGGCAAGGTGGAAGGCTTTGACGCTGTCTTCGCCGGCAATGTGCCTCTGGGTGCGGGCCTCTCTTCGAGCGCCGCTCTCGAAAGCTGCTTTGCCAACGCTCTCAACGACCTTTTCAACAACAACTCCATAGACAAATTCGAGCTCGCCCGCATCGGTCAGAGCACCGAACACAACTATTGCGGCGTGAACTGCGGCATCATGGACCAGTTTGCCAGCGTATTCGGCAAGAAAGACCATCTCATGCGTCTCGACTGCCGCTCCATGGAGTTTGAATACTTCCCCTTCAAGCCCGTGGGCTATAAACTCGTGCTCGTTGACTCCCGCGTGAAGCATGAGCTCGCCGACTCTCCCTACAACAAGCGCCGCGCAAGCTGCGAACGTGTGGCCAAGCGCCTCGGCATCGACACCCTCCGCGATGCTACCATGGAGATGCTCAACGCTGTGAAGACCGACATCACCGCCGAAGACTATTTCCGTGCCAAATTCGTGATTGAAGAGAAAGACCGCGTGCTCGCCGTGTGCGACGCTCTCGTCAAAGGCGACTACGACACTGTGGGTCGCTGCATGTATGAAACCCACGATGGTCTCTCCAAAGACTACGAGGTGAGCTGCGAAGAGCTCGACTTCCTCAACGACATCGCCCGCGAATGCGGCGTGACCGGCTCGCGCATCATGGGCGGCGGATTCGGCGGCTGCACAGTCAATCTCGTGAAAGACGAACTCTACGACAACTTCATCGCCACAGCCACCGAGAAATTCAAGGAGCGCTATGGCCACGAGCCCAAAATCTATCCCGTGGTGGTGAGCGACGGCTCTCATCGCGTGGCCGACGACGAAGAAGCATAATCTTCTGACCAATAGCATTCATACCCCCGCGCCATTCACTGACGGCGCGGGGGTATTTGCATATTCATAAAAATAATATTACATTTGCAGAAACTATTTTCTGCTCATAGATATGAACAAAAGACAGACTCGTCTCACCGCCATCGCCGACATTCTGCTCAATAATATTGTCGGAAGCCAGGAAGAACTCCTGGAGCTGCTCCGCAATCAGGGATGCCTCGTGACTCAGGCCACGCTCTCACGCGACCTCAAGACGCTCCGCACATCGAAAGTGGCCACCGAAATGGGGGGCTACCGCTATGTGGTGGGCAGCGGACTCCCCACCCACAAGGAGATTGAGAAAGGCACAGTCGACAAGGTGAGCCATGCGGCGGTAGAAGAGGTGGCGCTCAGCGGCCAGATACTCGTAATCAAAACCCGCAACGGCTATGCCGGCGGCGTGGCCTACGACATTGACGACCTCGACACGCCCTACATACTCGGCACCATAGCCGGAGCCGACACTGTGTTTGTGGCTTTGGCAGTCAACGCGCCGGTCGACGAGGTGATTCGCGTCCTCTCGTCCATTATGCCCCCCTCGCTCCTCCACACAATCAACCCTTAAGTCTTTTTATTTTATGATACGCGTAGGCATAACCGGCGGCGAATCAGAAGCGGCCGGACATCTCATCAGAATTCTCATAAACCACCCCGATGTGGAGCTCGCATGGGTAGAATCGCCCTCTGAAGAGGGCGCCCTCCTCTCCCAGCGCCACAAAGGGCTCACCGGAGAGACCTACATGCAGTTTTGCCGCAAAGGAAATCCGGAAGACACCGACGTGATATTTCTCTGCCACACCGACGACGGCGATTCGGAGCGATACGTGGCCACACGCAAGATACCCGACACCGTGAAACTCATAGACCTCTCGCCCGACTTCCGCATGCCCGAAGAGGGCAGCGAATCGCCCTGGGTCTACGCTCTCCCGGAGCTCAACCGCAAGCCTCTGGTGCGCGGAGCCACACGCGCCGCCATCCCCGGGCCGCTTGCCACCATTATGCTCCTCGCCCTCCTGCCAATGGCCAAAAACCTGCTGCTCAACTCAGACATCCATGTGAGCTGTGTCACCCCCACCGGCGAAGACACTCCCGGCGAGGCCACCGTGATGTTTGACCACGAAGAAATCGAAGAGACCCGCCATGCGCTCCGCTCCCTGCAGCAGAGTTTTGACGCTCCCATTCATCTCGTGGCCACAGCCGGCGGATGGAACCACGGCATCTCGGCCACAATCTATCTCGACACTCCGGTGAGCGAAGATGACATCAAGGATATCTACGACACTTTCTATGAAGACCACGGATTCACATTCCTTTCCGAATCATATCCCGGACTCAACGAAGTGTCGGGCACAAACAAGTGTGTGATTCATGTGGAGAAGGCAGACAGACGTCTGGCCGTGACAGCCGTGATTGACGATGCCCTCAAGGGGGGCGCCGCAGCCGCTGTCCATGTGATGAATCTGCTCTTCGGCCTTCAGGAGCGTGTGGGGCTCATGCTCACCGCCGCCGGCCGCTGAAGCGTGGAGCCACAGTGCGCTCCCCCAGATAGCGGGCAAGTTCCATCTTTATGACATTGAGCTCACCCAGCTCACGCATCATTATCACGAGGTCGGCATCCGTGCAGGTGCCGGCCTCGAATGCTTCGCGCATCTTCTGCTGCAGCGAGCGAATCTCCCTCTCTATTATCGCTTCTTTGAGATTGAGCAGAGCCTGCGGCACGAGATCCTTCAGCTTGTCTTCTTCGGTCTCCACCTTGGCATATTTGGTGTGGATTTTGCTCAGACGGTGTTTTTCGCTCACCAGCGACAGGGTGATGTTGCGCACCGTGTCGTCGGCCGACGAAGACAGCACCCTGGCTATATATGAGCCTGAATACTCGGCCATCCCGGCCTCGAAATCAGCCTCAACCTGCTCGCGCAGCCGCTCCTCGGCAGCCTGAAGCGAAGCCATGTCGCCCACCTCGTTGCGTATTTTCTCCACACCCGCCTCCATGGCGCGCTCCGCCTCCTCGCGCAGCCGGGCTTTATGGCGCTCCTCATCGGCCGCACGCGAAGGCGACGATGCCACCTCCACAGCAGCTTCAAACGCCCTGCGGTAAGGCTCGTGAGTGAATGTCATCTCATCTCCGGCCATATCGTGGATGATATATTCTATCACATTCATAGGCCAGGTATTGCCGTCGGCGTCTACTAAGTCGCAAAGATAGCGCATGCCGTAGCGCAACGCATAGCGCAGCAGCTCCCTCTCATAGGGCGCCAGAAGAGCATCGCCCGAGGCCGGAATCCCCATCCCGGCTCCAGTCCTGTCGGTGGCAGGCTCCGAAGTCGTTGTGGCGTCTGCCGGAGCCGACTCCGCCTGCTGTCCGCCACTTTTGCGCGCGCGGGCTCTCTGCTCGTCGGCGGCAGCCTTTTCGGCAGACTGCGCCATGAGCTTGTTCACCTGAAGGGTCAGCAATGTCTCGGCCACGCCGAAAGTGCGGCTGCACTCGGCAATATACATTGTGCGCAGCATCGGTTCAGGCACCACCGATATGGTCTTTACAATCTCATTTATGGCCTCGGCGCGCCGCTGTGGGTCGCGGTCGGTGCCTTCGAGGAGTATACGGGTTTTGAACTGGATGAAATCGCTCTCATGCTCCGCAATATAGCGCTCCACCTCGGCCGACGAATGAGACTGCGCGAACGAATCGGGGTCATCCCCCTCCGGTAGCAGGAGCACCTTGATCTTAAGCCCCTCGGCAAGCAGCATATCAATGCCTCGCAGAGAGGCCTTGATACCGGCGGGGTCGCTGTCGTAGATCACCGTCACATTTTCGGTGAAACGGTGTATGAGCCTTATCTGGCCCTCGGTGAGCGACGTGCCAGACGAAGCCACCACATTGGTTATGCCAGCCTGATGCATCGAAATCACATCCATGTAGCCCTCCACGAGTATACACTTGTCTTTCCTCACAATCTCGGGCTTGGCCTGATAGAGACCGTAGAGTTCGAGGCTCTTATGGTAGACGATAGATTCTATCGAGTTGACATACTTGGCCATCGTCTTGTCAGAGCGAAGAGTGCGGCCGCCGAAAGCCACCACCTTACCCGACACCGTAAACACCGGAAAAATCACCCTCTCGCGAAAACGGTCGCGCCACTCTCCGCGCTCGTTGCGCATGCAGAGACCGGTCTTTTCGAGATATTCGGGGTTAAACCCTCTCGCAAGCGCCGTCTGATAGAGGGCATCGCGCTGCTCCAGCGAATAGCCGAGATGAAATTTCTTGACCATGGCGTCGTTGATACCGCGCTCGCGGAAATAAGACAGCCCTATGTCGCGCCCTTCTGAGGTGGAGGTGAGGTTGCGCTCAAAACATTGCATCGCAAACTCATTGGCAGCCATCATGCTCTCGCGTTCGGTGGCCGCCTCACGCTCCTCGGGGCTGAGCTCGCGCTCCTCTATCTCGATGTTATATTTCTTTGCCAGCAGTCTGAGAGCTTCCGGATAGGTCATCTGCTCTATCTCCATGATAAAGCTCACCGGACTCCCCCCCTTGCCGCAGCTGAAACACTTGCACAGCCCCTTGGTTTTCGACACGGAAAATGAAGGGGTGCGCTCGTTGTGAAACGGGCACAACCCTATATACCCCGACCCGCGCCGCTTCAGGCTGACGTAGTCGCTCACCACGTCGACTATATCGGCCGCGTCGAGGATGCGCTGCACTGTGGCATCGTCAATCCTTGCCATTATTTATCGCCTCTGATCTGTATGGGTGTTATCTCTCCTCCGTGTAGCCGCCGCAGCCGCTCATTCCATCAGCTTGCGGTAGCGCTTGCGGGGCAGCTCCTTGCCGCCGTTCTGCGCGCGCTTATACTCCTCGTAGTCGGAATACGACCCGGCGTAGAACACCACCTTGCCGTCACCCTCAAACGAGAGGATATGAGTGCAGATACGGTCAAGAAACCAGCGGTCGTGGCTCACCACCACCGCACATCCGGCAAACTCGTCGAGACCCTCCTCAAGCGCGCGCAGAGTGTTCACGTCAATATCATTGGTAGGCTCGTCGAGCAGCAACACATTGCCCTCCTCTTTGAGAGCCATGGCCAGATGCAGACGGTTGCGTTCGCCGCCCGAAAGCACCCCGATTTTCTTCTCCTGGTCGGCACCGGAGAAATTAAATTTCGACAGATAGGCACGCGCGTTCACATCGCGGCCCCCCATCCGGAAGCTCTCCACACCTTGCGATATCACCTCATAGACGGTCTTCTCCGGCAGGAGATCGTGGTGTGTCTGATCCACATAGGCCACCTTCACTGTCTCGCCCACATCGAAAGTGCCGGCATCAGGCTTCTCCTGACCCATTATCAGACGAAACAGAGTGGTCTTGCCTGCACCGTTGGGGCCGATCACCCCCACAATGCCGTTAGGCGGCAGAGAAAATCCGAGGTCTTTGAAGAGCTGCTTCTTGCCGAAAGCCTTGGCAAGCCCCTCGGCTTCTATCACCTTGTTGCCCAGACGCGGACCGTTGGGAATGAATATCTCCAGCTTCTCTTCGCGGGCTTTCTGGTCTTCGTTGAGCAGACGGTCGTAGCTCGACAGACGGGCCTTACCCTTTGCCTGACGCGCTTTCGGAGCCATTCTCACCCATTCGAGCTCACGTTCGAGAGTCTTGCGGCGCTTGCTGGCCTGCTTCTCCTCCTGAGCCATACGCTTGGTCTTCTGTTCGAGCCATGAGGAGTAGTTGCCCTTCCAGGGAATCCCCTCTCCGCGGTCAAGCTCCAGAATCCATCCGGCCACATGGTCAAGGAAGTAGCGGTCGTGGGTGATGGCAATCACAGTGCCGGGATACTGCTGCAGATGCTGTTCGAGCCAGTCGATAGACTCGGCATCGAGATGGTTGGTAGGCTCGTCGAGCAGCAACACATCGGGCTGCTGCAGAAGCAGGCGGCAGAGAGCCACACGGCGCCGCTCGCCTCCGGAAAGTGTGGCCACCTTCTGGTCGTCGGGCGGACACTGCAGGGCATCCATGGCGCGCTCCAGCTTCGAGTCGATATTCCAGGCATCTGCCGCGTCGAGAGCATCCTGAAGCTCTGCCTGCCGCGCAATCAGCGCATCCATCTTGTCGGGGTCTTCAAGCACATCGGGGTCGGCGAAACTTTCGTTCACCTTGTCAAACTCCGCAAGAAGATCCATCACCGGCTGCACACCTTCGCGCACAACCTCTATCACCGTCTTCTCCGGATCGAGCTTCGGGTCCTGCTCCAGATAGCCCACGGAATAGCCCGGAGCCCACACAACCTCACCCTGATAATTCTTGTCAATTCCGGCTATTATCTTCAGAAGCGACGACTTACCCGAGCCGTTCAGACCGATTATGCCGATTTTCGCCCCGTAGAAGAACGAAAGATATATATTCTTAAGCACCTGTTTCTGGGGAGGATAAGTCTTGCTTACACCCACCATCGAAAATATCACTTTCTTATCGTCTGCCATAATTAATCGCTATGTGTGCGTGGTTACAGTATTTATTCATTTCCTTTTGCCCGGAGCATACTTCACCGGATAGTCGCAATGAGTGCGCCCCGTCACGATAGAATTGAGCTTGCTCTTGAGCAGCTGACGGCGGATAGGGCTGATGCGGTCTATATAGAGCTTCCCCTCCAGATGGTCACACTCATGCTGCACTATTCTGGCCAGAAAACCCTCCATCACCTCTTCATGCTCATTGAAATCCTCATCTTGCCAATGAAGCCGGATTTTCTCCACACGGCTCACATTTTCCGACAGGCCGGGCACCGACAGACACCCTTCGCCGCGGGTCACAGCCTCACCGTCGAGCACCTCGATACGCGGATTAATCAACGCGAACTTCCGCCCCTCGCACTCCGGAAACTGCTCGCCAACCGGGCTGGCGTCTATCACCACCAGACGGATATTCTTTCCCACCTGAGGAGCGGCCAGACCCACACCTTCTGAATAATACATCGTTTCAAACATATCCTCGACCAGCTTCTTCAGGTCGGGATAGTCAGCAGCCACTTCCTCCGACTGCTTGCGGAGCACGGGATGCCCGTAAAGATACACAGGTAATTTCATTTCAGACTGTCTAAATAACTGTTGAGGATTATCACGGCCGCCATTTCATCCACGGCCGCCTTATCCTGACGACGGCTCTTGCGCATGCCAGAGTCAATCATGGCCCGGTGGGCAAGCACCGAAGTGAAACGCTCATCCCACATCACTATCTTCATATCGGGCAGAGCATGCCTCAGCTGACCCACGCCCGGATTGATATAGCGCATCGAATCAGAATCATTGCCATGCATATCGCGAGGATGGCCCACCACAATGGCGTCTACCTCCTCTCTGTCCACATAGGCCTTCACCCACTCCGTAAGCTCGCGCCGACTCACAGTTGTGAGCCCCGTAGCGACTATGCGCAGAGGGTCGGTCGCCGCGATGCCGCAGCGCTTCATTCCGAAATCTATGGCCAATAAACGTCCCACACTGCAAAGATAGCAAAAAATCCCCTAATTCCCAATATCCCGCCGATTATATCGCCCCCCTCTCTCACGCCCTGTCCCGCACCAAGAAATAGAGCATCACCGCCACGATGATTCCGGCCAGCAGCGCGGCCACAACAGTGAGCGCAGCCACTCCCGCCTTAGAGCGCATCTTAGGCTTCAGATAATTCTGCACCACAATCGCGCTGACAGCCACCACCCCCACAACTATACCGTCCATAAACTCCTCACTCATCGTCAAACCTCACTTTCTGTAAAATATTCCTTGGCTCGCTCCATCAGTTCTGCTACAGACTGCGCCATAAAGAGACACCCCGATGCCTTGAGCCCATTATTTACTCCGTAGCCCGGATTAGATCTGAATCCGAAGTAGTCCTGATAATGAGCCACCAGTTTATTGTCGCGTTCGTCGGTCACAGCAAATAGATAGACATATTTACATCCCACCAGCTTAGTAACATCACTTATAATCTTTACAGCCTTGGCCATAAATAAGACCGTCCCGAGTCGCTTGCCAGGAAAAAGGTTATAAAAATCACCCTCATAATCCTCAGCCCTGCATAGATGAACCACTTCAATCGCCGGAACTGTCTTTCTTACGAGTGTCACATCGTCCGATTCACCGGAACGCTGCTCATCATTCTTCTTGGGAGCCACATCATGCAGACGGGTCTCTATATCCATCATTCGCCGAGATAACTCAGAATCACTCATATTATTGAGAGCCTGATACATCCCCAACCTCTCATCCTTGACTCCCTTCCCTCCTGAATCCGAATATTCTTTGAACAGCCTATAGATCTTCAGATCTTCTTCACTCACAATCTTCTCATAAATCATCCCGCATTGCAGTGAAAAGAACGCTATAATCTTTCCATTTTCTTTTACCACATACACGGCTATCTCTCCGGAAGCATCCTTAGTCAGCGTGTCATGATGTCCGATAAAATCCATGAGACTCTCCACCGCATCATTTTTGAATTCAAGACGCAGGGTATCATTATTCTCATCAGCCGACAACCGTTGGCACACAAGAGCATCAAGCCACGCATTTTGCTCATCAGTCAACATATTTGCCGCTGTTATCAGACAACTTTTCTCCTGAGTTTTTCCTCACGTATACGGATTTTCATCGCATCTAATCTGATATCAGCATCAGATATACGCTGATAAGGACCCTTTTTACCTGCACGGTCTTGAGCGTTGCGCCACGAAATCTCGCTGTGCGACAAGCTGCTTAAGGTGTGTGCCGACATCTTACCGTAATGATTTATCACATAGCGGAGCACACTCTCGTGCTCCTGCAGCCAGTCATCACACGGCATTTCAGTCAAATCATCTCTTTTAAGACAACCCTTAAGTTTTATAATCACAGGACCATATTGGGCGGCATGGAATATATTTTCTTCGAACAGGGGTCTGTCGGTCCGCACATAAGATTCCCGTTGGGCAAAATACATCACCTTATTCAGTGTCATAAGGTCTATTTTGTCCACGTTCCGCTGCTTAGCCAGTTCACTTGCCATATAAGCTGCAACTTCTTGCCACACTGCCATCATCAATTTTGTTTTAATATCCGACCCAAAGTCTAATCCGAGCGGGAAATAGCTTTTTAACTCGTTTGAATTCTGCAAATATAACACATTATTCCCAATCGCCTCATCTCTCACCGCTTATTTTCTCATTTTTTAAGCATGTATTCCCACCACTCAGCCCTCCGGCGAGCGCGTCGCGAAATAATTGCGGAGTCGCCAGACTCCGCGACAAAGCTCCGCGCGGAAGAGGCTTTTTTCATTTTTCACCGCAAAAAAACTTGGAAAAGATGTAACTTTGTGACTACGAAACACGTCAAATAATATCCTCCAATAATACATTACCAATACCAATGATATGAAAAAACAAGTGCTCGCCGCAGCGGCCATAGCCATGGCCATAGCGGCTTCGGGAGCCGACACTCCCCTGTGGATGCGCTATCCGGCCATCTCACCCGACGGCAAGACTATCGCCTTCTGCTATAAAGGCGATATCTTCACCGTGCCATCTGCCGGAGGAACAGCCCGACAGCTCACCACGAATCCCGCCTACGACACAGCCCCCGTATGGAGTCCAGACGGCAAGACCATCGCGTTTGCTTCAGACCGCCACGGAAGCATGGACGTGTTCACCGTGCCCGCAACCGGCGGCACACCACTCCGCATCACCACCCATTCCGGCTCTGAAAAGCCTGTCACCTATCTGCCCGACGGCACCCTCCTCTTCACAGCCGCCCTGCAGCCCGACCGCATGGACGCTCAGTTTCCCTCCTCACAGTTTCCCCAGACCTACAGCGTGAAGCCCGACGGACAGTCGCGTCCGCAGCTCTTCTCGTCGCTCGCCATGGACCACATCAGCATCAATCCCACCGACGGCACCCTCCTCTACACCGACAAGAAAGGCTATGAAGACCCCTGGCGCAAACACCACACCTCCTCCATTGCCCGCGACATCTGGCGCGCCGATGCAGGAGCCAAGAGCGGATTCCGCAAACTCACCGACTTCAAAGGCGAAGACCGCAACGCCGTGTGGGCTCCCGACGGAAAAAGTTTCTACTATCTGAGCGAGCGCGACGGAAGTTTCAACGTGTATAAAGCCGACGGAGGCAACACCGCCAATGCCAAGGCTCTCACCACCCACACCACTCACCCCGTGAGATTCCTTACAGCGTCGGCCGACGGACGCCTGGCCTACTCCTACAACGGTGAGCTCTACACCATTGCCCCGGGAGCCACACAGCCCGCAAAGGTCAACGTCGACATAATCACCGATGTGATCGAATCGCCCGTCACCGTGCAGCGCCACGGCTCCGGCGCACGCGACATCGCCGTCTCCCCCTCAGGCAAGGAAGTGGCCTTCATACTCCACGGCGATGTCTACGTCACCTCAATCGAATATAACACCACACGCCGCATCACCGACACCCCCCAGCAGGAGCGCGACATTGACTTCAGCCCCGACGGACGCTCTCTCGTCTACTCGGCCGAACGAGGCGACACATGGGGCATCTACGAAAGCAAAATCACTCGCCCCGAAGAAAAGCTCTTCACCTATGCTGCCGAAATCACCGAAACTCCCCTCGTGGTCGGCGATAAAACCTCTTTCCAGCCCTCCTACTCCCCCGACGGTAAAGAGGTGGCCTTCCTTGAAGACCGCACGACTCTGCGCGTTATCAACCTCGACACTAAGAAGGTGCGCACTGTGCTCGACGGTAAATACAACTACTCCTACACCGATGGCGATGTCACCTACCGATGGTCGCCCGACAGCCGCTGGTTTCTCACCGACTATATCGGTATAGGCGGATGGAACAACCCCGACATCGCTCTCGTTAAGGCCGACGGTTCCGGCGAAATCACCGACCTCACCGAAAGCGGCTATGCCGACAGCAATGCCAAATGGGTGCTCGACGGCAAGGCCATGATCTGGGAGAGCGACCGCGCCGGCTACCGCAGCCACGGAAGCTGGGGAGCCGAGGGCGACACTTATATAATGTTCTTCGACCCCGATGCATGGGATCGCTTCCGCCTCTCTAAAGAAGACCTCGCACTGCTCGAAGAGAAAGAGAAAGCCGAGAAAGACAACGGCACCGACGCCACCGACGCCAAAGACTCCAAAAAGAAATCATCAAAGAAAGATGATAAGACGGCCGGCAAGACCACACCCGATGTGGCCCCCCTTAAGTTTGACCTCGACAACCGCCGTGACCGTGTGGCCCGTCTCACCCCCAACTCCTCTCATCTCGGCGACGCCGTGCTCTCGAAAAAGGGCGACAAGCTCTACTACAGCGCCGCTTTCGAAAGCGGCTACGACCTCTGGGAACACGACCTCAAGGATGGCTCCACACGAAAGGTGCTCACCGGAGTGGGCGGTGGAATGACCACCGACAAGGCCGGCGAGAAAATCTATATGGTGCAGCGCGGAGGTCTGCGTGAAATCACCCTCGCCGACACCAAGTCTAAAGATATTCCCTTCAGCGCTGAGTTCAACTACCGTCCCGCCGACGAACGCCAATACATGTTCAACCACGCATGGCGCCAGGTGAAAGACAAATTCTACGACCCTGACATCCACGGCATCGACTGGAAAGGCTATCACGACGCCTATGCGCGCTTCCTCCCCCACATCAACAACAACTACGACTTTGCCGAAATGCTCGGCGAGATGCTCGGCGAGCTCAACGGCTCCCACACCGGCGCCCGCTACTATGCCTCGGGCAACGCCCCCGCCACTGCCTCGCTCGGAGCGTTCTTCGACGAAGCCTATACCGGCAACGGTCTTAAAATCACCGAAATCATTGCCCGCGGGCCCCTCACCAAAGCAGACAGCAAAATCACCGAAGGCTGCATCATTGAAAAAATCGACGGCCAGCCCATAGAAGCAGGCAAAGACTACTATCCCCTTCTCGCAGGAAAATCCGGCAAAAAGGTGCGCCTCACAGTCAAAGACACCGCCGGCAAGAGCTTCGAGCAGACCGTAGAACCCATCTCGGCCGGCGAACTCAATTCGCTCCTCTACCGCCGCTGGGTTGAGCGCAACCGCAAGACCGTAGAGCAGCTTTCCGACGGCAAAATCGGCTACATCCATATCAAAGGCATGGACAGCCCAAGCTTCCGCGAGACATATTCAGACCTCCTCGGCCGCTACCGCAACTGCGACGCCGTGGTTATCGACACCCGCCACAACGGCGGCGGATGGCTCCACGAAGACCTCGCCATATTGCTCAGCGGCAAGGAGTTTGCCAAGTTTACCCCGCGCGGCCAGTTTATCGGCATAGACCCCTTCAACCGCTGGACAAAACCCTCGGTGGTGCTCGTGTGTGAAGACAACTACTCCAACGCCCACGGATTCCCCTGGACCTATCAGACCCTTGAGCTCGGCAAACTCGTAGGAGCCCCCGTGCCCGGCACTATGACCGCCGTGTGGTGGGAAAATCAGATTGACCCCTCCATCGTGTTCGGTGTGCCCCAGACAGGCATGATCGACCGTCAGGGCCGCTACCTCGAAAACCAGCAGCTCGAACCCGACATCCTCATCTACAACACCCCCGAGCAACAGCTCTCAGGCGACGACGCCCAGCTTAAGGCCGCCGTCGAAGAGATGCTCCGCGCCACCCGCAAATAATATCCCGATACTCCGCAGGCGAGCCACAACTCCCTGCGGAGTATCGGAATATCCTTAACAATGTGCCATAAATTAATGATAAATAAGTAGTGAAAAAAGCATTCCCCTTCATCCCAACAGCCGCAGACTCGAAGCTCGTCTACACCGACGGCGAGACCATGGACGAGGCTGTCGAGGCATTTGAAAACCGAGACTACCTCCAATCGCTCCAACTCCTCATCGATGCTCTCGACTTTGACTTCCGCGAAAACTACGGCAACCCCGACGGAACTTCATTCAGAATTCCCCACGGATCGATAGTGGTAAACATCAATATAACCCCCGAATCACTCCATATCTCGGCCGACTTCCTCAAACTCCCCGAAAAAGGACGAGTAGCCATGCTGCGCCAGATAGCCGAAATGAACATCAATAATCTCATGCTCCCACGCTTCGTGAAAAGCGGAGATTATCTGAAGATGGAATATTCATGCCCTATCACCGACACTCACCCCCATAAAATTCACTCCGTAATCCATAATATCTGTGCCATAGGCGACAAATATGATGACGAGCTCTGCACCCGCTTCCACGCCGAGCGATGCTACACGCCTAAAGTCACCCCCTACACCACAGAAGAGGTCGATGCCGTCTACAATGGTCTCCAGACCATCGGTCGGCTTGCTCTCGAAGCCGCTGCCGACTACTCCGCACAGCGCCGCTACATCTACGCATGGACCATAATCTGCGGTGCAATCTATCAGTTCACATTCTTCGCCAATCCGCAGGGACAGCTCATCAACGACATAAACAAAGCAGTTGAATCTATGAGCGACGAACGCCCCCTCGAAGAGCTTATTGCCCGAGGCACAACCTTTATTAATAAGCTCCTCTCTATTCCGAAAGCCCAACTCGCCAAAGACCTCTACAATGTAGAGATGATGGTGTCTATGAAACCTCACGCACCGCTCCAGAGTGTGCAGGACGACTTCGAAGACCTCCATGAAGGAGTGACCGAAGCCATGCAGAAGAGAGACTATGACCAGGTGGTGGCACGTATCTACTTCTCGTTCTATCGCCTCCTCGCCGAAAACAATATCCCCCTCCTTCTCGAATATCTTATCATCACCGCCCTGCGCGAAAGCGGAGCCCTCCCGCTCAAAGAAGCTGCACAGATATTGCTCAACGCGCTCGACAAAATCATCGAAGGCAACCTCCAGTCTCAAGACAATGACGACGAAGAAGACGATGATGAAGAGGAGGATGACGACTACGCGGACGAGGAAGAGGACGAAGAGGACGAAGAGGACGAAGAGGACGAAGAGGACGAAGAAGACGAAGAAGACGAAGAGGAGGAAGAGGACGAAGAAGCTCTTGCCCAAGCCCACGCCAACGTAATGGAAGCCCACCGCAAACTATCCGAAGCTATGAGCGGAGAAGAAATAGTTGCAATCCAGCGCCGTATGGACGAAGCACTCAAAGCCGGCAATATGCCCGAATATATGCGCTTGGCCACCGAACTACAGATGCGTATGCTCAGTTCGCTCGGTTCATAACTACCCCGGCTGTCAAGCTACAATGTGCAGTCATATATCTACAATCACTACCCTATGAATCCGGAAATCAACAGACTTATATATAAAGTGACCCACGCCGACGGATCCGGCAGCTGCTTCTATCTGAAGCAACACGACATTTTCGTGACAAACTACCACGTTGTGGCCGGCTACCGCACCGTTGCCATCCACGACAACGACCGCAATCCCTTCGAAGCCCGCGTGGTGGTGGTCAATCCTGAGCTCGACCTCGCCCTGCTGGCCGTCGACGCAGATTTCAGTCACCTCCCCGACTTCAATATAGCCGGCGAAGAAGACCCCGTGATAGGGTCGAAAGTTCATGTGGCCGGCTATCCTTTCGGCATGCCGTTTACCATCACCGAAGGCTCCCTCTCCTCACCCCGTCAGCTCATGGATGGAAAATACTACATCCAGGTAGACGCACCGGTCAATCCGGGCAACTCCGGCGGCCCCATCATCAACGACAAAGGCGAAGTGATCGGTGTTACCGTAAGCAAATTTGCTTCCGCTTCGGCCGACAACATCGGCTTCGGAGTGCGCACCGAAGCTCTGAGGCAGCTGCTCGATGCTATCGAAGACCTCGACCGCACGGAGTTTCACGTGCAGTGCGACAGTTGCGACGAGCTCATCAGCGGCGACGAAGAATACTGCCCCTCATGCGGGGCACACATAGACGAAGCCGTGCTCGCCACCCACGAGATGACACCCCTCGGAGAGTTTTGCGAAACCGCTATCGCACGCATGGGCATCAACCCGGTGCTCGCACGCAGCGGCCACAATTCCTGGGTGTTCCATCGCGGAAGCTCCGAAATCCGCCTCTTTGTCTACGACCGCCACTATCTCTTCGCCGTATCCCCAATCAACCTTCTCCCGAAAAAGAATGTGGAGCCGGTGCTTGAATTCATGCTCGACACCGATTTCTACCCCTACAAGATGGGCATCGACGGACGCCAGATTTATCTCTGCTACCGTATTCATCTCGCAGACCTCACTCAGGAGTCTGCCCAACGTATCCTCGACAACATCGTAGGGCTGGCAGAAAAAGCCGATGAACTCGACAACATGATGGTCGATAAATTCGGCTGCGAATTCTCCCTCTATTCCAAAGCCTGATTTCCCATTGGCTCTCCACACCCTCCCGAAGCCCTCCTGCGCCCCACGCAGGAGGGCTTTCAATCATTTTACATATACCCTTTACACAATCTCACATCAAGTCAAAGCCCTATTAATGCGGGATTTCGTTTTTCCACTTTCCGGTTTTTACTTAACTTTGCTTTATGAAAACTGCAATCCCAAACCAATCACACCGTCTGGAAGTGGTCGATGCCCTCCGCGGATTTGCCCTGCTTGCTATAGTCCTGCTCCATAATCTTGAGCACTACAACATCTTTGGAGCTCCGCCACAGCCGGAGTGGCTCAATCACCTCGACAAATTCCTCACATCATTTGTCTATTTTATTTTTGCAGGCAAGGCTTATGCCACTTTCTCGCTCCTGTTCGGGTTCAGCTTCTACATTCAGATGCGCAACGCCCGCCGCAGAGGATGCGATTTCCGCGCACGCTTTGCATGGCGAATGCTCCTGTTGGTCGGATTCTCACAGTTTCATGCGCTATTCTACAACGGCGATATCCTGCTGCTCTACGCCGTGTGCGGCCTCATCCTCATTCCTGCATCGGGATGGAAAGACCGCACACTGCTGATTGTGGCGGCGGTACTCATGCTTCAGCCATATTGCTGGGCTAAAATCATCTATGCCCTCTCACACCCCGACTATATCGACACTAATTCTCTTTTCGCCCGCTATGCGGCTCAGGCCGAAGTGGTGGGCCGCACCGGCAACTTCCTTTCAACCATAGCCGACAATATCTGGAACGGACAGCTCTACAGCAACTTCTGGCAGGTGGAGGCCGGACGACTCTTCCAGACTCCCGCACTCTTCCTGCTCGGCATGTGGCTTGGGCGCCGGGGGCTCTTTGAGCACACCCCCTCGTCAGTGCGATTCTGGAAGCTGGCGTTTGCCGCAGCGGCGGTGTGTGCCGTTCCGCTCCACTGGCTTTCGACCGCCATACCTCCGCGTATCTCCAATGTCACCGTCCTCTCCTACTATTCCATCGCTGTGCTGATGCTCTATAACTTCGCTTTCATGACCATGCTTGTGGGCGGTTTCATCACCCTATGGTTCCATCGCGGAGCCACAGGCTATGGATGGCAGCGTTTCATCGTGCCCTACGGCCGAATGACTCTCACCAATTATATCGGTCAGTCAATAATAGGTGTAGCTATCTACTATCATTGGGGGCTTGACCTCTGGAACTCCGTCGGCGCCTCGGCTACACTTCTCATTGCCATAGGCATATTCACGGTGCAGCTGCTATTCAGCCGCTACTGGCTCGCCACCCATCCCCAGGGTCCGCTCGAAAGGCTTTGGAAACGCGGCACCTGGATTTCGCTCCGCCCCACCGCAACCGCCTGAGCCGTAATCAGTCTGCCTCACTTCCATCCTCTACCGCCTCTACCGACAGAATATACCCTCGTTTCTTTATAGAGAGTATTGTGACCCTGGGATCCGGCAAAAGACGGCGCAGGTAGGTGATCTGTACATTGAGGGCCAGGGAATTGGAGTAGCTTGCATCGCCCCATATTCTCTCAAGGATCAAATCGCGCTCCACAGGCTTCCCCGCATTCTCGGCAAGCATCAGCAGAATCTCGGTCTGCCGCACTGAGAGCGAATGTGTCTCCCCCGCATAGGTGAGTGACGACAGGTTCGGACAAAAAAGAGTGTCGCCCAGTCTGTAATCCATTTCCTTACCCACTGTCATGCTCTCAAACCGTTCGTTGATTCTGGCCACGAGTTCTTCAGGATAAAAAGGCTTCGGGATATAGTCATTGCCTTTGAGAGAGAATCCGTGCAGTCTGTCCACCTTATCAGTGCGGTCGGTCAGGAAGAATATCACCACCCGCTTGTCGCTCTGCCTTATAATCCGCGCCATCTCAAACCCATCGAGTTCAGGCATATTTATATCCAGCAATATCAGGTCCGGACGTGCCTGCCTATACATCTCCAGCCCTACCCTTCCATCGGTGGCATATGCCACCTCATATCCCTCCGCCTCGATAAACCGCTTCAGCAGCATGGAGTTCTTGAGGTCGTCATCCACCAGGAGCACTTTTATAGTCTTGGTCATTGCGGTAATCTTATGGTGAAACATGTCCCCTCCCCTTCCTTGCTTGCCACGGATATGTCACCGCCATGGGCCTCAACGAGCAGTCTTGCATAGGCCAGTCCGAGTCCCATGCCGGGCTGATCTCCACCCGACGCCTGACCGCGATAGAAACGCTTGAATATATGCCTGAGGTCAGCCGGAGATATACCGTTGCCGGTATCACTGATGCGGAGCACCACGTTTGCTCCATCCACGGCTGCCTCAGCCGTGATTTCCACCGAGGGACCCGAATACTTCACGGCATTCTCCACCAGATTGCTCACCACATTATAGAGATGGGTGCGGTCTGCCGACACCTCTACAGCCGGAGCTATCTCATTTTTGATCACGACAGCCTTGCCTGACGGCACCGCTGTAGCACCGGCCACCGACTCAAACAGCTCATGGAGATTGACGCTCCTGATATTGAGCGGTATCTGTTCCACATCATTGAACGTGATATCCCTCAGCCTGGAGAAGTAGGCCGAGAGATTGTCGAGAGCGTTGCGGGTCTCCGACAATAGTTCTTTCCTTACGGCCTGGTCTTCCATCATATGCTTGTTTTCCAGACCCGACACACACATCTTGAAGGTGGAGATGGGGCGCTTGAGCTCATGGATCATGGTAGTGATGAAGCTGTTGCGCATCCTGTCGAGACGCGAAAGCTTCAGTATGGTGGCAAACTGCAATATCAAGCATATTATGAGAAACAACGAAAGCAGCGCCACCACGACCAGAGTACCGGTCATATCATGAAATATCTTTGATACGGGTATATGACAGGTTACGACCACGCTCTTGCACTCCAGTTCAGAGTAGGGCACCGAAATCACCGTTGTAGGGCTGACTGCTGAGGCATGATGAATCACCGACGGTTGCCACATCATGGTGTCGGTGACCACAAGACGGATATCCGCATCAAGTCCATGCATCCTGAGCACCGAATCAACCATACCGGTGGTAAGAGGTGCCAGAAACTCTGCCTCACTTCTTTCGAATGCGCCCCACACAGCGGCATCAGATGGGGCATTGCTCGCGTCGTAGGATTGTCTGCGTGTTTCGGCAAGAGTCTCGTTCTCAAGTACCATCAGCGCCGCACGCTGGCTCTCTTCCGGAGTAAGCTCCCGCCGCTCAGTTATGCCAAGCAGCTTATGAGCGAAATATTTCTGGGATCTGATTGTTGCAGTGATCCTTTTCCGTCCCGCAGAGTCTGTGTGATGATTGATATTATAGTTGGATCTGTGTGCCAACTCCTCTCCATCCTCCTCAGCCCAATTTACGCGCCGGTTTTTACCGAGTTTTCCGAGATTGTCCACCGCCTCCACTATTTTCGCGGAGGCATAACTGTCATATTCGCTGAGAGAAAATTCATAGCGTCCGTAGAGCCAGTAGGCCTGCATGCCGAGAAATGCCAGTATGGCCACGATAGTGATTATATACAGCAGCTTTATCCGTCTTTCCATATCGCAAAATTAAAGTAAATCCGTGACTTAACAGGACTGCCGGTAGTGTTGATTTACGGGTCGTAATAATTTAGTAATAATTCCATAATGTTTGAGTAATGATTATTTTGGGAGCGTGAGATCCAGTGCGGGTAACTTTGCAGCATCAATCAAAACCAACAGATATGAAAAAAACATTCTTGCTTCTCGTCCTCGCGGTCATCACGGCATCCGTAGCCTCAGGCAAAGTAACGCGCCGCACTCTCAACATAATCCAGAGCACGGTGCCCGAGACCGAGACCATAGCTCCGGAAACCATGGAGTTTGTATATGACTACCGCTGCTGTGTAGACACCACAGGCTCGCAGACCGAAGGCTTCGACAGCGACAATATGCTCCTGCAGATCGGTCCCGACGGGCTCTCGAAGTTCTCGAGCTACAAGAATCTTACCATCGACTCAATACTGATGCGCTCCACTCCTGAGCAGATAGCGACCGCAGCCATGGATGGCAAACTCAGCAACGGGGAGTTTATGACCATCTACAAGAACTATCCGGACGGCAAACTCACCCACACCGAGAAAATCTGTGAGGACTGGTTCAGCTACACCGAAGATATGTCGCAACTTGATTGGGAGCTGACCGATTCCGTAGCTACCGTGCTCGGCTACCAGTGTCAGAGCGCACGATGCCGCTTCCGCGGCCGGGAGTGGAGAGTGTTATACACCGAGGAGATTCCGCTCGCCGACGGTCCCTGGAAACTGCACGGGCTCCCAGGTCTCATCATGAAAGCTTCGGATGATAGAGGCCACTACATATTCGAATGCATCGGCATAAAGTCTAAAGCCGACCGCCCTATCACCATCTACAAAGTGCCTTTCAACAAAACCGACCGCCGTGGATATTACGACGCGAAACACCGGTATGATATAAACCCCTACTCATATTACGAGGCGACTACGGGCTATCATGTCACCGTGACAGACATGGAGGGCAACCCCTCACTTGAGGCCTACGAGCCTATGGAACTGTCGTATGACTATCTCGAAACCGACTGGAAGAAATGATAAGATACAGCTTTTTCATACTTTGCGTTCTCCTCGGTCTGCTGTCGGCTTCGGCAGCAGATCAGGGTGAACTGCGGGGCAAGGTAGTGGATGCCGGTTCAGGTGAGCCCATCGCAGGATGTATCGTGAAATCTAAAGGCGCGTTTACATCTACCGGCAAGGATGGCCGCTTCGCAATCAGTCCGAAAGAGGGAGCCGACTCCATTTCGTTTCGTTTCATGGGCTATGAATCCCGGTCACTGCCCGTCACCGCCGATTTCTCAAATGTGACTCTGAGACCTAAAGCGACACAACTCAGAGACGTGATAGTGGAAGCCCCCGACATATATGCCCGGGGCGACACCCTTGTATTCAATGTAGCCAAATATGCCAACGCCAAAGACAATGCCATAATAGACGTGATCAAACGTCTGCCGGGCATAAAGGTGAAGGATGACGGCACGATAGAATATCAGGGCAAACCGATCAACAAGTTTTATATCGACGGCAACGATTTCGTCGGGGGGCAATACGGTCTCGCCACCGACAACATCTCCCACAAGGATGTGGCATCGGTCGAAGTCATGGAAAACCATCAGCCTGTAAAGGCACTCGAAGGAATCGAATTTCCTGAGGAGGCCGGTATCAACCTCAAGCTCAAGGAGGGTGCGAGAAGCCGTTGGGTAGGCGTGGGCCAGGCAGCCGCCGGAGTACAGCCGCTACTCTACAACGGCTCGCTCTACACCATGCGCATCGCTCCCAAAAACCAGAACATCATCACCCTCAAAGCCGACAATACCGGCTGGAATCCCGCACATGAGATCAGGGAACATGATTTTGATGAAATGTTTTCATCTGACTACGTCTCCACACTGTGGCCCGAATATATCTCGGCCGACATGGTGTACGCTCCCCTATCGGAGAAGCGTACACGCGACAACCTATCGTGGCTGGCAAACGCCATAACCGCGTGGAAATCAGGCGACACGTCAATGCGTCTAAAATTCAATTACATAGGTGACCGTCTGAACTATAACTCAGGGGTGACCACCGACTATCTCAATCAGCAGATACCACTCTTTGTCCGGAACAACTCGCAGCAGACGCAGACCCACGACCTGTCGGCACAGTTCTACAGCCAGACAAACAGGCGTGACTATTATCTGAAAGAGAAGCTCACTGTGGCAGGAGTGCAGGATAAGTCAAACTCGGCCATCACCGGCTCGACTGACCTCACCCAACGTGTCGGGCGCAAGAGTCTTCATGCCGACAACGACCTCAAACTTGTGAAGCGCAACGACAAGCGCCTCTTTACCCTCATCTCGCGCAACAGACTGGAGCATCGTCAGGACCGGCTGCTTGTGGCGGGGACTGAAAATGCGATGCAATATCTCGGCACAACAGATTTCCGAAGCACCACGGAGACGAAAGCAGGAAAGATGACACGCTTCTGGAAATACTATGCATCCGGAGGACTCGACTTCGACTATCACCGCATGAACGCCGCACTCTGCGGACTCGGCGCACCAGACAACGAAGGAATCCATGAAGCATTCCTATCCAACATCTTTGCGACACCCCAGGTGGATTACGAACGCAATGGCTGGCGTGGCTCGCTGCGGATGCCCCTGAAATGGCTGCATTACTCCGCAGCAGGGCGGCATGACTATGTGAATGTCTCTCCACACCTCTATGTAAAGCGACAACTGACCGCCAGATCTGATATTTCCGTCGGGATGAGCTATAATCTCGAAGCTCCGCAGCCATATCTGCACATCAGGGTTGCCGTTTTGGCTGACTACCGTAATCTTCTCATCCCCGACAATCCGGAGAAATATTCACATAATGTGGCGACCACGCTGTCATACCGTTACCGCAATCCACTGCAGTCACTGTTTTTCAACATCTCCGGCTCATATAATCACAGCCGCAACGCAGTGATGTCAGACCAGACGTTTATCGGTGATTTCATTGTATCGACCTACACGGACCGGCTAAACCACACCGACTCGTGGATAGTCAACGGCGGGGGCAGCAAAGGACTCGGACACAGCAGGATGGTGGTGGGCTGCGATGCGGATGCCTCCACATCATCCGCATCTTCAATGCGCGATGGCGCAGTGATAGCATACCGTCGGACGAATGCCGGAGTAAAACCCTATTTCAGGGGAAGCTTGCTAAGATGGCTCTCGGCAAACTATGAGGCGCAATACGGATTCTCAAGCCTATCGACCGACAGAGAGCACACCAGCCACCACACCTTGCGGCAGAACCTTTTCGTGACATTTTTTCCCAGCGACAACCTACACTTCACCGCAGGTACGGAACACTATCTCACCCGTTTCCCGGATGGGAACCACGCCAATCTCATATTGCTCGATGCCTCGGCGGTGTGGAAAGCGAGCAACAAAGCCCGGATATCGCTCACAGCCTGCAATCTCCTCAACAGGCGTAGATATGAATATGCCAACTACGGCATCCTGTCTCGCTCCGACTACATATTTGAAATCAGACAGCGCACCATCCTCGCCACCGTGCAATACAGCTTTTAGGCCGGACTTGCAGGAATACCATCGTCCATATACCGCAAAAATGCATGGGAATTTCGCTTTTATTATTGCTGCGTTTTGTCTACCTTTGCTTTATGATACCTACAATACCCACCAAGCACAGTTCCTGGAGGTAGTAGAGCTCTCCGCGGGTTTGTTGCAGTCCTGCTCCATAAGCCTCTCTAAAGAGTCTGGAAACGGGGCACATGGCTCTCATTCCATCATATTAACTAAAAAACAGCTCATCATGCAAAAACTCCTTTTATCGGTCATAATTATTGTTTCGTCGTTGGTCGGCTCAGCACAGTCATACGATGAGCGTATTGCCACCGCAATGAATACCAGCGACTGGTTTGCACTTGACTCTACATATAACTCCGCCCCCAAGGATTCCATAATGCCTTTCCTCGAAGTGTTTTCAAGATGTCTGATTGGTAATAAGCTCAATCGTCCTGATGTTTCCGTTCCGGCCTTTGATCAGTTGTTCAAGGAACACTCTGCATCGCTTGACCTCGGAAATCTGTTGAGTTCAACGGTTATGTTTGCAACAGATCTGGGACGCATAGGTTATTATCAGCAAGCATCCGATCTGGCAAAAACTATTCTTTATGCGACCCGACAGCATCTTGATTCTTTGTGGACGTCCTCGTTGGAACAAATCACTTCAAAATATGCCGCATTAGCAGCTTATAAACCGTATGCGATTACGTTTGCTGAATCCACCGGCCGCATTCCGTTCAAAATTGTGCCTGTCGGCGAAGAAAAAAACAGGTCTGTTCTTATGCACCTTGAAAACAGTGCAATCAATGGCCACATTGCAGATATTACATTCGACACCGGCGCCGGAGTCAATACTATTTCCGATTCGCTTGCCCGACATCTCAATCTTATTCCTATAGACGGATATGTCACAGCCGCGGGAGTGGGTAAACGCGTAGGTCAATATGCCATAGCAAAAGAGGTTCGGATTGGAAACATTACGGTAACAGATGTGCCGTTTGTTATCATTGATTTCAAAACAGGTAATGCCAAAGCTGACCAGGTTACTCATAATTTCAGTATTATTCTTGGAAACGAACTGATGCTTCAGCTTAAGGACGTTACTTTGGATTTCACTAATAATGAAATCACTGTGCCGTCAATAGCACCGGAAAGAAGCAATGCCGCACCCAATATGTGCTTTGGTGAAGGAATGACACTCAACTGCCGTGGCAGCATTTTGAATAATCCGATTATGATGAACATTGATACCGGCGATGCCTCTTTCGGCACACTGGGTGTATCATTCTTCAATGCCAATAAGGATTTCATTCTGGCTCACGCGGAAACTGATACCATTCGCAGAAGTGGCCTTGGCGGTGTGGTCGAATCGTTAGGCTATCGAGTCACTCAAATGCCTGTAAGTCTGGGCGGACATACTATTGGAATACAGGGCCTCGTGGTCGATGCTTCAGAATCTTCTGCTGCCATGGATTTCAATTGCAATTTAGGAATAAAGACTCTTATGCAGTTTGATAAAATCAGGTTTAATCTGGTTGATTTCGTATTGACCACATATCCTCAAATAATACTCGGTTTTAATAACCAGCATTACAACGTCCCTACATTTCAATTTCCGAAAAACAGAAGCGTTTCTCCTCTTCAAGCGTTAGGAATATAGCTTTTGGTGTAACGAGGGCACTGATATGCGATGGCTATTGGCCAGCTATGCGGCGAGCTACGGAGTCTTAACAGCTTTTAGGCTGGAATGACAGGAATACCGTCGTCCATACACCGCAAAAAGTGAATCGCCCGGGAACTGTGAAGTGTCTCGGACGATTCGCATATGAGGTTGGATGCTATCAGTGGGTGAGGCTGACGCGCTGTGTGGGAGGCAGGTCGCCATTGCGGCGGTTCACCGCGTCGATCACTTCATGAGCCAGATGACGGAAGGCCTGACCGGTCACGGTGTCTTCAGAGAGAGCGGCGGGGCGACCGTCGTCGCCGCCTTCGCAGATGCTTCCCACCACGGGTATCTGACCGAGCACCTTCACACCGAGCTGTTCGGCGAGTTTCACACCACCCTCGCGCCCGAAAATATAGTAGCGTTCGTCGGGATGCTTCTCGGGAGTGAACCATGCCATATTCTCCACGAGCCCGAGGATAGGCACTCCTACCTTATCGCCGGTAAACATAGCTATTCCCTTGCGTGCATCGGCCAGCGCCACCTCCTGGGGAGTGGTGACGATTACAGCGCCGGTCATGGCGAGAGTCTGCACGAGGGTTAGATGGATGTCGCTCGTGCCGGGAGGCATGTCAATAAGGAAATAGTCGAGCTCGCCCCAATCGGCCTCAAGAATAAGCTGCTTGAGGGCATTGGAGGCCATGCCGCCGCGCCAGAGCACGGGACTGTTCTTATCAACGAGGAAACCTATAGAAAGCATCTTCACTCCGTAGCGCTCGAGCGGAATGATGAGCGGACGTCCGTCGACCTCGTGCATATACACCTGCTCATCTTCCACACCAAACATCTTGGGCACCGAGGGTCCGAAGATATCAGCGTCGAGCAGTCCCACCTTATAGCCCTCCTGAGCGAGAGCCACCGCCAGATTGGCGGCCACGGTGCTCTTGCCCACTCCACCCTTGCCGGAGCTGACGCCAACGATGTTTCTCACCCCCGGCAGAGCGGGAGCCGCGGCTGCAGGAGCGGGCTGCAGGGAGCGGGCGCCCACTGTAGCCTCTATATCTTTGGCTATATAGGTGTGGAGCGCTGTCTCGGCCGCCTTGACCAGCGATTTCATAAACGGATCGGTGGGCTTTTCAAACACGAGAGTGAAGCTCACCTTGCGGCCGTCTATACGGATATCGTCGTCGACCATGCCGAGCTCCACGATATTTTTTCCGTTGCCCGGATAGCGCACATTGCGCAGGGCATCAAGTATAAGGTTTGGATACAGTCTGTCTTCCATCAGAGATTGTTTTTGGGGGTGACTTTAGGATTGCAGAGCTCCGGACACTGGAGTTGTCCGCGCGAGAAGCTCCGGTAAGTGTCGTGTTCTATCTCCACTTCAGGCTCTTCGAGCGCGGGCTGGGCCGGCAGACTCAGAGCTATATATTTTATGGTGAGACCGCGGTCAAGCCATTGCTGCTCATAATAGGTGCGGATAGAGAGAATGTCTGTCTCCTCTCCGGCACCGGTCTTATAGAGGTCGGCGGTGTCGGCCAGAAGATTCAGCCCGTTGTGGAGAGCCATAAGGCGCGTGTAGGTGTAGAGGAATGGACTGTCGGTTTTCAGCTTCACCAGTCCGCCCGGGGCGAGCACCTTGCGGTAGAGCTCAAGAAAGCGGGTGGATGTGAGCCGCTTCCTCACCTTCTTCATCTGCGGGTCGGGAAATGTGATCCATATCTCGCTCACCTCTCCGGGGGCAAAGAAATATGCCAACAGCTCGATATCTGTGCGCAGAAAGGCCACATTTGAGAGCCCTTCGTCGCGTGCCTGACAGGCCCCGGTCCACATGCGGGCTCCCTTGATGTCAATGCCTATGAAATTGCGGTCGGGAAACCGTCGGGCCAACCCTACGGTATACTCCCCTTTGCCGCAGCCCAGTTCAAGCACAATCGGACCGTCGTTTTTGAAAAAATCGCTGTGCCACCGGCCTTTCAGCGGACAGCCGCCCTCAGCCTGCAGGACGGCAAACGGATATTGGAACACGAAATCTATCGTCTCCATCTCCCTGAATTTTTTCAGTTTGTTTTTTCCCATGCTGCAAAGTTAAGCAAAAAACGCCTAACTTTGCAAAACTTATCCGGCCAACAGCCACGTTACACGCGCGTTGGCCGGAAACACGCTAAAAATCACGACTCATGAACGTACTTATCATAGGCGCCGGAGGATTTATCGGCGGATTCATAGCCCGCGAGTCGCTGCGCCGCGGCTACACCACATGGGCCGGGGTGCGGGAGTCTACATCCCGTCGTTTTCTCACCGACCCGCAGCTCCGATTCGTCACCCTCGACTATTCTGACCCTGCCGTAATGGCACGTCAGCTTGAGGAAGCGATGCCCGAAGGAGAGAAATGGGACTGGATCGTCTATAACCTCGGGGCTACCAAATGCACCAATTTCGCCGACTTCAACCGCATTAACCTCACATTTCTGCGCAACACCATTGAGGCGCTGCGCCAATCCGGCAAGATGCCGCACCGCTTTCTGTTCATGAGCAGCCTCAGCGCTCTCGGCCCCGGTGACGAAAACGGCTATGCCCCTCTGACCGGGCGCACCATTCCGCAACCCAACACACGCTACGGGGTGTCGAAAATCAAGGCCGAGATCTTTCTCGAGACTTGTGCCGACGTGCCTTGGACCATATTCCGCCCCACGGGAGTCTACGGTCCTCATGAGCAAGACTATCTGATGATGATCAAGAGCATTGACCGTCACTGGGATTTCGCTGTGGGCTTCAAGCAGCAGACCCTCACGTTTATCTATGTGGAAGACCTCGCCTCGGCCATCTTCGACGCTCTTGCCTCTGAGGCCACAATGCGCAGGAAATATATCATCTCCGAGCCGAGGTCATACTCACAAAAGGAATTCCGCACCATAGTGGCCCGCGAACTCGGACGCAAGTTTGTCATTCCGATCCGGCTCCCTCTCTGGGCTCTTTACGGAGCCTCAGTGGTGGCCGAAAAGATAGGAGTGCTCCGAATGAAACCCTCAACCCTCAACCGCGACAAATACCGCATCATGAAGCAGCGCAACTGGAACTGCTCTGTAGATGAGGCGGTGGCCGACTTCGGATTCTCTCCGAAATACAGCCTCGCCGACGGCATACACCAGACAGTGCTCGCCTACCGTGGCTCCGGGGAGGGAGTGGGCAAATGATAGCGCGTGGACGTGTGCCCTGGTGGCTTATCCTCATAGCCGTGGTGATGGCTCTGCCGGTGTTTCGCACTCCGGCCCTCATCGCAGCCTGTCCGCCCGAGCCTGAGATAGTGCGCACGCTCGTGATAATCTATCCTTTCTATGTAGGGGTCACCGCATGGCTCGCCTGCATCTGCTGGCCTGCGCGCAAGACCATGACATGGATTCTAATAGTGCTGATGGCACTCAGCAATCTCAGCATACATTTTTTAGTCTACTCCCGAATATGAAAATACTCATCATAAACGGTCCGAATCTCAATCTGCTCGGACGCCGCGAACCCGGCATATACGGCAGCAACACGATGGAGAGCTGTCTCGCCTCGCTGCGCCGGCGCTACCCTGATATTGATATAGAATATTTCCAGAGCAATTCAGAGGGAGCTCTGATAGACCGCATCCATGCCGTAGGGTTTGACGACACCTACCGAGGCATAGTGCTCAACGCCGGCGCCTATACCCACACCTCGCTCGCCATTGCCGATGCCATAAGCGCTATAACCCTCCCTGTGGTGGAGGTGCATATCTCCAACGTGGCCTCGCGCGAACCTATCCGTCACACCTCACTCATCACATCCGTGTGTCGCGGAGTCATTGCCGGATTCGGCCTCGATTCCTACCGCCTCGGCATAGAATCGTTATTATGACACGTCCTATATCCACACATATAATGGCCACCATGGCCGACGACCGCTGCACGGCAGCCTTCGTGAAAGAGATGGCCGATGCGGGGATGGACTCAGTGCGCATCAATTCGGCTCACGTCGACCCCCACTCAATAGCCGCCATGACCGCCACTATCAGAGCCGCAGCTCCGGAAGTGGCAATCCTGATGGACACAAAAGGCCCTGAGATACGCACCACATCGCTCGCCGATGATGTCGACTCCATTACCCTTGCCGACGGCGACAGGCTGACTCTTGTGGCCGACCCTCATGCAACAACCCGACCCGGCCTGATAGCAATAGCCGTGGCCGGGCTCGACAAATATCTGAAGCCCGGACACCGTATTCTCATAGACGACGGGGCTATAGAACTCACCGTGGCCGAATCTGCCGGCAATGAGGATGGAGTGACAGCAATTGTGACCCGCGGCGGGAAACTCGGCTCGCGCAAAACCGTGGCAGCTCCGGAGGTTGAGCTTCCTCCCCTTCCGGCTGTGTCTGAGCGCGACAGGGTGAACATCGCGGCCGCCATAGAATGCGGTGTGAGCATGATAGCCCACTCTTTCGTGCGCTCGGCTGCCGATGTCGAGGCTGTGAGAAGTCTCATAGCCGGCACCGATATAACCCTCTATGCCAAGATAGAGTGCAGAGAGGCGGTTGAAAATCTTGATGAGATTCTTGCGGCGGCCGACGGGCTGCTCGTGGCTCGCGGCGATCTCGGCACTCAGGTGGCGGTAGAAAGGATTCCGGCTATACAGCACCGCATAGCCTGCCTATGCCGGACCGTAGACAAGCCGGTGATCGTGGCCACACAGATGCTCGACTCCATGGAGCGTAATCCTTATCCCACCCGCGCGGAAGTGAGCGATATAGCTTTCGCTGTGCTTGAAGGGATAGACACTCTCCTGCTCACCGGCGAGACCGCCCGCGGCGCATATCCGGTGAGATGCGTGGAGGTGATGCGGCGCACAATCGAAGAAACCGAAGCATACCTCAACAACCTATGACCTCCACACCGCTCGAAGACTACATTGAGGCTCATATCTCTCCCGAGCCTCCGAGACTTACCCGCCTCTATCGCGACACTCACCTGCATCACCTCTACCCGCGTATGTGCTCCGGGCATCTGCAGGGACGCATCCTCAAGATGCTCACCACCATGATTGCGCCGAAAAGGGTGCTTGAACTCGGGGCATTCACGGGCTACTCGGCCATGTGTATAGCCGAGGGAATGCCCGAGGGAGCTGAACTCCACACTGTGGAGATTGACGACGAGATGGCCGACGAACTGCAGGCGCTTTTCGACGAATCGTCACGCGCATCAGACATTACCCTCCATATCGGAGATGCCGAAGAGATTGTGCCTCAACTGCCGGGAGAATGGGACATGGTGTTTATCGACGCCAACAAGCGCCGCTATCCCGCCTATCTCAACATGATTCTACCCCGTCTGGCAAAGGGAGGATACATTCTGGCCGACAACACTCTGTGGGATGGCAAGGTAATAGAAGCGCCCACACATTCCGACCCGCAGCTACAGGGCATACTCGAATTTAACCGTATGGTGGCCGAAGACCCTACGCTCGAAAAGGTAATCCTGCCGCTGCGCGACGGCCTGACCCTCATCCGCCGCCTACCCTGACATCACCGCCTCTCTCCTCTCGCCACAAATCAGTCCATATCCTGAGCGTTGGCCCACCACTGCCGGAGTCGTGCGGTCTCTTTATAGATATCGGGTATTTTATAGCGGTCTACATTTCCGAATTTACTTCCGTCAGCGATATCATGAATCACAGTGTCGCAGTCGCCGGTTACTGAACGGTCCACACATCCGGTGGCAAAGAGCGCCTTGATTTCAGAAATAAGCTCGGTGACTTCCATATCAGTGGCCGGAAGATGCCTCCGTGTGGCTTTCCGGATGCTTTTTGCGCTCTACGGCTTCTTCGATAGACATCTGATAGTTGTTGATTACCGCGCCGGTAACGAGGTTGAGGAGCAGGAAGGCGGCGATACAGAACCATATCACATGGAATATAGTGACCACCGACGGACTCACGCTTATAATATCATATTTGGCCGCAGTGACGAGATTGTAGCGGAGATCGGTCCAGTCTTCGCCGGTGAGAGCACGGAAGAGAGTGAAGAATGCCTCATCAATGCTGCCGTATGGGTCGGGAGAATTGGCCGGAGAGTGGGGAGCCTCGGCCATTAGCTGCTCATATTTCTGCAGTTGCTCGCCATGAAGAGTGGCAGGGTCGGGCAGACGGAACATCGACACTCCGGCCACAGCAAAGAGATACATAAAGATCAGGAAAAGCAGACCATTGTAGACCAGCGATTTCAACGACCTGATGAGCACACTGATTATGAGTTTTATCTCGCTGGCTGTGCGCAGCAGACGAAGCACTCTGAACACACGCAGCACTCTGAGCGCCATCATGGTGGCACCATTGCCGGCTATGGACGGCGGAATCCATCCGATAATCACCAGCAGGAGGTCAAAAACATTCCATCCGGAGCTCAGATAGTCTTTCATATTGCCGGCAGCCAGATAACGCAACAGGCATTCTATGGTGAAAATCCATAGAATGACGTGCTGAATGGCATCGATAGTAGCATTTTGTTCGGTGGTCTGCACACCGATTAAAAATGCATTGACAAGGATTACGATTGTGATGAAAACATCGAAAGGCTTACCGTAGACAAATGCATAGCATTTCTCCCTAATGTTCATGCTGTCCATTGTATGACTGTGATTGATTATTAAGTTCGGCTCTGAAAAATCAGGCCGACAAAATTAATCAATTTTTCCCATCCCTACAATCAATCACACCGCCGGAACCCTGCGAGGACAGCGAGCCTCATACCATCATTTCCCACTTTTCTGAAGGAATCACAACTTCTTTTTCTGTTCGGCGAGTTTGCTCTTCACATCATTCTCGTGGCTTGCAGCCTCTTTGGTCTTGGCAGCCTTATCGGCCGACTTTATAATTCTTACGCGGGGAGTGGTGGAAGTCTTGCGGACTTCGCGTTGCGCCTCGGCACGGGCTTTCTGGGCTTCTATGCGGGCCTTCTGAGCCTCGCGCTGCGCCTCAGCACGGGCTTTCTGGGCCTCAACGCGGGCTTTCTGAGCCTCACGTTGAGCTTCGGCACGAGCTTTCTGAGCCTCAACGCGGGCTTTCTGAGCCTCACGTTGAGCTTCGGCACGAGCTTTCTGAGCTTCAACGCGGGCTTTCTGAGCCTCAACGCGGGCTTTCTGGGCATCGCGCTGGGCAGCTACACGAGCCTTCTGAGTCTCAACACGGGCTTTCTGGGCTTCGCGCTGAGCCGCCACACGAGCGGCCTTACGGGCAGCTTTAACCCCCTGCTCGCTATTTATCCTATCCTTGCGTGCCTGCTGCTTACCTTCGAGAGTCAAACGGTCATATTGGGCACGGCCGGCATCATAAGCCGCCTTTTCTCTGGCTTCCTCTTCCTTGGCCTCGCGTAGGATGCGCTCGCGCATGTCCATGGCTTCTTCAAAGGCATTTTGATAGGATGCACGAGCTTCCGGATCCTCGCGGAGAAGGCGGTCGCGTTCCTGCAGCGCCTTGCTGATCCCTACGGCACTTCTATAGACCTTGAAACAATATAGTCCGGGAGACTCTTTGCGAATCTCGTAGATACCGACCCGGCCTTTTCCGGCGCTTACCCTCATCACAAGCCGCCCTTTGTCATCTTCCTGAGTGAACATGTCGGCATCATCGAGATGCTTGTTCAACTCTCTCATCAGAGAATTATAAGTGGTGGCCGATTTGAATCGGAAGGTGTAGCTCTCAGTGTCTATCTTCTTTGTCTGCGAATCACGATTGACCACTATGCTTTTTTCGGCCGTGGCATCGCCCTGCATCCGCTTGATAAGTTTATCGCCCCATGTCTGGGCAGCAGCCGGAAGACAAAGAGCCATCGCAGCACTCATGGTAATAATCAGTCGTTTCAGTTTCATAGTCCGTTGTCGTTATTTTGAAGTGAATATTGCGCTTCCTCAAGCTCCATCTCCAGAAGCTCCATCTCCAGAAGGGCGGCATCTATCTCAGGCTGCACCTCGGCCTGTCCGGTTATCACCAGGCCGTCGCGTATCACATAGCTTTCGGCAAACATCATTTCCATCCCTTCGAGACGCTCGGCATGATGATGCCAGCCGAAACCGATGATGAGGGCAGCCACAGCGGCTGCAGAAGTCCACCATGTGATCCACCGGATGGAGTCTCTGCGGGGTCGTTTCTCTCTCTGTGGAGGCAGCACTACCGGTGAAATCACCGCCCGCTCATCCGGAAGCTCTTCGTCAGGCATACCCGACGCATACCATCCGAACATCTCCCGATAGGGAGCCAGATGGTCGGGCAGTTGCCGACCGGAAGTGAAATAAGCCTCCAGTTCACGCTCTTCGGCGCGGGTGGTGGATGCGTCGAAAAAGCGTTCGAGAAGTTGCTCTATCCTATGTTGGTCTGTCATTTCTGTCATTGTCTGTTAGTAGTAAGTGTGCGGGCCATCATGTATTGTGACCGCTGTTAAGGAACCGTTCGCGAACCTTCCGTCTGGCCCGCGAAAGGGCTGTTCTGACCGCTCCCTCGCTTGAACCGGTGAGCGAGGCTATCTCTTCAATCTCCAGATCGTCTATATGCCGGAGGCGGAGCACTGCCTGCTCGGTTGAGGGAAGGGCGTCGATAGCGGTGAGCAATTCGTCGGAGAATCCGTCGCTTGCAGTGTTGTCGCACCATTCTGCCTCAGGCATGCCTCCGGAGGTGGTGACGGTGATTGACCGTCCGCGTGAGCGGAGCATGTTGAGGCTCACTCTTCTCACTATCACCATGGCCGGAGCATCGACCGAGTCGTATTCGGCGAGGCGGTCGCGGAAAAACCATAGTTTCAGAAGTGATTCCTGAACTGCGTCTTCAGCATCGCCGGTGTCATAGCCGAGCAACCCGGAGGCCACCCTGAGCATGGCCGGACGAAGTCGCCGGGCTTCACGCTCGAAGCTATGATGGTCTAATGGCTGTGTCATGGATAGGGGTGAGTGGAATCAATAAGTGCGAAGAGTTGGGCTCAGAGAGGATAAACTCCGTCGTCGCGGCGGGTGGAGGAGACGGTGATTTCCGCCGGATTGCCGGCATAGCGGATTGTGCCTTTACTTTTGCGGTAGGCCTGAAGGCTCTCCACTGCGTAGCAATCTATACCTCCCGAACTCATCACCGTGGCGTAGACAGAGGTGGCTTTGAGATTTCTGGCTTCAATATTGCCCGAACTGCCATTGCTCATCTCGGCATAGGAACAGATACCCCCCACTCTGATATCTCCGGCGCTGCGACATGTGAGCTTAACGTTCAGGGCTGTAAGGTCGGTCACTTTCACATTGCCCGATGAGTTGGAAGCGAGTGAAGCGTGGTCGGCCGAGGCTTCCTTCACCTTAATATCACCCGCTGAATTAGTGGTGAAAACAAGGTCTTCACCCGCAAGCACCGAAGGGACATCTATGTCACCGGCTGAATTTACGGTAAGTTTGGCCTGCTTGCGGGCCCGGATGTCGCCGGTTGAGATATCACCGGCCGAATTTACAATAAGGTTGGCCTCATCGGTAAGAATCTCCTTTGTTACGATATCGCCGGCTGAACTGGTGGTGAGGTTGACAGTGGGGGCGTTGATATTGCGGGCCCGGATGTCGCCTGCCGATTTCACCATCATACTCACCGCTTTGTTTGTCTTGATATCGCTCTTCACTGTTATATCGCCGGCACTGCCTACCGTGAAGCGCGACACATCAGGAGCGGAGACAATAAGGATGGTCTTATGATTGCCCTGTATGTTCATATTCTCCGAGTAGCTCACGGTGAGATTGCCACCGGTCACTGTGACCTTGACATATTTAGCCAGATTGTCGGGCACATGGAGCTGCACTTTCTGGGGGCCGACGGTATATTCGATATCTATGGCTGTGTTGGTGCGCAGACCGTCGAAAGACGCATTGACCTTCACCGGCACTGTGACATAGTTTTTACTCGGCACTACTGTGGCGGGGGCTGCTGATGCTAAAACGCTCCAGGTCATTGCTACGGCCAGAAGAGCTGCCTTAAGAATATTGGGGATTCTCATAAGATGATATTTTGTTGTTAATGTTGGCTGATTATCTGTTTCTGCTTAATAGACACCCCGGATAGTGTGATTGTTACATCTAACCGGATATTTTTTTTTACAAAAAGTGTGGTGGCACAAAAAGCGGGAAGGGCACCCTTTCTGAGGTGCCCTTCCTACACAGATATTGATATATATGGATGAAACGTCGTCAGGCTGTAAGCTCGCCACATAGCGATTGCTCGAAATTTTCGCTCACCTCTGCAGGCGATAATCCGAGACCGAAAAGATGCATCATCTTGGTTATGGCAGCCTCGCCGGTGATATCGTGGCCTGACACCGCCCCGCTTGCCATAAGGGCATCGCCGGCGGCATAGCGTTTGTGGACACCGCCATTGACACATTGGGTGACATTGACCACCACCCGCCCGCTATCTACCGCGTCGGCGATGGCGCGGGTGAACCATTCGGCCGTGGGAGCATTGCCGGCTCCGAATGTTTTGAGCACTATGCCTTTGATGCCTGGGGTGGAGAGCTGATGGCGCAGGGTGGCTTCCGATATGCCCGGAAAGAGGTCAACAAACATCACCCCGGGGTCGAGCTCATAGTGAGTGCGGAGGGGGCGGCGCTCATTGCGGCGGTAGAGGGCATCCTCATTGTAGTGGATTCCGAGGCCAATCTTGGCCAAAGGGGGATAATTGTTGCTCTTGAAAGCGTTGAAATTGTCGGCGCTCATTTTGGTGGAGCGGTTGCCTCGCCAGAGATAGTTCTCAAACAGTATGGCCACCTCCTGCACCATAGGCATTCCGGCCGCATCGGTGTCGGCCGCTATCTGCAGGGCAGTGATGAGGTTTTCCTCGCCGTCGGTGCGCACTTCACCTATGGGAAGCTGGGATCCGGTGATAATCACCGGCTTGGCCAGATTTTCGAGCATAAAGGAGAGGGCCGAGGCTGTATAGGCCATGGTGTCGGTGCCGTGGAGCACAACGAAGCCATCATATTTGCGGTAATTCCGCTCTATAGTCTTGACAATCTCTACCCAATGAGCCGGCGACATGTCGCTTGAATCTATCGGGGAGTCAAACGACACATTGTCTATCTCAAAATTGAGCATCTTGATTTTTGGCACATTGTCAATCAGATGCGAGAAGTCAAATGGTTGCAGGGTGTGGGTGTCGGGATTCTCTATCATTCCGATTGTGCCACCGGTGTAAATGAGCAGAATCCGCGGTCGGCGGGAAGGGGTTTCCATCTTCGAAGGGTGGAAGAGATTATTTCACCTGCGCACCCGGCACTACAGGACCGGTCGGACCAATCACCACCAGACTTCCGTCGGCATTCTCAGCCGAGAGAATCATGCCCTGGCTTTCGATGCCTTTGAGCTTGCGCGGCGGCAGATTGGCGATGAAGCACACCTGCTTTCCAATCAGCTCTTCCGGCTGATAATGCTTTGCGATGCCCGACACTATGGTGCGGTTGCCCATGCCGTCGTCAATCAGGAAGCGGAGGAGCTTGTCGGCCTTGGGCACTTTCACACATTCCTTGACTGTGCCTACACGGATGTCGGCCTTCATGAAGGTGTCGAAATCGATATCCGGTTCTTGAGGGGCGGCCTTGAAGTTTTTCACTTTGTTCTGCTGCTTGATATCTTCGAGCCGTTTCATCTGGGCCTCGATGGCCGAATCTTCGATTTTTTCGAAAAGAAGCACCGGCTCAGCTATTTCGGCTCCGGCTCCCACGAGATCAAACTCGCCGAGATTCTGCCAGCCGGCAGACTGGATGCGGAGCATGGTGCGGAGTTTCTCTGCAGCAAAGGGCATGAACGGTTCGAAGGCTATGGCCAGATTGGCGCAAAGTTGCAGAGCGAGGTTGAGGATAGTGGCTGTGCGCGCTTCGTCGGTCTTTGCCATTTTCCAGGGTTCGGTTTCCTGAAGATAGCGGTTGCCGATACGGGCCATCTCCATAGCCTCTTTAAGGGCTTCGCGGAAATGAAAGGTGTCAAGAGCCGCGGTAAGGCGGTCTTTGGTGGCACGCACTTCGGCAATCATAGCCTCGTCTACCGGCTGAAGCTCACCACACACGGGCACCATGCCTCCGAAATATTTATGGGTGAGCACTGTGGCGCGGTTAACGAAATTGCCGAACACAGCCACCAGCTCATTATTATTGCGAGCCTGAAAATCGGCCCATGTGAAATCGTTGTCTTTAGTCTCTGGAGCATTGGCGGTGAGCACGTAGCGAAGGGTGTCTTGCTTGCCCGGGAAGTCGCGGAGATATTCGTGGAGCCACACTGCCCAGTTGCGCGAGGTGGAAATCTTATCCCCCTCCAGATTCAGAAACTCATTGGCCGGCACATTGTCGGGAAGCTGGAAATTGTCGCCGTAGGCCATAAGCATTGCGGGGAACACGATGCAATGGAACACGATGTTGTCCTTGCCGATGAAATTGATAATTCGTGTGTCGGACTGTTTCCACCATTTCTCCCAGCTTTCGGGGAGAAGCTCCTTGGTGTTGGAAATATAGCCGATGGGAGCATCAAACCACACATAGAGCACCTTGCCTTCAGCGCCCTCTACAGGGACAGGCACACCCCACTTGAGGTCGCGGCTCACCGCACGCGGCTGAAGCCCCATGTCGAGCCACGATTTGCACTGGCCATAGACATTGGTTTTCCACTCCTTGTGGCCTTCGAGAATCCACTCTTTGAGACGCTCCTCATAGCGGTTGAGAGGCAGATACCAGTGGGTGGTCTCTTTCCAGCTCACGGGGGCGGATGTGAGACGCGAATGGGGATCGATAAGATCGGTGACGCTCAGCGACGACCCGCAAGCCTCGCACTGGTCGCCATAAGCCTCCTTGCCACAATGAGGACAGGTGCCGGCCACATAGCGGTCGGCAAGAAATTCTCCCGCCTCCGCATCATAGGGCTGCTCCGAGGTCTTGACTTCAAAACATCCGTCGTCATAGAGTTTTTTGAAAAATTCGGATGCTGTGTGGCGGTGTATGTCAGAGCTTGTGCGCGAATATATGTCAAAAGATACTCCGAGTTCGACCATTGAGTCGCGGATTATGGCATGATAGCGATCCACAATGTCCTGAGGTGTGACACCCTCCTCGCGGGCCTTGATGGTGATGGGCACTCCATGCTCGTCGCTACCACCGATCATCAACACGTCCTCACCCTTGAGGCGAAGATAGCGCGCATAGATATCGGCAGGCACATAGACGCCGGCCAGATGACCGATATGCACCGGGCCGTTAGCATAAGGGAGAGCGGTTGTGATAAGTGTACGGTTGAATTTCTTTTCCATATTTTTATGATTTGTGCAAGCCTAAGCTGATAAAATAGGTTGATAAATTCGATTATTTCTGATAACGGCGAACATTCTCGCCACGAGCTTAGCCCGCACTGCGTTCAATACTGCAAAATTAATCCATCTTCGTCAATCCATAATCATTTATGGCGAACTTTTAGGCCTCTGTCAGCGTAATATTTTTAAGCAACGACCGTAAAGCCTGCCGATAATGGCGTGGCGGGATTGTTGCAAAATAAATAATCACTAAAGTTTCAACTGATATGAAAACCGCACACAATTGGCTCACGATACTCATCGTGTTTGTTGTAGGGGTGCTGCTCATAGTGTGGCACCAGAGAGTAGACATCCTCTCATGGATAGTAATGGCCGTAGGGTTCATGCTCATCATTCCTTCTCTCTACAGCCTTATTTCGGCTCTGGTCCGCAAGAAAGATGACGGAAATATAAACCACTCGGCTTCAACATCTACAATAGTTGCTTCCATAGGCGCTCTCGCCCTCGGGATTTGGATGGTGGTCACACCGGCTTTTTTCGTAGGGTTGCTTGCCTATATCTTCGGAGCTATCCTGATACTCTATGGTATTTTCCACATCGTTAACATCGGGTTCTGGGCGCGACCGTATGTGTTGCCCGGATGGATGTATATAATCCCGGTGCTTATGATTGGAGCCGGAGTGGTGATACTCTGCACAAGCGTGCGCACAATCGAGAGCACAGTTGTGCTCATAACCGGCATTTCATTTGTGGCTTCAGCCGTCAATTCACTGTGTGAGACAGTAGCCACAAATCCGGCCCGCATAAGGGAAGCTAATCAATTGCCCCGGGGAAACGCTGATTGAGATAGGTGCGGATCACCTCTACAATCTGAGGCATGGATAGCAGCGATGTGTTGATTGTGAGATCATAGCTTCCGGCTGCACCCCAAGTCTTGTCGGTATAGAAATTATAATAGTTTGAGCGCAGACGATTGACCTTCTCGGCTTTCGCCCGCGCTTTTTCGGGCGTAAGCGAAGAATCCCTACGCATGATTCTATCCACGCAATCGTCCATGTGGGCATGCACAAAGATATTCAATGTGTGGGGATGGTCGCGAAGCACATAGTCTGAGCTGCGGCCTACTATGACACACGAACCATTGTCGGCCAATGAGTGGATGAAATCGCTCTGAGCCTTATAGATATTGTCGTCGCTTATAGAAGTGGAGCCTGCATAGAAATTTGACGGATTCATGCCGAAGGCAAAAGAGAAAAGACCATTGAGAAAGGTGGGAAATCTCTCGTCGTTTTTCTCAAAAAATTCCGGACTCATGCCCGCTCTCTTTGCTGCTTCACTCAGAAGCTCCTTATCATAATATTTGAAGCCGAAAGCCTCGGCAAGATGCATGCCAAGCTCCCTACCACCACTGCCGAACTGTCGGCCGATTGTAATCACCACTTTGGGTTTATCGTTTTCCATCGTATAATCTCTTTGACGACAAATTTACGAATTTTCCACCACATCTCACCTCCCTGCCAATAATATAAGAAACTTTAATATCAAATGGGTATAAAAAGAGGGAAGCTGCAGTCTCTTGTGGAGTTTGCGGCTTCCCTTGGAAGGGGGCGGTTACCTACTTTCCCGCTTTCGCAGTATCATCGGCGTGGTAAGGTTTAACTTCTCTGTTCGGAATGGGAAGAGGTGGAACCCTTACGCTATCACCACCTGAATATCGTTAAAAAAA